>CAYOXW010000043.1:0-17881 GCA_964408005.1 uncultured Methylibium sp.
TGCCGGCGGTGGAGTCCTCGTACTGCAGGCCGGAGGGGGTCGTGATCATCGTGGGGCGGTAGGTATTGGAAATTCGCTGCCAATGCAGACCACGACCGATCCGGGCTGCTTGCCATCAGAGGGGGTGCCGCTGTTGGGCGACAATTCTTATATGCTAATTGTCAATCCCACAAAAAAAGACGGGGAAAGCCGAAGGGGAAAGCCAATGGGGAAAGCCGACGAGTTCGGTCCCCGAGCAGCTCGCCTACTTCGGCTTCGACAGCCGCTTTCCAGGCGAGAAACGCGCGCCAAGCGGCTTAGAGAGTGGGGGCTCCTAGCTGGCTGCACGTTAGCTTATGTACTGTTCGCTGCCGCATGGATGCGTGGCATGAGCAATTTGCTCAGTGAGCTGCCTCTGCCGGCTAGGCAGTTGGTGTTGGCTGAGGCGGCCAAGGACGGTGTTCTTGTCGTGGCAAGCGCATTGGTGATCGCTCTGATCATCCGCTTCAGCTTCTTTCTGCTGACCACAAAGAACCGCGAGCTTATGCAGCGCGAAGCACGCTGGCAGCACCTGATGGACAACTTGTCTGCTGTCGTTTGGTTTGCGTCGCACGACGGTCGCGAGATGCTGTATGTCAACGCAGCAACCGAGCCCATCTATGGCCGGCCGGCACAGGACTTCTTCACTAACCCGCGACTGTGGATCGAAGTCGTGCACCCTGAAGATCGAGCTCGGGTTGAACGCCATGCTGCAGACATCAGGGAGTTCGGCGCGACAAGCTCATGCGACTACCGCATTCGTCACTCTGACGGAGACTGGCGCTGGGTGCGTTGCCGTGCCTCGGCGCTCTACGAAGAAGCACCAGATAGCGACAGCTTGTTGATGGTGATCGGTGGTGTGGTCGAGGACATCACGGAGATGACGCTGAGCATCCAGGCATTGGCCAAGAGCGAGCAGCAGTACAGCAGTATTGTCGCGACGGCGATGGACGCGATCATCACCGTCGACGCTGCACAGAGCATCGTGGTGTTCAACCAGGCGGCGGGCGCCATCTTCCGCGTCGATCCAGAACAGGTGCTGGGCCAGCGGCTTGAGCGATTCATCCCGATGCGGGCACGCGAGCGGCATGGGCAGTACGTGGACAGCTTCGCGCGCACGGGAAGCACGAACCGGCGCATGGGCGCGATGCACGTGCTGGCGGGCCTGCGCGCCGACGGCGAGGAGTTTCCGATCGAGGCGGCCATCTCCCGGTTCGGAGAGGGGGGCGAGGCGCTGATGACCGTCGTGCTGCGCGACGTCACGGAGACGCGGCGCGCCGCCGCTGCTCTGGAGGCCCAGCGCGTGGCTGAGGCCGCGAGCCTCGCGAAAACCGAGTTCTTGTCGCGCATGAGCCACGAGCTGCGCACGCCATTGAACGCGGTACTTGGCTTCGCGCAGCTGCTGCAGGCCTCGGGCGAGCCGCTGAGCGAGCGCCAGTGTGCTCAGATCGAGCACATCCGCATGGCTGGCTGGCACCTGCTAGCGCTGATCAACGATGTGCTCGACGTCTCACGCATCGAGGCCGGCGCGCTGCAGATTCAGGCCGGCGATGTCGACGCCTATGCCTCAGTGGACGAGGCGATGGCACTCAGTCGCTCGCTTGCCGAGCGCCACGGTGTGCGCCTCGTCGGCCCGACCGCGCGCGCCGACTGCAGCATCCGCGTCGATGCGACGCGCTGGCGCCAGGTGCTGCTGAACCTGCTGTCGAACGCGACCAAGTACAACCGCCCCGGGGGGCTCATCGAGGTGACGCTGGCCAGCGATGGCGAGCGGCTGCAGGTCTGCGTGGCCGACACTGGGCTGGGCATGAGCGCCGACCAGCTCGCGCGTCTGTACGAGCCCTTCAACCGCCTCGGCCGTCAGCACGGCGGCATCGAGGGCACTGGCATCGGTCTGACGCTGACGCGCGAGCTGCTGCTAATGATGGACGGCCGTATCGAGGTACAGAGCACGCCGGGCGAAGGTACTCGCGTCACGGTCTCCGTGCCGCGCGGCGGCAAGTTGTCGGCAGCCCCGGCCGCGGCGCTACCACTCGCCTCGGCCGATTGCGTGACGCCGCCGCGCGGGACCGTGCTCTATATCGAAGACAACCCGGTCAATACGCTGATCGTCGAGCAGCTGCTGGCTCGGTGGCCCAAGGTGATGCTGGTGCAGGCCGAGGACGGCGCGACCGGTGTGGCGCTGGCCGACCAGCTGCGTCCCGACCTGGTGCTGCTCGACATGCATCTGCCTGATATGAACGGGCTGGACGTGCTCGAGCGATTGCGCGCCCGCAGCATCGCCGTGCCAGTCGTCGCCCTGTCCGCCAGCGCGATGTCCGACGAAGTGTCGGCCGCCAAGACCGCCGGTGCGATCGACTACTGGACTAAGCCGCTGGACTTCGAGATGTTCGCGCAACGCATAACGCATCTGCTCGGCGCGCGCAGCGCAGTGCAGTGCGAGGGCCTGCCTGCGCCGCGCTGAGCGCGCCAGGCGGGCTCGCTTGTTCGTGATCGCCGCGCTGATCGCGGCCCGCGCGTTCTTCTCGATGGCCGAGCTGTCGCTGGCGGCGGCGCGGCGCGTCAAGCTGCGCCAGACGCCGACGCTGGCGCGCGCGGCGAGCGGCTTGTTCACGCCCGAGACCGCGGCGACGCTCGGCTTCGTCGCCTCCTTCGTGCTGGTCGGCCCGATGGACACGCTGACCCGGCTGCTCAAGCCGCTGGCCTGGGTGTTCGACCGGGCCGCCGATGCGCTGTTCACGCTGTTCGGGCTGCAGGGCACCCGCGACGACCGCGTGACCCACGACGACATCCTCGCGATGGCCGAGGCCCCGGCCGCGTCCGATCAGGCGAGGCCGAGCAGCTCGACCTCGAACAGCAGCGTCGCGTTCGGCGGGATCACGCCGCCGGCGCCGCGCGCGCCGTAGCCGAGCTGAGGCGGGATCACCAGGCGGCGCGTGCCGCCGACCTGCATGCCTGCCACGCCCTCGTCCCAGCCGGCGATCACCATGCCGGCGCCGAGCGGAAACTCGAACGGGTCGCCACGGTCCTTGCTTGAGTCGAACTTGCGGCTGGCGACGCCGTCCTGGTAGAGCCAGCCGGTGTAGTGCACCCGCACCGAGCGGCCGGCGGTGGCGGTCGAGCCGGTGCCGGCGGTGGAGTCCTCGTACTGCAGGCCGGAGGGGGTCGTGATCATCGTGGGCGTCCTGGAAGGCTGCAAAAGCCCGGCAGCATAGCGAATCGGGCCGCGTCGACCCGGCGCCGGGCCTTGCGGATGCAACGCGAGCAAGGCCGGCGCGCCGCCGGCATACTGCCAGCCTGATGACAACCGCCCGCGAGCCGCACGACACGCCGGAGGAGGCGTTGCCGAGCGCCGAGCGGCGCGGCGCGTGGCTGTTCGCGGCCGGTTGCGCGCTGGCCTATCTCGCGATCGCCGGGGCCTGGGTGATCGGCTCGAGCCGGGGCCTCGCGGCCTTGCCGCTGACGCGCGAGCAACTGCAGTGGGCCGAGGAGTTCAAGGGCTTCGCCTTCGTGCTCGTGACCGCGGGCTTGGTGTTCCTGCTGATCGGCCGGACCCGCAGCAGCCTGCTGGCGCAGAGCCGCCGGCTCCGGGTGCAGGCGCGTGATCTGGCGGTGCGCGAGGCCCGCTGGCGGCACCTGATGTCCAACCTCTCCGAGGTTGCCTGGTTCACGTCGCTGGACGGGCGCGAGGTGCTCTACGTCAGCCCCGCGACCGAGACGGTCTACGGCCGTCCGGCCCAGGACTTCCTCGCCGACCCGCGGCTGTGGCTGGCGGTCGTGCATCCCGACGACCGCGCCATGGTCGAGCGCAGCGCGGCCGGACTGGGCCTGCGCGATGCGCGCCAGCACATCGAGTACCGCATCCGCCATGCCGACGGCCGCTGGCGCTGGGTGCGCGACCGCGCGTCGGTGCTGCTCGGGCCCGATGGCGAGCCGGTGGCCGTCGGTGGCGTGGCCGAGGACATCACGGCCTCGAAGCAGTCCAGCGAGGCGCTGCACGCGCGCGAGCTGCAGCTCAGCGGCATCGTCGAGACGGCGATGGACGCCATCATCACGGTCGACGTCGAGCAGCGCATCGTGGTGTTCAACCGCGCGGCCGCCGGCATCTTCGACATCGAGCCGCCGCAGGCGATCGGTCAGCCGCTGGAGCGTTTCATCCCGATGCGCGTGCGCGAGCGCCACGCCCGGCATGTCGACGAGTTCGCGCACACCGGCAGCACGCAGCGGCGCATGGGCGCGATGCACGTGCTGACCGGCCTGCGCACCAATGGCGAGGAGTTCCCGATCGAGGCGGCCATCTCGCGGCTCGGCGAGGGGGACGAGGCGCTGATGACCGTGGTGCTGCGCGACGTCACCGAGACACGCCGCGCCGCCGCCGCGCTGGAGGCCCAGCGCGCGGCCGAGGCCGCGAGCCGTGCGAAGACCGAGTTCCTGTCGCGCATGAGCCACGAGCTGCGCACGCCACTGAACGCGGTGCTCGGCTTCGCGCAGCTGCTGCAGGCCTCGGGCGAGCCCTTGACGGAGCGCCAGCGCGGCCAGATCGACCACATCCGCACGGCCGGCTGGCACTTGCTGGCGCTGATCAACGACGTGCTCGACGTGTCGCGCATCGAGGCCGGCGCGCTGCAGCTGCAGGTCGGCAGCGTCGATGTCGATGCGTCCGTCGACGAGGCGCTGATGCTCAGCCGCTCGCTCGCCGAGCGTCACGGCGTGCGCCTGATCGGTCCGCCCGCGCGTGTCGGCTGCGGCATCCGTGTCGACGCGACGCGCTGGCGCCAGGTGCTGCTGAACCTGCTGTCGAACGCGGCCAAGTACAACCGCCCGGGCGGCTCCATCCACGTGACGCTGGCCTGCGAGGGCCCGCGCCTGCAGGTGTGTGTGGCGGACACCGGTCTGGGCATGAATGCCGAGCAGCTCGCCTGCCTGTACGAACCCTTCAACCGGCTCGGGCGCCAGCACGGTGGCATCGAGGGCACCGGCATCGGCCTGACGCTGACGCGGGAGCTGCTGCTGATGATGGACGGCAGCATCGACATCCACAGCACGCTGGGCGAGGGCACCCGCGTCACGGTGTCGGTGCCGTGCTGGATCGGCGCGTCGGCGCTGCCCGCCTTGCCCGCGCAGCCCTCCGAGGCCGGCGATGCGACGGGGCCCCGCGGCACCGTGCTCTATGTGGAAGACAACCCGCTCAATGCGCTGATCGTCGAGCAACTGCTGGCGCGCTGGCCCGCGGTGACGCTGGTGCAGGCCGAGGACGGCGCGAGCGGCGTCGCGCTGGCCGAGCAGCTGCGGCCCGACCTGGTGCTGCTGGACATGCGGCTGCCGGACATGGGCGGGCTGGACGTGCTCGAGCGCCTGCAGGCCCGGGGCGGCGCGACGCGTGTCGTCGCCTTGTCCGCCAGCGCCATGCCCGACGAGGTGGCGGCCGCGCGGGCGGCGGGCGCGATCGACTACTGGACCAAGCCGCTCGACTTCGACATGTTCGTGCAGCGCGTCGCGGGGCTGCTCGGCGGCGGCGTGCGGTGCGCGGGGCGGGTCGAGTCGCGCTAGTCGGCGTGGCCCGTGCCGGGGGGCGGTCGGGGCGCGTGCGGCCCGCGTGAAACACCGCTGTCGCGGGCCTCGCTACACTGCCCGCGACCATGGACCTCGGCACCAGCTTGTTCGTGATCGCCGCGCTGATCGCGGCCTGCGCGTTCTTCTCGATGGCCGAGCTGTCGCTGGCGGCGGCGCGGCGCGTCAAGCTGCGCCAGATCGCCGACGAGGGCGACGCGCGCGCGCAGCGCGTGCTCGACGTGCAGGAGCGCCCGGGCCACTTCGTCACCGTGGTGCAGATTGGCTTGAACGCGATCGCGATCCTCGGCGGCATCGTCGGCGAGGGCGCGCTGTCGCCGACGCTGGCGCGCGCGGCGAGCGGCCTGTTCACGCCCGAGACCGCGGCGACGCTCGGCTTCGTCGCCTCCTTCGTGCTGGTGACGGCCGCCTTCGTGCTGTTCGCCGATCTCTTTCCCAAGCGCGTGAGCCTCAGCAAGCCCGAGGCGGTCGCGATGGCGCTGGTCGGCCCGATGGACACGCTGACCCGGCTGCTCAAGCCGCTGGCCTGGGTGTTCGACCGGGCCGCCGATGCGCTGTTCACGCTGTTCGGGCTGCAGGGCACCCGCGACGACCGCGTGACCCACGACGACATCCTCGCGATGGCCGAGGCCGGCGCCGCCGGCGGCGGGCTCGCGCACGAGGAGCAGCAGCTGATCGCCAACGTCTTCGAGCTCGACACGCGCACGGTCGAGAGCGCGATGACCGCGCGCGACCGCATCGTGCATTTCCTGCGCGACGACCCGCCGGAGCTGATCCGCGCGCGCATCACCGCCGATCCGCACTCGACCTACCTGGTCTGCGACGGCGACATCGACCGGGTGCTCGGCTACGTCGACGCCAAGGACCTGCTGATCCGCGTGCTCAACGAGCAGTCGATCGCGCTCGACGCGCCGGGCCTGCTGCAGAAGGTGCTGGTGATCCCGGACCGGCTCACGCTCAGCGAGGTGATCGAGCAGTTCCGTGCCGCGCACGATGACTTCGCGGTCATCATGAACGAGTACAGCCTGGTCGTCGGCGTGATCACGCTCAACGACGTGATGAGCACGGTGATGGGCGACCTGGTGTCACCCTGGGCCGAGGAGCAGATCGTGCAGCGCGAGGACGGCAGCTGGCTGATCGACGGCCTGACGCCGATCCCGGACGTGCTGCGCGCGCTCGACCTCGACGCGCTGCCGCGGCAGGGTCAGTACGACACGCTGGCGGGCTTCCTGATGGTGATGCTGCGTCGCATCCCGCGACGCACCGACTGCCTGGTGCACGCGGGGCTGCGCTTCGAGGTGCTCGACGTGGACAACCACAAGATCGATCAGGTGCTGGTCACGCGGCTGCCGGCCGCCACGACCTGAAACGGCACCCCCTGCGCTCAGGCAGGGGGCGGTGTTGGTGCTTCCTGTGTGGGGTGCCTACGCGAGGCACCCGGGACCCGGAAGCTCGGTCCCGGCGCCGAACACGGAGACCGTGCGCGGCGATGGCTTCATTGTGAGCAGGCGGGCCGCGCACGGCATGCCGTGAACCGGGGGTGCCCCCGCATTCCGGTGAAAAGTCGCGCGCCGCCCGGCCCGCGGCTCAGTCGTCGGCGAGCAGCGACTGCGTCTGCGGGTGGCGCCGCATGTAGCTCGCGACATAGGAGCACACTGGCACGACCTTCAAGCCCTCGGCGCGCGCCCAGTCGAGCGCCGTCTGCACCAGCGCGGCGGCGACGCCGCGGCCGCGCAGCGCGGCGGGCACCAGCGTGTGCGGCAGCACCAGGCGGTCGCCGTCACGGCGGTAATCGGCCACGCACAGCAGGCCGTCGACGGTCGCCTCGAAGCGCGAGGCGGCGCGGTTGTTCACGATGTGCATGATCCCTTTGCTCCGGCGGTCAGACCCAGCCCATGGCACCGAATGCGGCTCCAGCGCCGATCAGCCACAGCAGGTGCAGCCGCGTGCGCCACACCAGCAGCGCGGCGGCCAGCGTCAAGGCCAGCGAGGCCCATTGCCCCGCCGGGGCGGCCAGCAGCCAGCCGGTCGCGGCGATCAGCGCCAGCGTGAGCGGCGCCATGCCGGCCTTGAAGGCGCGCACCGCCCGCCAGTCGGCGCGTGCCGCGCCCCAGCGCGCGGCGAGCAGCGCCAGCGTCGTCGACGGGATCATGATGCCGGCCAGCGCCACCGCCGCACCCGCGAGCCCGGCCACCTGGTAGCCGAGCAGCGGCACGAACAGCAGGTTGGGACCGGGGGCGGCCTGGGCGATCGCGATCGCCGAGGTGAATTGCGCGTCGCTCAGCAGCGCCGCGTCGATCACCATCCAGCGGTGCATGTCCGGCGCGACCGCGATCGCGCCACCGATCGACAGCAGCGACAGCATCAGGAAATGCCCGCCGAGCGCGAGCAGCAAATCCGGTGTCATCGCGGGTCCTCCGCGCGCAGCCGGTGCCAGGCCAGCGCGCAGGCGAGCGGGCCGAGCGTCAGCAGCACCGCGGCGAGCGGCAGCCGCGCCCAGGCCACGGCGGCGAAGCAGGCGAGGCCGAGCGTCAGCGCCAGCGCTCGCCCGAGCGGGCTTGCACGCAGCGGCGCGGCCAGCTTGATCGCGGTGCCCAGCACCAGCCCGGCGGCCACGGCACCCATGCCGCGCAGCGCACCGGCGACCACCGGGTGCTCGGCAAACTGCGCATACAGCGCCATCGCGGCCAGCGCGATCGCCAGTGGCGCGGCGATCATGCCGGCCAGCGCCGCGAAGGCGCCGCGCGTGCCGAAGAAGCGATCGCCGACCATCAGCGAGAGGTTGCACACGTTCGGCCCCGGCAGCACCTGAGCGAGCGCGAGCAGCTCGAGGAACTCGGCCTTCGTCAGCCAGCGCCGCTGTTCGCACAGCACCCGCTGCGCGACCGCGAGCACGCCGCCGAAGCCCTGCAGCGCCAGCGCGCTGAAGGACAGGAACAGCGCGGTGCAGGAGGCCGGTCGCGCGAGCGGGGCGTCGTCGTGCACTGCGGCTCAGCGACCGCCGTCGAGCGCGTAGCGCCCCGCGCCATGGGCCGCGACGAACAGCAGCCCGCCGGCGATCGCGACGTTCTTCCAGAACATGATGCTCTGCATCATCTGCTGATCGGCCGGCAGGGCCCAGTAGGCGTGGAAGATCGCGCCGGCGGCGAGCGTGAAGGCGGCGAGGATCAGCGCCGCCCAGCGCGTGCGCCAGCCCACCAGCAGCGCCGCGGCGACGCCGAGTTCGACGGCGATCGCCAGCGCCGCGCCGAGCTGCGGCAGGGGCAGCCCCTGCGAGGCGATGTAGCCGACCGTCCCCTCGAAACCAGCGAGCTTGCCGAGGCCGGCGGGGATGAAGAGGGCGGCGATCAGGAGGCGCCCGACGAGCGGGCCGAGTTGCTGGAGCGTGTTCATGGTGGCATCTCCGCGGGTCGGTCGATGGGGGGTCGCCGGCAGGCTAGCCGAAGCGCTGTGCCGCGTCCACGCCCAGGCCGGTCGCCACACTCGCCAGCCGGTCACCGTGAACGGCGCGCGCGCCGGGGAAGGCGCGCGCCAGTCGGGCGCTCAGCAGCGGCAGGCCGGTCGAGCCACCGGTGAGGTAGAGCGCGTCGACCGCGCCCGGCGCGAGGCCGGCCCGTCGCACGGTCTCGTGCGCGGCCGCGACGATGCGGTCGATGTCGGCCGTGAGCGCGGCGACGGCGTCCTGCTCGGTCAGCGTGACGGCGAGCCCGGCTTCGACAGCGCCGAGCTCGATGTGCGCGGGCGCACCGGCCGCGACCTCGATCTTGGCCGCTTCGGCGCGCGCCGCGAGCTCGTGGCCGAGGCGCAGTTGCAGCGTGCGCATCAGGCGGCGATGGTGGGCCGGCTGGGCGTAGAACCCGGCCATGCCCTTGATCTCGGCGATGCGCGCCGGGTGGTAGACGGTGTTGATCAGGTGCCAGGTCGCGAGGTCGAGGTAGACCGCGCTCGGGACTTCACGCGGCGGCTCGGTGCCGCGCGCCGGACCGAAGGCGCCGTAGCCTAGCTCGCGCAGGATCGAGGCGAGCTCGATGCGACGGTCGAAGTCGGTGCCGGCGATGTGCACGCCGTGGCTGGCGAGGATGTCGTCCTTGCGGTCCATCCGTCCCCTGCGCTGCGGCCCGACGCGCACCAGCGAGAAGTCCGAGGTGCCGCCGCCGATGTCGGCGACCAGCACGCATTCCTCGCGGTCGATGCGGCGCTCGTGGTCGAAGGCGGCGGCGATCGGCTCGTACTGGAAGGCCAGCTCGCGCAGCCCGACCGCGTGCGCCGCCGCCGCGAGCGCGGCCTCGGCCTGGGCGTCGCGCAGCGGATCGTCGTCGACGAAGTAAACCGGTCGACCGAGCACGGCACGTGCGATCGGCGCGCCCGCCGCGCTCTCGGCCGCGTGCCGCAACTGGCGCAGGTAGCCGGTGATCACATCGAGGTAGCGGAGCGCATGGCCACCGCCGACATCGGTGCGCTGTTCGATCAGCGCCGAGCCGAGCACGCTCTTCATCGAGCGCATCAGCCGGCCTTCATAGCCATCCACGTAGGCGGCGATGGCGGCGCGGCCGAACGCGCAGGGCGGGGGAAGGCCCGGGGCCAGTGCCGGGTGCTCGGCGAAATAGAAGACCGCGGTCGGCATCGTCGGAAAGCCGGCCTCGAGTTCGACCAGCCGCGAGCCGCCGGGTGCGGCCACGGCGACAGCCGAGTTCGAGGTCCCGAAGTCGATCGCGCACCAGGCGCCGGCGGTGCTCATCGAGGGTCGGGCCCGCGCCGCAGGGCCAGGGGCGAGTGGGTGGCAGCGGCTGGGCGAGCGTGCGGAGAAGGCATGGTCATGGCGCCATTCTGGTGGCGCCGAACCAGGGCAGCGTCATCGCCGCGGTTCGTGGCGCGAGGGCATGGTGCCGTGCGGCAGGCAGGCCCATGCAATCCGGACCCACCAACAAAAACGCGGCCGAAGCCGCGTTCCTGTGAGGCGTACCGTGTCGCTCAGAGCGGACGGATGTTCGCGGCTTGCGGGCCCTTCTGGCCTTGCTTGACCTCGAACTCGACGCGCTGGTTTTCCTGCAGCGTCTTGAAGCCGTTGCCCTGGATGTCGCGGAAGTGGGCGAAGACGTCGGCGCCGCCGCCGTCCTGGGCGATGAAGCCGTAGCCCTTCGCCTCGTTGAACCACTTCACGGTACCCGTTTGCATGCTCATAACGTTCCTATATCGATGGAAATGAAAGACGCGGCGACATGCCGGCGTCTCTGCAGAGACACTCAAGAAACGCTACTGGGGGGGAAGAACCAGACGCCATTCGGAACCGAACGGCGGATCGAACAAACCTCGAAGCACCACGGTCTTGCGCATATCTACCAAGACAGTGTAGCCCATTGCCCTGTTGGTGAGGGGTGACCACGTCGGCGCAGGGCCAGAATACAACGCCGGCGGCTCCCGACGGAGCCGCCTCTCGTCGGGCCGCGGCGGTGTGCGCAGGCGCCGGGCGGCGCGCCTTCGAGCCCCGCGAGCCTGCGTTGCCGAGACGTCGGGTTGATCCGATCTGGCGCGAGCGACTCAGTCGTCCGCGGCGATGCGCGCCGCCAGCGCGGCAATGCCGACGTCGGACAGGTCATCGGTCTCGATGCGCCGTGCCTTGCGCAGCTGCTCGAAGTGCTGCCCCTGTGAGCGGGCATACAGCGGATCGTAGTGTTCGGCCATCAGGGCCGCGAACAGCGGTGCGAGCTCGCGAGCGCGCGCCCAGGCCTGCCAGCGTGCCAGCGTCTCGTTCGCGAGCAGGCCCTGCAGGCAGCCGAGCTGGGTCGCGAGACGCTCAGGGTCATCGGCGAACCAGGCGTAGTCGCGCAACAGATAGGCCAGCCGCGCCTGGGGCGTCGCGGCGATCTCGACCACCGGGCTGGCGCGCAGCCGCTGCAGCAGCGGCTCGGGCAGGGTGAGCCGGCCGATGCGGCGGCTCTCGGCCTCGATCCACACGGGACGCGTCAGGTCGATGCCGGCCAGCGCGTGGACGAGCCGTGTCTCGAAGGCCTTCTGCGAGGGCTGCTCGACCCCGGGCAGGGCGCCGAGCACCGAGCCGCGGTGCGCCGCGAGGTCCTCCAGGTCGAGCACCTGGGCGCCGGCGGCACCGAGCGCGCGCAGCACGCTGGTCTTCGCGCTGCCGGTCGGCCCGCACAGCACCCGCAGCGGCAGCTGCGGTGCGAGCGCCGCGAGGCGCTCGATCACGTGCCGGCGCCAGCTCTTGTAGCCGCCTTGGAGCTGCTGGGCGTCCCAGCCGATCATGCGCAGCCAGCTCACGAAGCTGCCGCTGCGCAGGCCGCCGCGCCAGCAGTAGATCAGCGGGCGCCACTGTTTGGGCTGGTCGCGGAAACGCGTGTCGAGATGATCGGCGATGCGGCGCGCGACCAGCGCGGCGCCGAGCTTGCGCGCCTCGAAGGCTGACATCTGCACATAGGTCGTGCCGACCTGCGCACGCTCGGCGTCGTCAAGCACCGGGCAATTGATCGCGCCAGGGATGTGGTCGAGCGCATATTCCGACGGCGATCGCACGTCGATCACGGTGTCGAAGGCGGGCAGGTCGTCGACGGTGGTCGGGCGGTGGGTCATCAAGACAAGGCCGGGTTGGGTGCGGCATTTTGTCGCGCGGCCGGCATGCCTCGGGACCGACGGGCAGGGGAATCCACGGCGCAGGACCATGAAGGCCGACCGCTCGCAGCCGGTGGGACCGCTGTCGCCATGCCGCCCATGCAGTGCGTGCAGCGTGGCGAACCGAAGAACTCGCCACGTGTACCCGACCGGCTCGCCCGGCTCAGGAGACCGGGCCGGCGTGACCCACTGGCGACCGGCGTGACGACCACCGGCCTTTCAGGGTCAGGCAGGGCCGCTCGACCAAGCGCCAGGACAGCCAAGCCATCACGAATGTCGCGAGGCACAGTACCACGACGTAGACCGGCTCGCCCCGCCAGCCGATTTCCAGAAAGACATTCAGCAGCAGGCCGTGGTAAATATATACGCCATAGGACACATCGTGGTGATGCAGCAGGCGTCCGGCAAGCTCCGGTCGCGTGTAGGCCAGCGAAATCGTGCTGATGCCCAGAAGAATCATCGATGGCAGGTAAGTCCAGACCGTTCCGGGTATCAGGAAGTTGAAGGCCATGTAGGCGGCCAGCCAATAAACACCTTTGCCGCGGATCGCGCTCCAGCGGTAGGTCCGCAGACGCTGCAGCAGGACGCCGAGCAGGAACAAATAGAAATGCGGCAGGAATGAGTAACGCAGCAACTTCTCCAGCAGGGGTTCGGAGCCCCCTTCATGGTGAAGTCCAAAACCCGGGAACATCAGGCGTGTAAGCAGTGCGATGGCGACGAAGGCGAGCACCACGGACACAAGTGCGTGCAGGTCTCGACGAGTCTTGCTCATCACCCAGTAGACCAGCGGCAGCACACAATAAAACTGCAGTTCAAGCGGAATCGTCCAGAGCGATCCGTTATACGAACCCATTCCAAACTCGCGCAGGAAGTTCGGCGTGTAAATCAGGCCGGCCGCTTGTGCCGCCAGCCACGGCAGCGTTTGCCAGCGTGTGAAATCAAGCCCCATCGCACTGAATACCAGCACCGTCAACGCGACGCAGCACCACAGCGCCGGGAAGATGCGCAGCATGCGCGCCTCGGCATAGCTCTGCCAAGTCTCGCTGCGCTCCCAGGCCGCTGATATCAGGAAGCCGCTGATCACGAAGAAGATCGGCACCCCGGGGAGCAATCCGAGAGGGGCCCACCAGGCCGGCCAGTCCAAACCGAGATGGTATATGCCGTGTCCGACCAGGACCTGCGTCGCTGCGAAGATTCGGAGCAGATCGAAGTTATTTACTTTAAATTCATTCGACACGGTTTATACCCTGTGTGCCGAAAATCGGCTCGTCATTTTCGCGAAATCGTAGCATGCAGACCGAGCGCGAATACCCCCTGCATCGCGTGGGCGGTCCGCCGGGGCGGCCAGCCGGGCGCATGGACCGTGCTCGCGGCGCTGGCGCCGGACCGCCCTGTCGCGTCCAGGCGCTGCTGTGCAGCACGCCGACGGCAGTGTCAGCTGAAGCGGAGAGTTCGACGCGCCCCAAGCCCCGGGCGCGCTGGCCAGCTCGTGCGCCTGCCGAGCGATCGCGGCCATCGGCCTCTGCTCTGGGTGGCCGGGCTCGCCCTGCCGGAGCGTCGGCGGTGGAGCGGGATCGATGCGGGCTTGACGCGGGGCCCGCTTCGCCGGATGTTCGGCCGCATGATTCGCGCGCGCCTGCCGCAGCCGCCGGAGTTGGCCCGTCTGTTCGTCGGGCTGCTGCCCGAGGAGGATGTCCGTGACGCGTTGCAGCGCCATGTCGGCGCCTGGCGCTGGCCGGCCACTGCGGTGCCGACGCGGCGCGGCCGGCTGCACCTGACGCTGCACTTCCTCGGCGCGTTGCCGCGCGAGGCGATCGCCGTGCTGGTGCAGCGGCTCGCGGTGCCCTTCGAGCCCTGCGAGCCCTGCGAGCTCCGGCTCGAGCGGCCGGCCGTGTGGCGCGGCGAGCACGCGGTGATCTGCCCGCAGGCGGTTCCCCCCGCGCTCACGGCCCTGCACGCGCGGCTGCAGCGCGCGCTGGTCGGGGCGGTGGCTGTGCCGTCGCGCTGGCAGCCCCATGTGACGCTGGCGCGCCATGCGCGGGGCGCCCAGCCGCCGGCCGAGCCGGTGTGCGTCCGCTGGCCGGTCGAGGGCTACGTGCTGGTCGAGTCGGACCTGCGACCGCCGCCGAGCTATCGCATCGTCGCGGCCTATCCCTAGCGTCGGCTAGAAGGGCGGGGGCGAGTCATAGGTCCGCGTGACGCCGTCGACCGGGTGGGCAAAGGCGAGCCGGCTGGCGTGCAGCAGCAGCCGGTCCGCGGGCGGACCACCATAGAGGCGGTCGCCGACGATCGGATGGCCCAGCGCGGCCAGGTGCACGCGCAGCTGGTGCGTGCGGCCGGTCAGCGGCTCGAGCGCGAGCCGCGTCGTCGTGGCGTCCTGCGCCAGCACCTGCCAGCGCGTCAGCGCCGGGCGCCCGCCCGCGGGGTCGATGCGCCGGCGCGGCCGGTCGGCCCAGTCGGCGCCGATCGGCAGATCGATCACACCGGCCGCGCCGGCGACGCGGCCCGCGACCACCGCGACGTAGCCCTTGTCGACCTCGCGGTGCTCGAAGGCGCGGCCGAGCGCGCGCTGGGTCGGCAGGTCGAGCGCGAACACCATCAGGCCCGAGGTGGCCTCGTCGAGCCGGTGCACGATGCGTGCGCCGGGCCAGCGGTGCTGCAGCCGCGCGCTGAGGCAGTCCTGCTTGTCGGCGCCGCGCCCCGGCACCGCCAGCAGCCCGGCGGGCTTGACGACGACCAGCAGCGTGGCGTCCGCATGCAGCGGTGCGCCGATCTCGGCGGCGCTCACGCCGCGACGCCGACCGGGTCGGCCGCCCTGGGGGGAGGGGCCGCGGCGGCGTTGCACGACCGGGCGCGGCGGGCGGGGCGGGGAGGGTGACGCTCCATGGCGGCGAGCATCGCATGGATGCCGGATCACCCCGGGGATTAACCCGGGGTGAGAGGGCCCGGTGAAGGCGGGCCGTGGGTCGCGCTGCTAAAGTCATTTGCGCGCGATCTTTCTGCGCGGCCCCTTGCCCCTTCCGGAGTTCCCGATGCGTCGCCTGTTCGCACCGCTCGGGGTTGCCCTTGGCACCCTGCTCCTCGTTCTCGCGCCCGTGGCAGTGCTGGCCGCACCGGGTGGCCTGCCGGCCCAGGTCGCCCACAGCGACAGCTCACCCGAGTGGGAGCGGTTGCGGGCGCAGCTGTTCAAGGACCGGCCGATCGAGATTGCGGCCTCGAAGGTCGAGCTGCAGGTGCCGCTGCGCGCGGCCTATGGCGCGGCGGTGCCGGTGAAGGTGGTCTCGCGCATCGCGCAGCAGCCCGAGCTGTACGTCAAGCGCATGTACATCGTGGTCGACAAGAACCCGTCGCAGCTCGCCGGCGTGTTCGAGCTGACGACCGACCTCGGCCAGGCCGATTTCGAGATGCGCCTGCGCGTCGACGAGTACAGCCACATCCGCGTGATCAACGAGCTCAGCGACGGCACGCTGCACATGGCCTCGCGCTACGTGAAGACCTCCGGCGGCTGCTCGGCGCCGCCGAACCGCACGCCGCTGTCGGAGATCGGCAAGACCGCGTTCAAGCTGCCCGAGGGCGTGAAGATGAACGCCCTGACCGCCGCCGACGTGCGCGTGACCCATCCCAACGACACCGGCTTCGAGCTCAACAACCAGACGGTGATGTACATCCCGCCGCATTTCGTGCGCTCGCTCAAGGTCAGCTACGGGGAGCGCAAGCTGTTCGATGCCGAGCTCGACTTCTCGATCAGCGAGAACCCGCAGTTCCGCTTCAACTTCCTGCCGCACGCGCCGGACGAACTGAAGGCCGAGGTCGAGGACTCCCGGGAGCTGCGCTACCAGGGCTCGCTGGCGGTGCAGTGAAGGCGCTGCTCGTCGCGCTGGCGATCGCGGTGACGGCGCTGCCCGCGGCCGCGGTCGGCCTGCCGGGCATCTATGGCGCGATGGTGATCCAGCCCGTCGGGCTGCCCGACAAGGCCGAGTTCGACCTGACACCGGCGATCGAGCGCGCCCGGCGCGAGCACAAGCGCCTGTACGTCTATCTCGCCGCGCACGACTGCCGCTTCTGCCGCCGCTACGAGGCCTTCCTCGAGCAGCACGCCGCCGAGCTGCTGCCGCACTTTCGGCGCGACTACGTGATCGCCGACCTGCGCAGCTCGCTCGCGCTGCTCGGGCGGCAGGTCTACATCAAGCTCGGTGCAACGAGCCGCAGCTACACCGAGTTCCAGACCGCGATCGGCGACGAGCGCGCGCGGCTGCTCGTCTACCCGAACATCTGGATCCTCGATGCCGAGGGCCGGCCGCTGATGCAGATGCCCACCGGCGCGGGCACCTTCGAGACCGTGCCCGAGCAGATCGAGGTGCTGCAGCTGCTGCAGTGAGGGCGGCGTCCGGTTTCGGCTAAGCTCGCGCCCCCGCACCGCGGCCGCTCACCCGCCGGCGCGGCCGGCCGCCGGCCACCCGCCTGGAGACCCGCTTGTTCGCCCGCTTCGAAAAGCTGCTGCATCCCTATCCGGATGCCACGCCGCTGCCTCCCCCGCACGGCCTGCTGCCCTTCATGTGGGCCTGCACGCGCGGCTCGCGCGGCTACATCCTCGCGATGACGCTGCTGACCGCGGCGATCGGGGCCTTCGAGGCGGCGCTGTTCGCGATGCTCGGCCAGGTGGTCGATTGGCTCGCCGCGGCCGAGCCGGCGACGCTGTGGGTCGCGCACCGCGGCGAGTTGCTGGCGATCGTCGCGATCCTGGCCGCCAGTCCGCTGCTGGTGGCGCTGCAGGCGCTGTTCAAGTACCAGACCCTGTTCGCCAACTTCCCGATGCTGCTGCGGTGGAACTTCCACCGCCTGATGCTCGGCCAGAGCCTGGCCTTCTACCAGGACGAGTTCGCCGGCCGCGTTGCTACCAAGGTGATGCAAACCGCGCTGGCGGTGCGCGACGTGATGCTGATCGTCACGGACATCCTGATGTTCGTGATCATCTACTTCGTCACGCTGACCGCGGTGGTCGGCGGCTTCGACCGCTGGCTGCTGCTGCCCTTCCTCGGCTGGCTGGCGCTGTACGTCGCGGTGCTCGGCTATTTCGTGCCGCGGCTCGGCAAGGTCGCGCAGCAGCAGGCCGACGCGCGCTCGCTGATGACCGGGCGCGTGACCGACGCCTACACCAACATCGCCACCGTCAAACTGTTCTCGCACGCGCGGCGCGAGTCGGCCTATGCGAAGAGCGCGATGCAGGAGTTCATGCAGACCGGCTACGCGCAGATGCGGCTGGTGACCGGCTTCGAGCTGTGCAACCACCTGTTGAGCATGGCGCTGATCCTCGCCACCGGCGGCGTGACGCTGTGGCTGTGGACGCGCGGCGAGGTCGGCCTCGGCGCGGTCGCCGCGGCCACCGCGATGGCGCTGCGCCTCAATGGCATCTCGCACTGGATCATGTGGGAGATGGCCTCGCTGTTCGAGAACATCGGCACGGTGCAGGACGGCATGAACACGCTGTCGAAGCCGCACACCGTGGTCGACCGGCCGGACGCTCAGCCGCTGGCGGTGACGCGCGGCGAGCTGCGCTTCGAGGACGCGCGCTTCGCCTACGGCGGCCCGAAGACCGTGATCGACGGCCTGACGATGACCGTTCGGCCCGGCGAGAAGATCGGCCTGGTCGGGCGCTCGGGCGCCGGCA
>CAYOXW010000044.1:0-17843 GCA_964408005.1 uncultured Methylibium sp.
GCGTTCGTCGACCTCGGCGGCATCGACGGCCTGCTGCACATCACCGACATGGCCTGGCGTCGCGTGCGCCACCCGAGCGAGGTGGTCACGGTCGGCCAGGAGCTGACCGCCAAGGTCCTGAAGTTCGACGCCGAGAAGAACCGCGTCTCGCTGGGCCTCAAGCAGATGGGCGACGACCCCTGGGTCGGCGTCTCGCGCCGCTACCCGTCGGGCACCCGCCTGTTCGGCAAGGTCACCAACATCGCCGACTACGGCGCCTTCGTCGAGATCGAGCCGGGCATCGAAGGCCTGGTGCACGTCTCGGAGATGGACTGGACCAACAAGAACGTCGCGCCGTCGAAGCTCGTCACCCTCGGCGAGGAAGTCGAGGTCATGGTGCTCGAGATCGACGAGGACAAGCGCCGCATCAGCCTCGGCATGAAGCAGTGCAAGGCCAACCCCTGGGACGAATTCGCGCAGAACCACAAGCGCGGCGACAAGCTCAAGGGCCCGGTCAAGTCGATCACCGACTTCGGCGTGTTCGTCGGCCTGGCCGCCGGCATCGACGGCCTGGTGCACCTGTCGGACCTGTCCTGGCACGAAGCCGGCGAGACCGCCGTGCGCAACTACAAGAAGGGCCAGGAAGTCGAGGCCATCGTGCTGGCGATCGATGTCGAGCGCGAGCGCATCTCGCTGGGCATCAAGCAGCTCGACGGTGACCCGTTCGCGACCTACACGACGCTCAACGACCGTGGCGCCACCGTCACCGGCAAGGTCAAGACGGTCGACGCGCGCGGCGCCGAGATCCAGCTGTCCGACGACGTCACCGGCTACCTGCGCGCCAGCGAGATCTCTCGCGATCGCGTCGAGGACGCCCGCAACGTGCTGAAGGAAGGCGACGAGGTCACGACGCTGATCGTCAACGTCGACCGCAAGACGCGCTCGATCCAGCTGTCGATCAAGGCCAAGGACCAGGCCGACAACCAGGAAGCGATGCAGCGCCTGCAGCAGACCTCCGAGCGCGAGAACGCCGGCACCACCAGCCTCGGCGCGCTGCTCAAGGCCAAGCTGGACCAGGGCAACAACTAAGAAGAAGAGCGCAGCCGGAAGCCCGCGAGGGCTTTCGGCCTGCGCGCATGCCCTCCTCGCCCGAGGCCATGCGCGCAGGCCGACCCGACGAACCGAACGCCGAACCGACCACCGCCCATGACCCGATCCGACCTCGTGGCCCTGCTGGGCGAGCGCTTCAGCCAGCTGACGCACCGCGACACCGAGTTCGCCGTCAAGACCATCCTCGACGCGATGACCGACGCGCTCGCGCGCGGCCACCGCATCGAGATCCGCGGCTTCGGCAGCTTCTCGATCAACCGGCGTCCCCCGCGCATGGGCCGCAACCCGCGCTCCGGCGAACAGGTCCTGATCCCGGAGAAGCTGGTGCCGCACTTCAAGCCGGGCAAGGCCCTGCGCGAGGCGGTCGACGCGCGCAGCGCCGAACTCGAGGCGCAGCGCGACGCAACGTCGCCGGTCGGCGAGCCCTGAACGCCGCGGCGGCGCGCGGTACGCCGATAGAATCCGCCGCGATGCGTGCGCTGACCTGGCTCCTGCGGGCCGCCCTGTTCTTCGCGTTGTTCGCCTTCGCGCTGAACAACCAGCACGACGCCGCGATCAAGTGGTTCTTCGGTCACGAATGGCGCGCCCCGATGGTGTTCATCGTGCTCGCCGCCTTCGCGCTGGGCTGCGCGCTGGGCATCACCGCGATGCTGCCGAGCTGGTGGCGCCAGCGGCGCCTGGCCCAGCAGCAGCGCCATGCGGCGCGCGCCACCGCCACCACCCTGCTCGACGCCGACGCGCTGAGCCGCGAAGCCCCCCCGGCCGAGCCCGAACACCCCCCGCGCGATGGAGTCTGATTCGCTGACCACGCTGCCGCTGGCCCTGCTCGGGCTGATGGTCGCGTTCGCCTTCGGCTGGCTGGCCTCGCGCTTCGATCTGCGGCAGTGGAAGCGCGAACAGAACGATTCGCCGAAGGCCTACTACACAGGCCTAAATCTGCTGCTCAACGAGCAGCAGGACAAGGCGATCGACGCCTTCATCGAGGCCGCGCAGCACGACCCCGGCACCGCTGACCTGCACTTCGCGCTCGGCAACCTGTTCCGCCGCCGCGGCGAGTACGAGCGCGCGGTGCGCGTGCACCAGCACCTGCTCGGCCGCGGCGACCTGTCGGCCACCGAGCGCGAGCGCGCCCAGTACGCCCTCGCGCAGGACTTCCTCAAGGCCGGCTTGTTCGACCGCGCCGAGACCGCCTTCCGCGCCCTCGAGGGCACGGTGTTCGACACCGACGCCAGGCTGGAGCTGTTGACGCTGCAGGAACGCTCGCGCGACTGGGCCGCCGCGACCGAGACCGCGCGCAAGCTCGAGGCGGCCGGCGCCGGCTCGTTCGCCGGTCGCATCGCGCACTACGGCTGCGAGCTCGCGCTCGAGGCCGACGCGCGCCGCCGCCCCGCGGATGCCGATGCGGCCCTGGCGCGCGCCAAGGACGCGGCGCCGCAGTCGGCGCGTCCACGGGTGCTGGCCGGTCAGCGCCACGCCCAGGCCGGCCGCCACCGCGAGGCGCTGGCGGCCTGGGACGAACTGCTCGCGGTGCAGCCGAGCGCCCTCGCCCTGGTCGCCGGCGACTACGCGGCCAGCGCGCTGCAGTGCGCCGATGCCGACGCCGCGCGCGTTCAGCTGCAGGCGGCCTACGCCCGCGCGCCGAGCACCGACCTGATGACCGCGCTGCTGCAGCTCGAGCCCGACGTCGCGCAGCGCCTCGCGCTCGTGCGTGGCCACCTCCAGCAGCACGCCAGCCTGTCGGCCGCGGCCGCGCTGCTGAGCGAGCTGAACACCCAGGGCCTGTCCCCCACGGCGGCCGACGCCGAGGCCCTGCAGCGCGTCGCGACGGCGGCGGCCCGGCCGCAGCGTCGCTACCGCTGCGCGGCCTGCGGCTTCGAGGCCCAGCAGCACTTCTGGCAGTGCCCGGGCTGCCAGAGCTGGGACAGCTACCCGCCGCACCGCCTCGAGGACGCGTGACGCGCATCCTCGTCATCCGCCTCAGCGCGATCGGCGACGTGGTGATGGCCTCGGGGCTGATCCCGGCGCTGCGGGCGCTGCACCCCGACGCCCACCTCGCCTGGCTGGTCGAGCCGGCGGCCGCGCCGCTGCTGACGCACAACCCGCGCCTCGACGAGGTGATCGTCTGGCCACGCGGGGAATGGCTGGCGCTGTGGCGCACGCGCCGCTACGCCGAGCTGTGGCGACGCGTGCGCGCCTTCCGACGCGCGCTGCGCGAGCGCCGCTTCGACCTCGTGCTCGACACCCAGGGCCTGCTGAAGAGCGGGCTGTGGAGCTGGCTGAGCGGCGCGCCGCGGCGCGTCAGCCTGATCGGCCGCGAGCAGAGCCACCGGCTGGCGACCGAGCGCGTCGTGCCGCCGCCCCTGCCGGAGCCGCGCCCGATCGGCGCCGAGTACCGCCATCTCGCCCGCCATCTCGGCGCACCGGAGGGCAGCTTCCGCATGGACCTCGCCGTCGGCGCCGCACCGCGCGAGCGCGCCCGCGCCAAGCTGCCGGCGGCGCGCTACGCGGCGCTGTGCCCCTTCACCACGCGGCCGCAGAAGCACTGGTTCGAGGAGCGCTGGCAGGCCCTCGCCGTGCGGCTGCGCGATGCCGGCCTGGTGCCGGTGCTGCTCGGCGGCCCCGACGACCGCGAGGCCGCCGCGCGCATCGCCGCCGGTGTGCCCGGTCTGCTGAACCTCGCCGGCGCCCTCCCGCTCGACGAGAGCGTTGCCGCGATCGAGGGCGCGGCGCTGCTGGTCGGCGTCGACACCGGGCTGACCCACATGGGCACGGCGCTGGCCGTCCCCACCGTTGCGCTGTTCGGCTCGACCTGTCCCTACCGCGACCCGGGTCAACCCGGCAGCGTGGTGCTGTACGACCCGCGGCACTGCTCGCCCTGCCGGCGCCACCCGAGCTGCGGCGGCCGTTACGACTGCATGCGCGACTTCGGGGTCGAGCGCGTGTTCGACGCCGCGATGGCGCAGCTCGCATGAAGACGCTGCACGTCGAATCCGGCATGCACCTGTACGGCGGTGCCCTGCAGGTCGTGTTCCTGCTGCGCGGCCTGGCAGCACGCGGCGAGCAGCCGCTGCTGGCCTGCCCGAGCGGCAGCGCGATCGCCGGCGCGGTGCGCGCGCTCGGCCTGCCGGTGCATGAGATGCCGATGGGCGGCGACCTCGATGTCGGCCTGCTCGGCCGGCTGCGCGCGCTGATCCGTGCCGAACGCCCGGCCCTCGTGCACCTGCACAGCCGCCGCGGCAGCGACCTGTGGGGCGGGCTCGCGGCCCGCCTCGAGGGCGTGCCGGCGGTGCTGAGCCGACGCGTCGACAACCCCGAGCCGCGCTGGTGGGTCGCGCGCAAGTACCGGCTGTACGCGCAGGTGGTCGCGATCTCCGAGGGCATCCGGCGCGTGTTGCTGGCCGAAGGGCTGACGCCGCAGCAGGTCGTGTGCGTGCACAGCGCCGTCGACACCGAGGCCTACCGCCCGGCGCCCGGCGAGCGCGCCTGGGTGCGCGCCGAGTTCGGCCTGCCCGCCGACGCGCCACTGATCGCGATGGCCGCGCAGTTCATCCCGCGCAAGGGCCACCGCACGCTGCTGGCGGCGCTGCCGGCGGTGTTCGCGGCCGAGCCGCGGGCCCGCGTGCTGCTGCTCGGTCAGGGCCCCGAGCACGCGGCGATCGACGCGCTGGTGCGCCAGGCCGGCTGGAGCGAGCGGGTGCTGCTGCCGGGCTTTCGCCGCGACCTCGCGCGCATCGTCCCCGGCATCGACGTGCTGGCCCATCCGGCCGAGATGGAGGGGCTGGGCGTCGCGCTGCTGCAGGCCGCGGCCTGCGGCGTGCCGATCGTCGCCGGCCGCGCCGGTGGCATCCCCGAGATCGTGCGCCCCGGCCTCAACGGTGAGCTGATCGAGCCCGGCGACGCCGAGGCGCTGGCCCTGCACCTGATCCGGCTGCTCGCGGACACCGAGCTGCGGCGCCGCTATGGCGAGGCCGGTCGGCGGCTCGTGCTCGACGAGTTCTCGGTCGATGCGATGGTCGAGGGCAACCGCGCCGTCTACGCCGCGGTGTCGGGGCGACCCGCCGTGCGCTGAGCGGACCCGCGCGCCGGCGAGCGGCGCTCAGCGCCGCTCGCGCAGGCAATCGCTGCCGTAGGCCTGGACCATGCGCTCGACGCAGTCGTCATTGTTCGTGCCGCGCGCGTTGAGCCGGAACAGCGACACGCGGCGGCTGCCGAACCAGGCGACCGGCTCGTGGTCGTCGCCGACGCGGCAGATCGGCGTGCCGTGCAGCCGCGCCATCCAGTTCAGCCAGATGTCGTCGGCGTTCGGGCTCAGCGCCAGGAAGCGCGCCGCGTCGGTCGTCTGCTCGTGCAGCGTGCCGGGCGGATAGAGCACCCCGCCGACGCCGGTGAGGAACAGCGGCTCGCTCGCCGCGCTGCGCTCGGTCTGCTTGGGCCAGCACTCGTAGGGGCGCAGGCGGCCGTCGGCCTCGAACTGCATCAGGTGCGCCCGCCGGCACACGATCGCACCGGGCGCGGCACGGTGACCCGCCAGCAGCGTCGCAAGCCAGTCGCGCGGGTAGCGGATGTCGTCATCGGCCGTGACCCAGATCGCCTGCGGGTCGCTGATCAGCGCCGGGATGAACTTGGTGTAGACGCGCCAGTCGTGCGGGCAGCGCTCGATGCGCAGTCCCTCGCGCTGCAGGCACGTCACCGCCGGCGGCAGCACCTCGGCCTGGGGACCGTAGACCCACAGCACCACCTCGTCGGCACGCACCGACTGGTTGAGCAGCGACTTGAGCGTCAGCGCCAGCGTGCCGTAGCGCGGTGGGTGCGAGGTCAGCGTGATGCGCAGCGGGCGCGCCAGGCCGCTCGGGCGCTGCGGCAGCCAGCGCCGCAGCAGCCACTGTCCCTGCGTCAGCGCCGGCGCGAGGACGCGCTCGACGCCGTGGACGATCGAGCGCCACCGGTGCCGCCAGGGCTTGCGCAAGGAACGCGCGAGTTTGTGCATGCGATGGCGGGTCAACCCATGTGCTCCGTTGCGGCGGTGGGCGCGATTGTCGCCGCTGTGCCCCGCTTCGGCGCGCGCCGAATGCCAGAATCGGCGGCCTCCGAGCGGACCTCCGATGCACGTCGCCTTCTACGCCGAGCAGCTCTACTACCTGCCCCAGTTCACGCCGGTCATCCGGGCGCTGCTCGCACGCGGCCACGCGGTGACGACGATCGTGAGGCTCGACCCGGCGCTGCGTGCTCTGGCCCTCGCCGAGCTCGAGTCGCTCGGGCCGGCGCACCGCCTCGTGCGCGTCGACGAAGGCGCCGACGCCTACGCGGCGCTGCGGCGCTGCGCGCCCGAGTGGGCGGTGTTCGGCAGCTTCACCGATCCGTCGCAGGCGCTCGCGAGCGGCACGCGCACCGCGCTGGTCTATCACGGCATCGGCGTGAAGAACGTGCTGTTCGACCCGCGGCTCGACGGCTTCGACCTGCGCTGCGTCGAGTCGCAGCGCGTCTTCGACGAGCTGCTCGCGCGGGCCCCGGCGCTGCGCGAGCGGCTGGCGCTGGTCGGCTTCGCGAAACTGGACCCGCTGTTCGCCGCGCCGCCACCGCCCCGGCGTCCCGAGGAGGCGCCGGTGCTGCTGTATGCACCGACCTTCTACCCCTCCTCGCTCGAGCGCATGCCCGTCGACCTGTCGCGCGTGCTCCCGGGCGCGCGCTGGATCGTCAAGCCGCACTTCTTCACCTGGACGATCGACAAGTACGCCGGGCAGCGCGCACGGCTCGCGCAATGGGCCCGCGACCCGGCGATCGAGGTGCTCGGCCCCGAGGCCTATGACCTGGTGCCGCTGATGGCGCGTGCGGACCTGCTCGTCAGCGACGCCTCGAGCGCGCTGTTCGAGTTCGCCGCGCTGCGCCGCCCGGTCGTCTGGTGCCGCTTCCTGAAGCTGCGCTGGAGCTACCGCGGCCTGCTGCGCTGGCGCTTCGATCGCCGCATGGACCCGAACACGCCGCGCTACGAGGCGGTGGCGCGCTGCGTCGACCGGCCCGACGATCTGCCCGCGACGCTCGCCTCGGCTCTCGCCGAACGTGATCGACTCGCCGGCGACGCGGCGCGCGAGGCGCTCGTCGAGCACCTGATCGGCCCGCGCGACGGTCGCGCGGCCGAGCGCATCGTGTCCGAGCTGGAACGGCGCGCGCCGGGCGCCACCCCAACGCTCAGCTGACGCGGCGGATCACCTCGATGATCTCGGTGGTCGAGATCGAGGGCGTGCGCGGCAGGTAGACCACCTCGCAGATCGAGCGGAACTCGTCGAAGCGGCCGGCCCAGTCGTCGCCCATCACCAGCACGTCGGCGCCATGGCGGCGCAGGTACTCGCCCTTGAGCTCGAGCGACTCCTCGACGAACACCGCGTCGACGCAGCGCAGCGCGGCGACCAGCCGCAGGCGGTCGGCCTCGGAGTAGACCGGGCGGCGCCCCTTCTTGGCCAGGTTCAGCGCGTCGGACGAGACCCCGACGATGAGGCGATCGCCCAGCGCGCGCGCGCGCTCGAGGATGCTGACATGGCCGACATGCAGGACGTCGAAGGTGCCGAAGGTGAGGACAGTACGCATCGGGTCGGACGCTCGGGCCGGCGGACACGAGCGATGGGGTGGACTTGGCAGGGCCGCGCGGTTGAGCGGCGGCGCCCGAGTCTAGACGCTCAGCACGCCGAGACGGCCCGGATCGCCCGAGCGGGCGGCGTGCCCGCGCAGCAGACGCCGCTCATCGGAGCGATCCCAGGCCGAGCGCCTGGAGCCGCTCGAGGATGGCTTGATGCTCACGCAGCATCCGCTCGCCGCACTCTCCCTGCCGGCACACCTCGGGCGAAGGCACCGTCGCGTCGTTCACGCTCGCCGTGAACCCGCGTGTGCGCCAGACCTCCTCGGGCAGGCTCAGTTGCAGCGACTCTCGACAGCGGCCCTGCGGCAGGTGCGGCAGGTGCTGCTTGATGTCGGCCTCATGCGCCTCGAAGCGCACGAACAGATGGCCCGGCTCACCGAGCCAGCGCTGGTGGAGGGCGAGATCCTTGCAGACCTTGCGCTGGATATCGGCCAGGGTCGACGGCGGCCACAAGCGCGGGCTCTGCCGCGAGGCGACGTAGAAGGAACGGGCCAGGGCCACCGGCTCGCGGAGGCAGTGCACGAAGACGGCGTCCGGCAGCACGCGGCGGATGCGCTCGATCTGCTGCAGGTGATCCGGGGTCTTTTCGATCACGACCCCATATTCGCCTTCCAGGTGCCTGAAGGCCGCGCCGATTGCCACGTCGCTGGCGCCCAGTCGAATGCGCCCCTTGAAGAAAATCTGCCGGCACCTGCTGACAAACATGCGCAGCGCCCTGTGCCGGACTTCCCACCAGCGCGGCGTCCTGCGGAACACATGCGTCTCCGGGCCACTGTAGGCCTGCAGCCGCGACGCCAGTTGCTCCAGCACAGCCGATGTTCCAGATCGCGGGGTCCCGACGATGAAGATGATCACGAACAAGCCTCGAGGTCGACTGGTTGCGGAAGGCTCATTCGATCGAACGCCTCGCGGCTTCGGTGCGCGCATCCGCTGCCAAGCCCATGTCGTG
The DNA here is from genome assembly GCA_964408005.1 of uncultured Methylibium sp. Classification (GTDB taxonomy): domain Bacteria; phylum Pseudomonadota; class Gammaproteobacteria; order Burkholderiales; family Burkholderiaceae_C; genus Methylibium. Next base: position 8,670 of record CAYOXW010000044.1, read on the forward strand.
GAAGGCCTGCCGCACGATACGGTTCACCGCCGCCTGCGAGAAACGCTCGCGCACCCACGCCTGCCCCTCCCGAGCCAGCTCGAGGTAGCGCTGCGGGTGCAGCGCCACTTCGATCATCGCTTCGTCAAACGCGGGCCCGACGTCGCGGATCAGCACATGCCGTCCGTCCACGAGATCGAGTCCCGCGGCTCCCTCGGCGGTTGTCACGACGGGCTTGCCCATGGCGAGCGCCTCGATCGTCTTGAGCTTCGTGCCTCCGCCCGACGTCAGCGGGATCGCGACAACGGCGCAGTCCCGGGCCAGCGCCTGCAGGTCCGCGACGAAACCCAGGCGCCGCAACCCCGGCGGATCGCTGTCGCCGTCGCCGGCGCGCCCCTGCCCGGCGATCGAGATCCGGAGCCCGGCCTCCATGACCCTAGGGGCTACCGCGGCACGCGCCAGGTAGTCGACCGCCTGCACGTTCGGTGGCCACCACAGCGAACCGAAGAACAAGACCTCCCCCGCCCGTCCGACCGACGGGGCGCAGAAGCGATCTTCGGGCAGCGTGTTGGGAACGACCCGCCCCCTGGCGATGCCCAGGGACTCGAAATATTCGATGTCGCTCGAGCGAACGCCCCAGACCTCGGTGGCACGGGGGTAGTACGCACGCTCGATCGCCTCGTATTCGTGCGCCCTGCGCAGACGCCGCCGCTGCGTTTCGGCATCGAATCCCTCGGTCTGGCGGTAGAGATGCGACTCGGCGTTGTGCGCGTGGCACACAACACGGGGGTGCGCCCCCGCGAAGGCCGTGCGCGTCGTGGTGACATCGTCCGCGATCACGACGTCGGGCCGCAACGATGCAAGCCGCCGGGCCGCGGTCCAGCGACGCAGACGCCGATCCTTGCACCAGAGCGGCACCAGCCATGTCGCCCTGGGAACGCAGGACCAGAAGCGCGCCTGCCCGCCGAAAGGCAGCGGCAGCAATTCGCCGTGAAACCAGTGCCCTTCATGAGGGCGGTTGTCGGTGATCACGACGTGCAGCTCACCGCAATGCTGCAGCGCTGAACATAGCGAGGCTGTCTTGATGCGCCCGCCATCGTTGGCCGCGAGGAAATGGCGCGGTGCGACCAGCGCAACGACCGGCGCGCTCACGCCCCCGCCCCCGCGGCGAGACCGGACTGCGTCAGCGCCAGGCGAAGCTGCGCCAAGCGCAGGCCGTAGCGCAGCAGACGCCACAGCCAGCCGCGCCGCAGGTAGGCCCCGATCAGCGCCGCAGGACTCAGCGGCGTGGAGCGCAGGTAGCGCTCGTAGCAGGTTGCAAGGAACGCGCGATCGAGGCGATGCCTGCGGTGGTACACGATGCTCTCGATGAGGTTGCGCGCGACAAAGTGCGCCCAGTGGAAGCGGGCCGCGCCATCCAGGTCTCCCCAGCGGGCCCTCAGGTCGGGGTAGTCGAGGCTGGCCATCAGCCCCAGCTTCTTGCCCGGATCCATCCGGCCGAGCACGCTGCCCGAGTGCTTGCGGTAAGCAATGTAGCGCTCGGCCGTGTACACGGCCGAGCGTGCCGCCAAGGCCAGGCGGATGCTCATCGTGACATCCTCGAACACGTGCTGCTCGGGGAACATCGCCTCCGCACGGTAGAGTGATCGGCGCGCGATCTTCGACCAGGGGTGCAGCCGCCGGGCCTGCATCAGCCCCCCGACGATCGTCGAGGTGTCGGTGATCCGGCAGCGCGCGGGGCCTATGAACGTGGACACGTGGTCGCTGGTCGTCACGGTGCGGCCGTCGCGCTCCGACAGGATGCTGTAGTCGGCCAACACGAGGTCCGGGCCATCGGTCGCCAGCAGCTTGAGCAAGCGTTCGATCACTCCGGGATAGACCGTGTCGTCCGCATCGACGAAGAACACGTACTCGCCTCGAGCCTGGCGCAGCAGGGCGTTGCGGGTCGCCCCCGGCCCCGCATTGGCGGGCTGCCGAAACAGTTGCAGGGCCGGATGCCGGACCCGCACGCGTTCGACCTCTGCGATCGTGTTGTCGGTCGACCCGTCGTCACAGACGAGCACCTCCATCGTCGACCAGTCCGTCTGGGTCAGCACGGAGGCCAGGCAGTCGGCGACGTATCGCCCCGCGTTGTAGGTCGGGATCAGGACACTGAGCAGCATGCAAGGAGGACTGGCGAATGAACGGGGACACGTCCGGCACGGCAAGCGGACTGGGGGTCCTCTCCCGCTTCCCCGGCCATGGGCGGAAAGCCACTCGCCAGTATCGCCAAGCATCGCGGGGGACGACGGGCCCAGAACGGTCCGCGCGCGGCAGAAATTGGTGTCGACTTGTGCCGCGGGCTTCTGGAAGAAAAGCCTCGGCCATCGGGGCGTCGCGCGCTCATCGGGCGGCGATCAGAGGCAGGGCCGAGCCCAGGAGATCCTGCAACTGCTGCCTGCGCCCCCAGGCCCGGTGGAGCAGGTAGCCCTGCCGGAACCGGTGCCCCTCGTGCAGCGGTGCGGCCGCCAGGTACAGCAGGGCAAAGTAGAAGATCTTCGGCCAGGCACTCGTGTACAGCCGCCGTCGCAACTGGGCTCGCGTCGACTGCCGCGAGAGCAGGCGTCGCACCTCATAGCCACGCCCCGCGTTGCGCGCGCGCGCGAACAAGGCCCTGACCGCCACCCGTTCGGGCTCGATGACATGCTCGACCGCCACCGACGGCGCGTAGATCACGCGGTGCCCCGCACGGCGCAAGCGCATGAGGAATTCGGTTTCGCCCCCCATCGCATAGGTCGTCCCCACCGGGCCCAGACAGTCCGCGAACCGATGGCTGCCGAACAGGCGGGTCCGCACGGCGAAGTTCGGCCCGAAGGCGGTGGCCTCGTACGGCCCCTCGTCCTGCCGCGGGTCGAAGGCGGCAAAGCACTGGGCGCGGAACGGGAAGGTCTCCGCCGCGATCCACGCCGGTGTTCCAGCGGGCAGCTTCGGCAGGATGCGGCCGCCGAACACGGCATCGCCGGGCCACCGATCGACGGCGCGCTGCCATGCCTGCAGCCAATCCCTCGGCAGCAGCACGTCGTCGTCGGTCAGGAGCGTCGTCGCGCCGCGCAGGCGGCCGAGGGCGGCATTCAGCGAGCGGTTCTTGCCCGGCTCCGGTTGCCGCAGGGTCACCAGCGGGAGCCGCCGGCGATAGGCCTCCAGCAGCTCCGGCGTCGCGTCGGTGCTGCCGTTGTCGACGACGACCACCTCCCAGGACAGGCCCCGCGCGTCGAGATCGCACAGCGACGCGAGCGTGCCCTCGAGCAAGGCGGCACGCGAGCGCGTCGCGATGAGAACCGAGAGGTGCAGCGGCGAGGCGTCAGTCATGAGGCTGGCTTGACATCGCCCTGCGGCCCGTCGGTCCAGGGCGGGTGGAGCGCGCCACGTCGCCAGGAGCCGCGCTGGATCGCAGCCGCTTCACGTGCCCGTCGACCGCACCCGGCGAACCAGATCGGTCGTCGAATACCCGTCGACGAAGGACAGCACCCGCGCCTCCCCGCCCCAGCCACGCACCAGCGGCACCTCGGGCAGGTCCTCGAGGCGGTAGTCGCCCCCCTTGACGTAGACGTCGGGCCGTACGCGTTCGAGCAGCGCCAGCGGCGTCGCCTCGTCGAACCACGTCACCATCGACACCGACTCGAGCCCCGCCAGCACGAAGGCGCGGTCCTGCTCGCGGTTGAGCGGGCGCTCCGGCCCCTTGCCGAGTCCGCGCGCCGAGCGATCAGTGTTGATCGCCACCACCAGCGCCGCACCCAGCGCGCGGGCCCGCTCGAGGTAGCTGACATGGCCGCGGTGCAGCAGGTCGAACACGCCGTTGGTGAACACCAGCGGCCGCGGCAGCGTCGCCAGGCGCCCGGCCAGCTGCTCGGGCGCGCAGAGCTTGTCGGCCGCACTCATGCCAGCAATTCGGCGAGCGTGACGCTCGCGGTCCCGAAGCGGCCCACGACGATGCCGCCGGCCTTGTTGGCCAGGGGCACGGCTTCGCGCGGCGTGAGACCCGCGGCCATCAGCACGGCGAGGGTCGCGATCACGGTGTCACCGGCGCCGGTGACGTCGAACACCTCGCGCGCCTGCGCCGGCACGTGCAGCGGCTCGACACCGTCGAACAGGCTCATGCCCTGCTCGGAGCGCGTCACCAGCACGCCGCCCAGGGCGAGCTCGGCGCGCAGCGCCTCGGCGCGCTTGCGCAGGTCCGCCTCGCCCGCCCAGGCGCCGACCACCTGGCTCATCTCGGCGCGGTTCGGCGTGATCAGGTCGGCGCCGGCGTAGCGGCGGTAGTCGCTGCCCTTCGGGTCGACCAGCACCGGCTTGCCGGCCGCACGGGCCAGCTCGATCATGCGCGAGATGTGGGCCAGCCCGCCCTTGCCGTAGTCCGAGAACAGCACTAGGTCGTGCCCGCTCAGCGCACGCTCGAATTCGCCGCTCATCTGCGCGAGCACCTCGTTGGCCGGCTCGCTCTCGAAGTCGGCGCGCAACAGCTGCTGCGAGCGGCCGATGATGCGCAACTTGACGATGGTCTGCAGCGCCGCGTCCTCGCCGAGCAGGGTGCGCACGCCCTGCTGCTCGAGCAGGTGGCGCAGCCGCGCGGCGGCCGCATCGGCGCCCACCACCGTCAGCAGCGTGACCTGTGCGCCCAGCGTCTTCGCGTTCAGCGCGACGTTGGCCGCGCCGCCGAGGCGCTCCTCCTCCCGCGCCACGCGCACCACCGGCACCGGCGCCTCGGGCGAGATGCGCTCGACCGCACCGAACCAGTAGCGGTCCAGCATCACGTCACCGACCACCAGCACCCGGCTGGCAGCCACCTTCGCGGCATCGAGGCGCATGCTCAGCCCAGCCCCAGCGCGTGCTCGACCGCGCCGCACAGCGTGTGGCCGATCAGGATGTGCGCCTCCTGGATGCGCGCGGTCACCTCGCTCGGCACGACGATCGGGTGATCGCACAGCCCCCGCAGCGCCCCGCCGTCGCGGCCGAGCAGTCCGATCGTCGCGACGCCGAGCTCGCGCGCGGCGCGCACCGCCTCGATGACGTTCTTCGAGTTCCCGGAGGTCGAGATCGCGACCAGGCAGTCGCCGGCGCGCGCCAGGCCGCGCAGCGGGCGGACGAACACGTCGTCGAAACGGTAGTCATTGGCGATCGAGGTCAGCGCCGAGGTGTCGGTGGTCAGCGCGAGCGCCGCCAGCGGCCGCCGGTCCTTGATAAAACGGCCGGTCAACTCGGCGGCCAGGTGCTGCGCATCGGCGGCCGAGCCGCCGTTGCCGCAGAACAGCAGCTTGCCCCCCTGCAGCAGGCAGCGCGCAGCGGCCTCGGCCGCCGCATTCACGGCCGCGTCGAGCGACGCCAGCCGCCCGAACAGCGACTGGTGCTCGTGCAGGTTGCTCAGGAACAGGGAAGACATGTCAGGGACACCGTTCGTCGATGGCTTCGATTGTCGCCGAGCGTCCCCTCCCCCACGCGGGTGAACACCGCGCATCCCCCATCAGCCGGCCCGCCACCGGGTGATGCGCCAGGGCGCCGCCGCGCCTAACTTCGCAGCACGGCGCAACACCGCGCCGCAACCCCTTCAGGGAGCCCGCCATGCTCAAGCTGATCCTCACGACCGTCCTGTTCCTCGCCAGCGCGCTCGCGCTGGCCGCCGTCGACGTCAACCGGGCCGACCAGGCCGCACTCGAGACGGTGCGCGGTGTGGGCCCGGCCTTGTCCGGCAAGCTGCTAGCGGCGCGCAAGCAGGCCGAGTTCAAGAGCTGGCAGGACCTGATCGACCGCGTCGGTGGGGTCGGCCCAGGCAGCGCCGCGCGGTTGTCCGCCGCCGGTCTGACGGTCAACGGCGAAGCCTATGTCGCCACGGCAACGTCCCCGCGGACTGCTGCCAAGGCGCCGGCGCCCCGGCCGGGCGCCGAGAAGAAGGCGAAGAACTGAGGCTCAGGCCGCAAGCGCGCCCGGCCGTGTCGCCGGGCCGCGCTCGACCGCCTCGGTCGGCCAGCGGAAGAAGCGCAGCACGTCGTCGCGCCGTGCCATCGTGTCGGCTTCGCCGAGCGCGATCAGCTCGCGCGTGTACGACGCCTCGAACAACAGATAGCTCGCCAGTGCCGCGCCGCGCGCATCGTCGCCCTCGCCCGAGACGCCGATCGCTCGCAGCAGCGAGCGCACCGGCGCCGGCAGCGCATGCAGGTGCCGCCCCGCGATGTCGTCAAGGCGCTGGCTCGGCGCGATCACCAGCAGCTCGATCGGCCGCAGCGTGGTGCGCTGGCGCAGTTCGGGGCTGAGCAGCGACAGGGTGTGGTTGATGCGCTGCAGCCGCTCGATGTCGACCGCCAGCGCGTCCAGAAAGATGTTCGACAGCGCATGGCCGGCGATCTGCGCCAGGCTGGGATAGCCGCTCGCCTCGATACGCACCCCGGCCGGCTCGTGCAGCCGCCCCGCGCCGATCACCAGGATGCGGTCGGCCCCGAGGTGCACCGCCGGCGAGATCGGCGCGGCCTGCCGCATCGAGCCGTCGCCGTAGTACCCGTAGGCGCCCTGCAGGGCCAGCGGCACGGCCGGGAACATGAAGGGGATCGCCGACGAGGCCATCAGGTGCCCGATCTCGAGGTGCGCCCGCACGGCGAGGCGCTGCGAGCGCGTCCACGGCGCGATGGCGTCGGAGCCGGCGTAGAAGGTCACGTGATCGCCGGCGGTATAGCTCGACGCCGTGATCGCGAGCGCGTGCAGGTGGCCGGCCTCGATGAGCGCCGGCACGCGCTCGATCGGGATCAGGCGCCGCAGCAGTTCCTCGAGCGGCGCGTTGTCGAGCAGCGAGCGTGGTCGCGCGCGGCGCCAGCGCGCCAGCGCCCAGCCGGCGGTGAACAGGGTCAGCCAGCGCGCGCCGGTGCGGATCACGCCGAAGGCATCGGCGCGGTAGATCTGGCCGGCCTCCAGCTGGCGCCACACCGAGGCGAGCATGCGCACCGCGGCACGGAAGTCGTCGGCCCCCGCGGCCAGCGCCGCGGCGTTGACGGCGCCGGCCGAGGTGCCGGCGATCACCGGAAAGGGATTGCGCTCGGATGCACCGACCTCGCGACGCAGTCGCTCGATCGCGACGAGCACGCCGACCTGGTAGGCGGCGCGCGCGCCGCCACCGGTGAGGATCAGGCCGGTCTTCGGGATATCCACGTGGCCAGCATAGACCCGGGACGATCGCTCCGTAAACGTGGAAAAGCGCGGCCTGGACCGCGCTTCCCCACTTTCACACGGACGGCACGGGCGTCAGTCGCGGCCCTTGCCGTGGCCATTGCCCTTGCCGTTGTTGCCATGGCCGTTGCCGTGGTCCTTGTCCTTCTTGGACCCCTTGCCCGGCCCGCCGTTGCGCGACTGGTAGCCCGGCACATAGACGTTCTGGTACCAGTTGTCCTGCACGAAGTAGACGCGCTGGCCGCAGGCGTTGTACTTGCCGCAATGCTTGCGCCAGTCCTTCGCATGCCCGGGCGGCACGTGCAGGTAGATCGGCTGCTGGACGACCGCATAAGGCGCCGGCGCGATCACGACCGGCTGAGGGTAGACCAGTTGCGGCTGCGGGTAGTTGCCGATGTCGATGCGGCCGTAGAAACCCGGCTGACCGATGCTGACCGAAACACCGACATCGGTCGCCAGCGCCGGGCTCAGGCTCACCGCCATGGCGGCCGCCAGGACAAATCGCTTCATCATGCACACACTCCTTCTGTCGGGATCTTCGAGCAACGCCCGAGGGTAGCCGCCGGCCGACCGCCGGCCGGCGCCGGTCCCGTGCGAATTCGTCAAACCCGGCCAGGAATTTGTAACGAATTCAGTCGTAGACGACCACGGCCTCGCCATGAGCGCCGGCTTTCCAGCGCTCCAGCGCGTCATCCGACGGGTAAAAGCGGCCATCGTCTCCCAAATCCAGAACAGCCTGCACGCGCTCGCGCTGCAGCAGCAGGTGCACGCCGAGGCCCAGCCGCAACTCGCCCTGCTCGGTCTGCTGCACCTTCGGCGGGAAGTCGCGCAGCAGCTCCAGCACTGGCGGGACCTGGCCATTGACCGCGACGCGCAGGTAGCGGCCGAAGCGACAGCGCGCCGTAGCCAGGTCCCAGACTTGGGTCACGTTCAGCCGCAGGCCGCCGGAGAAACGGTCGGGCTGCGCCTTGCCCTGCACGATGACCAGCGCATCCTCGACCATCAGCTCGCGGCAGCCCTCGAGCACGTCCTCGTTGGCGACCGCCTCGATCGTGTCGCTCTTGTCGTCGAGCTTGAAGATCAGCACCCGGCCGCGCTGGCCATTGACCCAGCGCGGGTCGCCGACGATGCCCGCCAGCAGCTGCGGCTCGCGGCTGTCGCTCAGATCGGCGATGCGGCGGCGCGCGAAGCGCCGCACCTCGGCCTCGCAGTCGTCGAACAGGTGGCCCGAGAGGTAGAAGCCGAGGGCCTGCTTCTCGTTCATCAGGCGCTCGCGCACGCTCCAGGGCGCGGCGGCGATGAGCTCGGGCTCGCGCGTGCTCGAGGCATGCGCGTCGTCGCCGAAGTCGAACAGCCCGCCCTGGTCGGCATTGGCGGCCTGGGTCTCGGCATCGTCGAAGGCCAGCGCGATGCTGGCCATCAAGGCGGCCCGCTCGGGGTGGAGCGCGTCGAAGGCACCGGCCTTGATCAGCGCCTCGACGACGCGCTTGTTCACGCGCGTGCGGTCGACGCGGCGGCAGAAGTCGAACAGGCTCGCGAACGGGCCGCCGGCCTGGCGTGCCTCGACGATCGCCTCGATCGCGCCCTGACCGGTGCCCTTGATCGCGCCGAGGCCGTAGCGCACCCGCTGGTCGTCGACCGGCTCGAAGCGCCAGGTGCCGGCGTTGAGATCCGGCGCATCGAAGACGACGCCGAGCGCGACCGCATCGTCGTGGAAGATCTTGAGCTTGTCGGTGTCGTCGATCGCCACCGTCATGTTGGCCGCGGTGAACTCGGCCGGGTAATGCACCTTGGCCCAGGCCGTGTGATAGGCCAGCAGCGCGTAGGCGGCGGCATGCGACTTGTTGAAGCCGTAGCCGGCGAACTTCTCCATCAGGTCGAAGATCTCGTTGGCCTTGCCCGCGTCGATGCCGTTCTTCGCCGCGCCCTCGGCGAAGATGACGCGGTGCTTGGCCATCTCCTCGGCCTTCTTCTTGCCCATCGCGCGGCGCAGCAGGTCGGCGCCGC
>CAYOXW010000045.1:0-17197 GCA_964408005.1 uncultured Methylibium sp.
CGGCGAGGACGCGGCGCTGTACGACACGGTGCGCGCGGTCGGCCTGGAGCTGTGCCCGGCGCTGGGCATCAGCGTGCCGGTGGGCAAGGATTCCCTGTCGATGCGCACGCGCTGGAGCGAAGGCGAGCAGAGCAAGCAGGTCACCGCGCCGGTCTCGCTGGTCGTCAGCGCCTTCGCGACGCTGGCCGACGTGCGCGGCACGCTGACGCCGCAGCTGCAGCCCGGCGACACGACGCTGATCCTGGTCGACCTCGGCCAGGGCCGCAACCGCCTCGGCGGCTCGATCCTCGCGCAGACGCTGAACCAGGTCGGCGACGCCGCGCCGGACCTCGACGACCCGGAGCTGCTGAAGAGGCTGGTCGCCGCGGTCAACCGCCTGCGCGCCGACGGCCGGCTGCTGGCCTACCACGACCGCAGCGATGGTGGCCTGTGGGCGGCGGCCTGCGAGATGGCCTTCGCCGGCCACCTGGGCGTGTCGCTGAACGTCGACCTGCTGGTGACCGAGGGCGACGGTGTCTCGGACAGCCGCATGGACAGCGGCGACGCGAAGAACTGGGCCGTTCAGGTCAGCGCGCGCCGCGAGGAAGCGACGCTGAAGGCGCTGTTCGCCGAGGAGCTGGGCGCCGTGCTCCAGGTCCGCACGACCGAGCGCGACGCGGTGCTGCAGACGCTGCGCGAGGCCGGCCTGAGCCGCCACAGCCATGTGATCGGCAAGCCCAACGGGCGTGGCGTCGTCGAGGTCTGGCGCGACACCAAGGCCGTCTTCAGCGCGCCCTTGCGCGAGCTGCACCAGGCCTGGGACGAGGTCAGCTGGCGCATCGCCCGGCTGCGCGACCACCCCGCCTGCGCCGACGCCGAGCATGCGGCGGCGGGCGACCCGGCCGACACCGGCCTCGTCGTCGCGCCGAGCTTCGATGCGGCCGAGAACGTCGCCGCGCCCTACCTGAGCCTGACGCGGCCCAAGCTCGCGATCCTGCGCGAGCAGGGCGTCAACTCGCAGCTCGAGATGGCCTATGCGATGGACGCAGCCGGCTTCGAGACCTACGACGTCCACATGAGCGACCTGCAGGCCGGCCGCGCGCGGCTCGAGCAGTTCCAGGGCTTCGTGGCCTGCGGCGGCTTCAGCTACGGCGACACGCTGGGCGCGGGCGAGGGCTGGGCGCGCTCGATCCTGTTCAACCCGAAGCTGGCCGAGCAGTTCGCCGCCTTCTTCGGTCGTTCCGACAGCTTCGCGCTGGGCGTGTGCAACGGCTGCCAGATGATGGCGGCGCTGGCGTCGATCATCCCCGGCACCCAGGCCTGGCCGAAGTTCACCCGCAACAAGAGCGAGCAGTTCGAGGCGCGGCTCAGCCAGGTCGAGGTGCTGGAGTCGCCGTCGATCTTCTTCACCGGCATGGCCGGTAGCCGCCTGCCGATCGTGGTCGCCCATGGCGAGGGCTATGCCGATTTCTCGCAGCGCGGCGACGCGGCGACGGTGCGACGCGCGATGCGCTTCGTCGACTCGAGCGGGCGCGCGACCGAGACCTACCCGGCCAACCCCAACGGCAGCCCTGAGGGGCTGACCGCGGTGACGACGGCCGATGGGCGCTTCACCGCGCTGATGCCGCACCCGGAGCGGGTGTTCCGCCAGGCCCAGCTGAGCTGGACGCCCGGCGATCCTGCCGCGGCCAGCCCCTGGATGCGGATGTTCGGCAACGCCAGGCGCTGGATCGGCTGAGCCGCGGGATTTCTGCCCCGTGCCGGTGCCCCGGGGCGGGGCGGAGATGACGCGCTAAGACAGGCTACCGGCCTCGCCACGCGCCGAGAGGCGCTCGAGCCGGTAGCGCAAGGTGTCGCGCGACACGCCGAGCAGCCGCGCGGCCGCGGTCACGTTGTCGCGGCTGAGGGCCATCGCGCGCTCGATCAGGCGGCGCTCGGCGCGCTCGAGGTTCAGATCCTCCTCGGGCGCCGGGCCGGCCGCAGCCGGCCCGGCAGCCAGCCGCAGATCCGCCAGCTGCACCAGCGGCGGCTCGGCGACCAGCACCGCCTGCTCGATGGTGTTGCGCAGCTCGCGCACATTGCCCGGCCAGCCGTGGCGGCGCAGCGCGGCCCGCGCCTCCGGGGACAGTCGCAGACCCGGCTTGCGGTAGCGCTGCCCGTGCCACTCCAGGAAGCGGTGCGCCAGCAGCAGGATGTCGTCGCCACGCTCGCGCAGCGGCGGCACGGCGATCTCGACGATGCGCAGGCGGTAGTACAGGTCGGCCCGAAAGCGCCCCTCGCGCACGCGCTGCTCGAGCGGCTGGTTGGTCGCGCTGAGGATGCGGGTGTCGATCGGCAGCTCGCGCACGCCACCGAGCCGGCGCACGCGCTTTTCCTCGAGCAGCTTCAACAGCTTGACCTGGGTGCCCGGTTCGGCCTCGCCGATCTCGTCGAGAAAGACGCTGCCGCCCTCGGCGGTTTCGAGCAGACCGGCCTTGCGCTCGCGCGCGTCGGTGAAGGCGCCGCGCTCGTAGCCGAACAGCTCGGCCTCGATCAGCGTCGCCGGCAGCGCGCCGCAATTGATCTCGACGAAGGGCCGCTCGGCGCGCGCCCCGCCGTAGTGGAGCGCGCGCGCGACGAGCTCCTTGCCGGTACCGGTCTCTCCGGTGATCAGCACCGCCGGCGGCGAGGCGTCGACCAGGTCGCGCTCGGACTGCAGCAGGCGCGTGAGCGTCTGCTTGAGGGCGATCATCGGCGGTGACTCCCCGACGATCGCCTCCAGGCTGCTGAGCTCGGCCTCGCGGCGGCGGTAGTAGTCGACCGTGCTCGCGAGCCGCCGCTGGCGGCCGACGCGTTCGAGCACCAGCTTGAGCTCGCCGAGCGCGATCGGCTTGTTCAGGAAGTCGGCGGCGCCGGCCTTCATCGCGTCGACCGCCAGCTCGGTGCTGCCGTGGCCGGTGAGCATGACGACCTGGGTGTCCGGCGCGCTGCGACGGATCCGCCCCAGCGCCTCGAGGCCGCCGAGGCCGGGCAGGTTGTGGTCGAGCAGCACCAGGTCTGGCCGCAGGGCGTCGAGCTGCGCCAGGCCCTCCTCGGCGCTGCCGGCGGTATGGGCCTCGTAGCCGTGGCGGGCGAGGTAGGCGGCGATGTTGCGCGCCAGCGTGGCCTCGTCCTCGATGATCAGGATCACGCGGTCCATGGTGACGTCAGTTCTCGTCTGCGAGCGGCAGGCGCAGCAGCGCGCGCGTGCCGCGCGGCTGGCGCGCGCGGAGTTCGAGGCTGCCGCCAAGGCGCTCGACCACGCGGCGAGCCAGCGCCAGCCCCATGCCGAGGCCGCGCGGCTTGGTGGTGAAGAAGGGACGGAACACGTCGGTCTGCAGCGCCGGCGCGATCCCCGGACCGTCGTCGTCGACCTCGATGCACACGCCGTCGGGCTCGCGGCGCGCGCGCAACCCGATCGCGCCGCCGTCGGGCGCCGCCTCGACGGCGTTGGACAGCAGCGAGCTCAGCACCTGGCCCAGCAGCACCGCATCGCCACGCACCGCCGGCAGGCCGGCATCGAGCTCCAGCGACAGGCGCTGGCCACGCGCCCGCGCGCCCGCGACGAAGGGCTCGGCCGCGTCGCGCAGCACCGTGGCGGCGTCGGCACGGCCGCTGGGCTCGGCCTGGCCTCGGGCGTAGGTCAGCAGGGTGCGCACCAGGCGCTCGATGCGCTCGACGTCGCGCACCGTGTCGGCCGTGGCTTCGGGCGACAGGGCGCCGAGCTCGCGCTGCAGCTCGGCCGTCGAGCGGATCGATGCCAGCGGGTTGCGGATGCTGTGGGCCGTCGTCGCGGCGACCTCGCCGATCACCGCCAGGGCCTCGGTCTCCGCCAGTCGCGCGTGCTGCTCGCGCATCAGCCGGCTGGCACGCCGCACGATGCCCAGCGTGGAGAGGTAGAGCAGCAAGCCGCCGGCGAGCGTGACGACCCACACGAGCAAGGTGCTCTCGCGCAGGATCGTGTTCAGCCCGCGGGGCACGCGGTAGAGCTCGACCACGCCGACCTGCTCGGCCCGTGACTCGTCGCGGATCGGCAGGTAGTTCTCGACGAAGCGGCTGCCACGCAGGCGCGTGTGCTCGGCCTTGGCCAGCGGGGCGTCGTCGGCCACGGTGCCGTGCTCGATCACCAGCTCGCCCGCCAGCGCGCGGTCGAGCTCCTCGTTGCGCGCGAAGCGCTGGCCGATCAGCGCCGGGTCGGTCGACCACAGGACCTCGCGGTCCATGCCGTAGACATTGGTGCGCAGCACATCGGGCATGGCGCCGACGTGGTCGAGGAACTCGGCGAAGGCGGCGCGACGCTGCTCGCTGGCGGCGGCGCGGAAGTCGTCGACCACCGCCTGGGTCGTGACGATGCTCTGCACGAAGTCGCGGCTGAGCTCGGCGTCATGGCGCAGCAGCTGCGCGGCCAGAAAGCTCGAAATCAGCAGCGCCGACAGCACGCTCGCGGTGCCCAGCGCGGCCAGGCTGGCCAGCGAGAACCAGCGCAGCAGCGGGTAGCCGGTATCGGAGGAGGCGGGCATGGCAGGGGCAGGGCGGCCGCCCCATTGTGCCGGCGGGCGCCGGACTCAGTCCGACGCGGCGACGAGTGCGACCTCCTGGCGGCGGGTCTGGCCGGCACGCCACAGCGTCAGCGTCACGCGGTCGCCGGCCTGGTAGCGCTCCAGCAGGCCGAGCATGTCGTCGAAGTCCGCGACCGGCTCGCCGTTGACCGCGGTGATGACGTCGCCGGCGCGGAAGCTGCCATCGGCATTGCGGCTGAAGGGCAGGAGCCCGCCCTTGGCGGCCGGACCACCCGGCGCCACGCGCGCCAGCGCCACCCCGGCCGGCAGGCCCAGCACGCGGCCGAGCTGGGGCGGCGCGGCGGTGACGCCCAGCGCCGGCCGCAGCAGCTTGCCGTCGCGGATCAGCCGCGGCACGATGCGGTTGACCTCGTCGACGGGGATCGCGAAGCCAATGCCGGCGCTGGCGCCGCTGGGGCTGTAGATCGCGGTGTTGACCCCGATCAGCCGGCCGGCCGAGTCGAGCAAGGGGCCGCCCGAGTTGCCGGGGTTGATCGCCGCGTCGGTCTGGATCGCGCCGCGGATCAGCCGGCGCGTGACCGACTCGATCTCGCGGTTGAGCGCGCTGACGATGCCGCGCGTGAGCGTCTGGTCGAGGCCGAAGGGGTTGCCGATCGCGTAGACCTGCTGGCCGACCAGCAGGTCGCGGCTGCGGCCGACCGGAATCGGCGGCAGCTTCTCGCGCGGCGCGGCGATGCGCAACACCGCGAGGTCGCGGTCCGGGAAGACGCCGACCAGCTCGGCCGGGTAGCTGCTCTGGTCGGCCAGCGTCACGCGCGCGGCGTTGCCGCCCTGGATCACGTGGAAATTGGTGACGACGTGGCCGCGCTCGTCCCAGATGAAGCCGGTGCCGGTGCCGCGCGGCACCTGGCTGACGTCGGCGGAGAAGAGCTCGCGGCCGACCTCGAGCGTCGTGATGTGCACGACCGAGGGCGAGACGGCCTTGAACACGTCGATGTGCTGGCGTTCCTCGGCCGTCAGTGGGCCGCGTGCCGCCACCGCGCGGGGCTGGGCGTCGGGGCGCGGCGTGGCGGCGCTCGACAGCAGGGCGACGCCGCCGGACGCGGCGACCACGAGGGCGAGGGCGAGGCGGAACAGGGCGGGGCGGGACATGGTCATCGTCGGGTTGGCAGCGAGGAAACACCGGATGCGGGTGCCGCCGGGGCATGCGCTATCGTCGCGCGATGCCACCGGCGACCGCCCACCGACACGAGCGCCTCGATGCGCTGCGCGCCGTGGCGATCGTGTGGATGGCGCTGTTCCATTTCGGGTTCGATCTGGCCCATTTCAAGCTGATCGAGGCGAACTTCCAGCGCGACCCGGTGTGGACCGTGCAACGCAGCGCCATCGTCAGCCTGTTCCTGTTCTGCGCCGGCTTCGGTCAGGCCATTGCCCATGCGCAGCGGCAGAGCTGGGCGCGCTTCTGGCGCCGCTGGGGCCAGATCGCCGGCTGCGCGCTGCTGGTGAGCGCGGGCAGCGCGCTGATGTTCCCGCGCAGCTGGATCAGCTTCGGCGTGCTGCACGGCATGGCGGTGATGCTGATCGTCGCGCGGCTGTCGGCCGGCGGGGGGCGCTGGCTGTGGCCGGCCGGGCTCGTGGCGCTGCTGCTGCCGCAGTTCGTCCAGCACTCGCTCTTCGACAGCCGCTGGGGCAACTGGGTCGGCCTGGTCACGCACAAGCCCTACACCGAGGACTACGTGCCGCTGCTGCCCTGGCTGGGGGTGCTGTGGTGGGGGCTGGCCGCCGGGCGCTGGGTGATCGAGCGGCGCCCCGGCTGGCTGGGCGGCGCGCTGCCGGCGCCACTCGCGCCGCTGGCCGTGCTCGGACGCTGGAGCCTGAGCTTCTACATGCTGCACCAGCCGCTGCTGATCGGAGCGCTGATGGCCTGGGCGCATCTCGTCGGCCGCGCGTGAGCAGGGCGTCTCTCGGCGGCCCGGTCGCCAGCAAAAAGGCGCCCCGCAGGGCGCCTTTTCAGGGGGTCAGCGTGTGACTCACTCGAACTTGTAGTCGGTCTTGGCCTTGGCCTTCAGGCCGTCGCGGAAGCTCGAGAGCTTCTGCTGCTCGAGGCGCTCGGCGATCTTCGACTTGACCTCATCGAACGCCGGGAGCTGCACCTCGCGCACATCGTCGAGGCGCACGATGTGCCAGCCGAACTGGGTCTGCACCGGCGTCTCGGTCATCGCGCCCTTGGCCAGCGCGGTCAGCGCCTTCGAGAACTCGGGCACGAAGCCGCTCGGGTCGGCCCAGTCGAGGTCGCCGCCGTTTTGCGCCGAGCCGGTGTCCTTGCTCGACTTCTCCGCCACGTCCTCGAATTTCGCGCCGCCCTTGATCTGGGCGATCAGCGCCTTGGCCTCGTCTTCCTTCTCGACCAGGATGTGGCGCGCGCGGTATTCCTTCTCGCCGCTGGACTGGGCCTTGAACTTGTCGTATTCGGCCTGCTGGTCGGCCTCGGTGACCGGGTTCTTCTTGCGGAAGTCGGCGGTGAGTTCCTTCAGCAAGATGCCCTGGCGCGCGAGTTCCATCTGCGAGCGGTAGCCCGGGCTGGTGGCCAGGCCACGCCGCTCGGCCTCCTGGACGAGGATCTCGCGCAGCACCACCTCGTCGCGGATGCGCTTGTCGATGTCCGAGGGCAGCTGCTGGCCCGAGCTCTGAGCCTGGACCTTCACCTGGTCCATCAGCGTATCGGCGCGTGCCTTGGGGACGGCCTTGCCATTGACGATCGCGATGTTCTGGGCCGCGGCCAGCGCCGGGGCGAACAGGGCCGCGGCCATGGCGATGGACGACAGGCGGGCGGCGAAAGAGGGGTAATGCTTCAAGGGTGGGACCTCGGATGGGGCGGGAGCGGCGACGCCGCGATGCTCAGCCCGACGGCTGCGCCTCATCCGGCGTCAGCGCGGTCAGCGCCAAGGCATGGATGCCGCGCGGCATCCACCGGGCCAAAGCATCATACACAAGGCGATGCCGCGCCAGCCTCGACAGGCCGGCGAAGCGCGGGCTGACGATGCGCACGCTGAAATGGCGGCCCTCGCGCGCGCCGGCGTGGCCGGCGTGGCGGTGACTGTCGTCGAGCACCTCGAGGGCCAGCGGCGCCAGCGCCTCGCGCAGCACGGCCTCGACGGCGAGCGCGTCCGGCGCGGCAACGCCGGTCATGCGCCCACCCCCGGCTCGGGTTCGAAGGCCAGCGAGGCCGAGTTGATGCAGTAGCGCTCTCCGGTCGGCGCCGGGCCGTCGTCGAACACATGGCCGAGGTGGGCCCCGCAGTCCCGGCAGCGCACCTCGACGCGCACCATGCCGTGGCTGCGGTCGACCACGCGCTCGATGATCTCGGCGCGCACCGGCTGCCAGTAGCTCGGCCAGCCGCAGCCGGCGTCGAACTTGGTGGCGGCGGCGAACAACTCGGCGCCGCAGCACACGCAGCGGTAGCGGCCGGCCTGCCAATGGTCCCAGAACGCGCCGGTGAAGGCGCGCTCGGTGGCGGCGTTGCGGGTCACCTCGTACTGCGTGCGGTCGAGCTGCGCACGCCACTCGGCGTCGGACTTCTTGACTTTGTAGTCGCTCATGATGAACAGGACACCTCGATCGAACGGGCCCAGTCGGGCGGGAAGTCGGCATAGGCCGACCGCTCGGGCTGTTCGTCGTACGGGTGCTCCAGAACTTTCAGCAGGCGCTGCGTCTCGGCGAAATCGCCGGACTGGGCGGCCCGGATCGCGGTCTCGCACAAGTGGTTGCGCAGGATGTACTTCGGGTTGACGCCCTGCATCCGCGCGGCGCGCTCGGCGTCGAGGCTGCCCTCGGCGGCCAGCCGCGCGGCATAGCGCGCCGCCCAGGCGTCGAAGGCGGCGCGGTCGAGGAAGCAGTCGCGCACCGTGCCGGGGTCGGCGGCGCGGAAGCCGGCCAGGCGGCGCCAGGCGATCGTGTAGTCGGTCTGCTCGGCGCTCAGCAGCGTGAGCCAGTCGTCGATCAGCGCGCGGTCCTCGTCGCGGGCCTCGCGCAGCCCCAGCTTGGCCCGAAAGCGCCCGGTCAGCGCCGCGGGGAAGCGCTCGCGGTAGGCTTCGAGCGCCTCGGCGGCCTGCTCGGCGCTGCCCTCGTCGACCTCCGCGTCGCCGGCGATCGCCGGCAGCAGGGCCTGGGCCAGCGCGCCGAGGTTCCAGTACGCGACGTTGGGCTGGCGCGCGTAGGCGTAGCGGCCCTGGTGGTCCGAGTGGTTGCAGACGTGACCGGGGTCGAAGCCGTCGAGAAAGCCGAAGGGCCCGTAGTCGATGGTCAGGCCGAGGATCGACATGTTGTCGGTGTTCATCACCCCGTGGCAGAAGCCGACCGCCTGCCAGTCGGCCAGCAGCTCGGCGGTGCGGCGGGACACCTCGGCGAGCAGCGCCGCGTAGGGGTTCGCGGCCTCGCGGCACTGCGGGTAGTGCGCCTCGATCACGAAATCGGCCAGCGCGCGCAGCTCGACCGGGTGGCCGTGGTGCGCGAAATGCTCGAAGTGCCCGAAGCGCACGAAGCTCGGTGCGAGCCGGGTCACGACCGCGGCGGTCTCGACCGTCTCGCGCCGCACCGGCAGCGGCGAGCCGATCACCGCCAGCGCCCGCGTCGTCGGGATGCCGAGGTGATGCATCGCCTCCGAGCACAGGAATTCGCGGATCGACGAGCGCAGCACCGCGCGGCCGTCGCCCATGCGCGAGTAGGGCGTCAGCCCGCCGCCCTTGAGCTGCAGCTCGATCGGGCCGCTGGGCGTGTCGAGCTCGCCGAGCCGCAGCGCGCGGCCATCGCCGAGCTGGCCGGCCCAGACACCGAACTGGTGGCCGCTGTAGACCGTCGCCAGCGGCTCGGCCCCGGGCCAGGTGGGGCCGCCGGAGAGCGCCTGCAGCGCACGCTCGTCGGCCCAGTCCGCGGGCCAGCCGAGCAGCGCGGCGGCGCTGGCGCTGGTCGCGACCCAATGCGCCTGCGGCAGTGGCTGCGCCGCCAGGCGCGTGTAGAAGGCCGGCCCCAGCGCGGCATAGCCGGCACGCCAGGGCAGCGGCTGGTTCAGGTCGATCGCTTCACGGGCGGCGTTCATGGCGGCGAGTCTAGGGCCTGGGCCGGGTCGGGGCGGGCGCAGGGCTTCGTCGTTCGCCCGCCGCGTGCGCGTCTGGTGTAGTCTCGGCGCCCCGACCCGTCACACCATGAAAAACTCCACCCTCGAGACCCTCGTCTGGCGGCTGATCTACGGCGGCGCCTTGCTGTTGATGCTCGGCCTGTGGGCGCGCGCCGGCGCGTCGGCCCTGAGCCAGCTGCTGGTGCTGGCCGGCCTGGCCGCCATGGCGGGTGGCGTCGGCGCCTTCTGGTGGCGCTCGCGCCGCCCCGACGATTCCCCCTCTCCTGACCGCGAAGACCGTTGACCATGATCCACCACATCGTTCTCTGGACCCTCAAGAACCCGGCCGACGCGCCGCGCTTCAAGGCGCTGCTCGACACCTGCGCCCAGGTCGTGCCGGGCATCCACGCCTTCGAGGTCGGCATCCGCAGCGATGCGCTCGAGGCCAATGTCGACGTCGCGCTGGTGTCGGTGTTCGCCGACGTCGCGGCGCTCGAGGCCTACCAGAAGCACCCGCACCACCAGGCGGTGGCGGCCGAGCTCGGCACGCTGCGCAGCGAGCGCCGCGTGCTCGACTTCGCCCGGCCGTGAACCCGACGCCGCGCCGCGCCGGCAGACCCTGAGCACTGGGGCCGGGCGGATGGACTTTCCGGTACGCGTTCCCTTCGTCGAGTCGCTCGGCATCGAGCTGATCGGCCTCGGCGACGGCGAGGCCGAGCTCGCGCTGACACTGACCGCGCAGCACGGCAACTCCTTCGGCGTCGCGCACGGCGGTGTCACGATGACGCTGCTCGACGCGGCGATGGCGCACGCGGCGCGCAGCGTCCATCGTCACCGCCGCGACCTGGGCCCCGGCGTCGTGACGATCGAGATGAAGACCAGCTTCATGCGCCCCGGTCTCGGCCGGCTGACGGCGCGCGGGCGGCTGCTGTCGCGCACCGCGACGCTGGCGTTCTGCGAGGCGAGCCTCTACGCTGAAAGCGGGGATCTGTGCGCGCACGCGAGCGGCACCTTCAAGTACCAGCGCGCCTTGCCCACCGGGGCGCGCTCGCTGCGGATGCTGCAGGGGACGCCGGGATCGGATTGAGCGGGAGGCCGGCCGTGAGCATCCTCAACCAGCAGGTGCTGCTCGTCTCGCGACCCGACGGTGAGCCACGGCTGCAGAACTTCCGCCTCGTCGAGACGGCCCTGCCGGATCTGCGCGAGGGCCAGGTGCTGGTGCGCCACCATTGGCTGTCGCTGGACCCCTACATGCGCGGGCGCATGAGCGAGGGCAAGAGCTACACCCAGCCCCAGCCGCTCGACCAGGTGATGATCGGCGGCACCGCCGGTGAGGTGCTGGCCTCGCGCCACCCGGCGTTCGCGGTCGGCGACACGGTGGTCGGCGTCGGCGGCTGGCAGCTCTACCAGATCGTCGACGGCGGCCAGCGCGCGGCCTTGCGCAAGGTCGACACCACGCACATCCCGCTGGCGGCCTGGCTCGGCGTGGTCGGCATGCCCGGCGTGACGGCCTGGTACGGACTCACGCGCATCATCGCGCCCCAGCCCGGCGAGACCGTGGTCGTCAGCGCCGCGGCCGGCGCGGTCGGTGGCGTGGTCGGCCAGCTCGCCAAGCTGCGCGGGGCGCGCGCCGTCGGGCTGGCCGGCGGGCCGGAGAAATGCGCCTATGTGGTCAAGGAGCTCGGCTTCGACGCCTGCATCGACTACAAGCTGCACCCGGATCTGAAGTCGCTGTCGGCGGCGCTGCGGGTGGCCTGCCCGAACGGCATCGACGGCGGCTTCGAGAACGTCGGCGGCCTGCTGCTCGACGCGGTGATGCAGCGCGCCAACGCCTACAGCCGCATCGCGCTGTGCGGGCTGATCGCCGGCTGCAACGGCGAGCCGATCCCGCTGTGCCAGCCGCAGCTGATCCTGCTGAACCGCATGCGCATCGAGGGCTTCATCGTCAGCGAGCACATGGATCTGTGGCCGCAGGCGCTGCAGGAGCTCGGCGCGCTGGTCGTCGCAGGCCAGCTGCGCGGACGCGAGAGCATCGCCGAGGGCCTGGCGAGCGCGCCGGCCGCCTTCCTTGGGCTGCTCAAGGGCCGCAACCTCGGCAAGCAGCTCGTCAGGCTCACCTGAATCGCCGCCCGGGGCAGGAACCTTCGCGTCCGGCCGCCCCGGCTTTTCAGTGGCACACTGCGCCGCCCATGCCAGCGCCCCCGTGTTTCCCTCCTGCGCCCCCGGCGACCGCGAGGCGCCGATGAGGGCCGCCGTCATCGGCGCCGGCCCGGCCGGGCTGATGGCCGCCGAGACGCTGGCGGCCGGCGGCGCCGTGGTCACCGTCTACGACGCGATGCCCTCGGCCGGCCGCAAGTTCCTGCTGGCGGGCAAGGGCGGCCTGAACCTCACGCATGGCGAGGCGCTCGAGCCCTTCCTGGCACGCTACGGCGCGCGCCGCGCGGCGCTGGAGCCGCTGCTGCGCGCCTTCGACCCGGCGGCCTTGCGGGCCTGGGCGGCCGGGCTGGGCGTCGAGACCTTCATCGGCAGCTCGGGCCGCGTGTTCCCGAAGGACCTGAAGGCCGCGCCGCTGCTGCGTGCCTGGCTGCACCGGCTGCGCGGGGCCGGCGTGCGGTTCCAGCAGCGCTGGCGCTGGCAGGGCTGGGACGAGGCCGGCCACCTGCGTTTCGCGACCCCGGACGGCCCGGCCTCGGCCGAGACCGACGTGACCGTGCTGGCGCTCGGCGGCGGCAGCTGGGCGCGGCTGGGGTCGGACGGCGCCTGGTGGCCGTGGCTCGCGGCCGCCGGGATCGAGCTCGCCCCGCTGGCGCCCTCGAACTGCGGTTTCGACGTCGGCTGGAGCGACTTCCTGCGCAGCCGCCATGCGGGCGCGCCGATCAAGCCCGTGGTGCTGAGCTTCGACGCGCCCGACGGGCGGCGTTTCGAGCGTCAGGGGGAGTTCGTGCTGACCGCGACCGGCATCGAGGGCAGCCTCGTCTATGCCGCCTCGGCGCTGCTGCGCGACGCGATCGCGGCCCAGGGCCAGGCGACGTTGACGCTGGACCTGCTGCCGGACCGCAGCGCCGAGTTCGTCGCGGCCGAGGTGGCGCGACCGCGCGGCAGCCGCTCGCTCGCGACGCACCTGAAGAGCCGGCTCGGCATCGACGGGGCCAAGGCCGCGCTGCTGCACGAGGTGCTGGGCCGTGAGGGCGTCAACGATCCGGCACGACTGGCCGCGGCGCTGAAGGCGCTGCCGCTCACGCTGAGAGCGCCGCGCCCGCTGGACGAGGCGATCAGCTCGGCCGGCGGCGTGCGCTTCGAGGCGCTCGACGCGCGGCTGATGTGCCGCGCGCGGCCCGGCCTGTTCTGCGCCGGCGAGATGCTCGACTGGGAAGCGCCCACCGGCGGCTACCTGCTGACGGCCTGCTTCGCCAGCGGCCGAGCGGCGGCTCAGGGGGCGCTGGGCTGGTGGGCCGCCGAGCGGCGACAATAACGGGATGACCGCGACCCAACCCATCCACCTCGTCCGCCCGCAGCCGCTGCACGCCTCGACCGAGCGCTGGAGCGTCGATGCGATCGCCGCCCTGTTCGAGCTGCCCTTCAACGACCTGCTGTTCCGGGCCCAGCAGGTGCACCGCGAGCACCACGACGCCAACGCGGTGCAGCGCTCGACGCTGCTGTCGATCAAGACCGGCGGCTGCCCCGAGGACTGCGGCTACTGCCCGCAGTCGGTGCACTACGACACCGGCGTCGAGGCCGACAAGCTGATGGACGTGGCCAAGGTGCGCGAAGCCGCCCAGGCCGCGGTCGCCGCTGGCGCCACGCGCTTTTGCATGGGCGCGGCCTGGCGCGAGCCCAAGGACCGCGACATCGAGAAGGTCGCCGAGCTGGTGCGCGAGGTCAAGTCGCTGGGCCTGGAGGCCTGCTGCACCCTGGGCATGCTCAGCAAGCCGCAGGCGCAGGCGCTGAAGGAGGCCGGCGTCGACTACTACAACCACAACCTCGACACCGCGCCCGAGGCCTACGGCCGCATCATCAGCACGCGCGTCTACGAGGACCGGCTCGCGACGCTGGCCAACGTGCGCGAGGCCGGCATGAACGTGTGCTGCGGCGGCATCGTCGGCATGGGCGAGAGCCGGCGCGAGCGCGCTGCGCTGGTGGCCCAGCTCGCCAACCTCGAGCCCTATCCCGAGTCGGTGCCGATCAACGAGCTGGTGCAGGTCGAGGGCACGCCGCTGGCGGGCGCCGACAAGCTCGATCCCTTCGAGTTCGTGCGTACCATCGCGGTCGCGCGCATCACGATGCCGACCACCTATGTGCGCCTGTCGGCCGGGCGCCAGCAGATGGACGAGGCGCTGCAGGCGCTGTGCTTCCTGGCCGGCGCCAACTCGATCTTCTACGGCGACAAGCTGCTTACGACGGGTAACCCCGACGTGGAGCGGGATCAGGCACTCTTCGACCGTCTCGGCCTGCGGGCCTGCTGAGGCAGCGGCGCGCGCCGGCCGGCGCGCACCGGTCCCCGTCGCTTCGCTCCTGACCCGATGCACCGTCGCTCCCTGCTTCGAGGCGCCGCCGCCCTGGCGGCGCTGCAAACCCTGGCCAGCGGCCGCGCGGCCGCCGCCGGACTCCAGGTCCTCGGCGCGCCGCAGCCCTTCGACTATGCGACGCTGAAGGGCCGCGCCCGCGCGCTCGCCGGCCGGCCCTATGTGGCGCCGGCCACGACGCTGCCCGAGGCGATCCGCGACCTGGACTGGGACCGCCACCAGGCGATCCGCTACCGCGCCGACCATGCGCTGTGGGCCGACGAGGACCTGCGCTTTCGCGCCCAGTTCTTCCACCTGGGCCTGTTCTTCAAGTCGCCGGTGCGCCTGCACGAGGTGGTGGACGGGCAGGCGCGCGAGCTGGCCTACGACCCCGCGCTGTTCGACTATGGCGCCAGCGGCGTCGACGGGCGCACGCTGCCGCGCGAGCTGGGTTTCGCTGGCTTTCGGCTCAACTTCCACACCGACCTCGAGCGCGACGTGTCGGCCTTCCTGGGCGCGAGCTATTTCCGCGCGGTCGGCGGCGAATGGCAGTACGGGCTGTCGGCGCGCGGACTGGCGGTCGACACCGGCCTGGCGCGGCCCGAGGAGTTCCCGAACTTCATCTCCTTCTGGCTGGAACGGCCCGCGGCCAAGTCGAGCCATGTGACGGTCTACGCGCTGCTCGACTCGCCGAGCATCACCGGCGCCTACCGCTTCGTGATCACGCCGGGCGACACGCAGGTGATGGACGTCGACGCCGCGCTCTATCCGCGCAAGCCCATCGAGCGCCTGGGCATCGCACCGCTGACCAGCATGTTCCAGCACGGCGAGAACGACCGCCGCATGGCCCACGACTGGCGCCCCGAGATCCACGACAGCGACGGCCTGCAGATGTGGACCGGCGCCGGCGAATGGATCTGGCGCCCGCTCGCCAACCCGGCGACCCTGCGCTTCAACGCCTTCCAGGACGAGAACCCGCGCGGCTTCGGCCTGATGCAGCGCGACCGCAATTTTCAGAACTACCAGGACGACGGCGTGTTCTACGAGCGCCGCCCGTGCCTGTGGGTCGAACCCAAGGCCGGCTGGGGCGCCGGCTCGGTGCAGCTGGTCGAGATCCCGACGGTGGACGAGACCTTCGACAACATCGTCGCGCTGTGGCATCCGAAGCGCGCGCCGGTGCCCGGCGAGGAGCTGCTGTTCGCCTACCGGCTGCACTGGGGCGCCGATGCGCCGCAGCGCCCGCCGCTGGCGCGCTGCGTGGCCACGCGCACCGGCCTGGGCGGCGTGGTCGGCCAGCCGCGCAAGTATTTCTCCTGGCGCTTCGCGGTCGACTTCGACGGCGGCGAGCTGTCGCTGCTCGGCCCGAAGGCCAGGGTCGAGCCGGTGATCGGCGCGTCGCGCGGACGCCTCGAGATCAGCTCGGCGCGGCCGATCGCCGGCGGCCGCGGCTGGCGCGCGATGTTCGACCTGGTGCCGCCCGAGGACGGCGCGCCGATCGATCTGCGCCTGCACCTGCAGTGCAACGGCCAGGCCCTCACGGAGACCTGGCTCTACCAGTGGTCGCCGCCGCCGCCGGCCGAGCGGGCGAGTGCCTAGAGCTTCGCGACGAAGCCGCGCATCTCCTTTTCGGTGTAGCCGCGCAGCGTCTGCGTGCGGACGTTGCCCAGCGAGGCCATCTTCAGCGCGGTGGCCATCACCGCGTCCTCCGGGCCTTCGACGATCAGCACGAGGTCGTAGCGGCCTTCGGTCCAGTGCACGCTCCTGACGGTGATGCCGTTGGCCTCGGCGAGCTGCTTGTAGGCCGCGTAGCGGTCGGGCGAGTCCTTGATGGTGCGGGCGCCCTGGTCGGTGAAGTTGGCGAGGGTGATGAAGGTGGGCATGAGCGTTCCCCGGTGCGCAACGCCCCGTCGCGCTGGTGCGCGTGTCCGGGGAGGCGCTGCAGGCCCGGGCACCACGGTGATACGGCACACCAGGGTCCTAGCTTCGGCGCCGGCACGGCGGAAAACAAGCACATCCGGGCCGGCGTCGGCCGGCGGTGCGCTGGCTAAACTCGCCGGCTCTCGTGATGAACCGCCCCGCGCCGCGGGGCCCGATGCTTTGGACAAGATCCTGTTGCAACTGGCGGCCGAGCTGAAGGTCCGGCCGGCCCAGGTGAACGCCGCGGTCGAGCTGCTCGACGGCGGCGCCACCGTGCCCTTCATCGCCCGCTACCGCAAGGAGGCCACCGACGGCCTCGATGACGCCCAGCTGCGCGAACTGGAGGCGCGCCTGGCCTACCTGCGCGAGCTCGAGGAGCGCCGTGCCGCGGTGCTCAAGAGCATCGAGGAGCAGGGCAAGCTGACGCCCGAGCTGCGCGCGGCCATCGAGGCCGCGCCGACCAAGCAGGAGCTCGAGGACCTCTACCTGCCCTACAAGCCCCGGCGCCGCACCAAGGGCATGATCGCCCGCGAAGCCGGGCTGGAGCCGCTGGCCGACCGGCTGTTCGCCGACCCGACGCTGGAGCCGCTGGCCGAGGCGGCGGCCTTCATCAATGCCGACGCCGGCTTTGCCGACGCCCACGCGGTGCTCGACGGCGTGCGCGACCTGCTGGCCGAGCGCTGGGCCGAGGACGCTGTCCTGGTGCAGGGCCTGCGCGCCTGGCTGTGGGACGAGGGGCTGCTGCGCTCGAAGCGGATCGAGGCCAAGAACGAGCAGGACCCGGAGGTCGCGAAGTTCCGCGACTACTTCGACTACGAGGAGCCGATCGCCCGCGTGCCCTCGCACCGCGCGCTGGCGGTGTTCCGCGGCCGTGCGCTCGAGATCCTCGACGCCAAGCTCGCGGTCGACGAGGCACTGCAGCCCGGCCAGCCCTCGCAGGCCGAGGGCCGCATCGCCCGCCACCTCGGCTGGAGCGACGCCAAGCGCCCGGCCGACGCGCTGATCCGCAAGACCGTCGCCTGGACCTGGAAGGTCAAGCTCTCGCTGAGCCTGGAGCGCGACCTGTTCGCTAGGCTGCGCGAGGCGGCCGAGCAGGTCGCGATCAAGGTCTTCGCCGAGAACCTGCGCGACCTGCTGCTGGCCGCGCC
>CAYOXW010000046.1:0-17102 GCA_964408005.1 uncultured Methylibium sp.
GGCCTCGTTCTCCCACGAGATGAAGACGTCGCCGATGCCGCGCTCGACGAAGGTGATGGTCGAGCCGCGCGCGCCCGAGTCGAGCACCGGCACGTTCTTGAAGATGCTGGCGACGAAGTCCTGCGCCTTCTTCTCGTCGCCGCCGTTCTTCTTCAGCGCATAGCCCCAGGCCGCGAGGTAGTTCCAGCGCGCGCCGCCCGAGGTCTTCGGGTTCGGCGTGATCACCGCGACGCCCGGCTTGGCGAGGTCGTCCCAGTCCTTGATGCCCTTGGGGTTGCCCTTGCGCACCAGGAACACGATGGTCGAGGTGTAGGGCGCGCTGTTGTGCGGCAGGCGCTTCTGCCAGTCGGCGGGGAAGAGCTTGGCCTTCTCGGCGATCTCGTCGACGTCGTAGGCGAGCGCGAGCGTCACGACGTCGGCCTCGAGGCCGTCGATCACCGAGCGGGCCTGCTTGCCCGAGCCGCCGTGCGACTGCTTGACGACCACGTCGTCGCCGGTCTTGGCCTTCCAGTGCTTCGCGAAGGCCTTGTTGAAGTCGACGTAGAGCTCACGCGTCGGGTCGTAGGAGACATTGAGCAGCGTCACCTCCTTGGCGACGGCGAGGCCGGCGGCGAGCGACAGGGCGGCCGCGGCGAGTGCGGTGCGGAGCGAGACGGAACGGGTCATGGAGGAGTCCTCGGGTACAGGGATGCGGCATCGTAGGAAGCCGTCTTCATTTGAAGAACGAATCAATGCGACCTTGCTTATGCGAATCGAGAGCAAGGCATGCTCAGACCGCGAAGGACCATTCCTCGATCGCGGCGCGCTGCGGTCGCTGCGCCCGCGCGAGGCGCGCGCGCGTCGCGGTGAGCCAGCGCTTGGCGATCGGCAAGGGCCCGAAGCCGGCGTCGGCATTGATGTGGCCGGCCTCGCCGAGCGTCAGCCAGCTGCTGCCCCAGCGCTGCGCCCAGCGGCGGCTCGTGGCGGCGCTCATCCACGGATCGTTGTCGCTGGCGATCACGGTGCTCGGCCGGCCGAGGCGCTGCTGCGGCAGCAGCGCGGCGACGCCGAAGCGGTCCGGGTCGGCCGGCGCGACGAACAGCGCCGCGCACACCGGCGAGTCGGGGCGCAGCGCGAGGTGGCGCGCCAGCGCGAGGCAGCCGAAGCTGTGCGCGACCGCGATCCAGGGCCCGTCGCCGGCGCGCTCGAGCACGCTGTCGATGCGCGCACTCCAGCGCTCGAGCTCGGGCGCGTGCCAGTCGTGCTGCACGACGCGCCGGGCGTCGCGCTCCTGGGCCTCGAGCCAGCTCTGCCAGTGCGCCGGGCCGCTGTCGCGCAGGCCCGGGACGATCAACAGCCGCGCGGGGCGGGAGGGGGAGCTCATCGCGCGCCCGAGCTCACAGCGTGGCGATCGACACCTCGGTCGACTTCACCAGCGCGATCACCTCCTTGCCGACCGCGAGCTGCAGCTCGCGCACCGAGCGCGTCGTGATCACCGAGGTGACGAGCAGGCCGGAGGGGGTCTCGACGTCGATCTCGCTGACCACCGGGCCCTCGATGATTTCCTTGATGCGGCCGCGGAACTGGTTGCGGACATTGATGGCGGTGATGGTCATGGCAGGTTCCTGTAGGGGGAGGGACGGGGGCATGCGGCCCACCGGATCCCGAAGGTAGGCCCCGCCGCTTGCGCTGGGAACAAATGAAAGCGCGGCTGAAACTGCGCCGACCGCATATGGCGCCGATCCCGCGGCGGTCCCGCCCCGCGCGGGGCGGGGGCCGGGCTCAGAGCAGCCAGGCGTAGCCGATGCCGACGATGGTTTCCTTCAGCCGCACGTTCGCCTCGGTGCCGGGGGCAAAGGGCACCGAGCCGCGGCCGCGGACGGTCTTGCCCGGCGCGTGGGCCAGGAAGCCGCTCAGTTCGCCACCGCGCGCCACGGTCCACGAGCCGCCCAGCGTGAAGTGGTCCTCGACCACGCCCGGCGCCAGGATGTTGAAGAAGGTCTCGCGCGCCGGCACCGGCTGGCGCGCATGGCTGAAACCCGCGCGCAGCGTCAGCGCCGGGTTGAGCCGGACGCTGGCGGCGAGCTTGAGCGCGGTCACGTCGCGCCAGCCGAAGCCCGGCCCGTCCGCGTCGCCGAGCTGCTGTCCCGACAGCAGGCCGGCGAAGGAGTTGCCGACCGCCGCCACCTGGCTGTAGCGGATCTTCTGCAGGTCGGCACCGAGGGTCCAGCTCGCGTTCGGCCGGAAGGCCAGACCGAGGCCGTAGTTCTCGGGCACGTCGAAGCGGCCGCCGTCGGCGAACAGGCCGCGGTAGTCGTCGAACTTGCCGCGCACCTTCGACGACCAGGTGGCGCCGAGCGTGAGCCCGGGGGCCAGCTCGCCGGTCCAGCCGAGGCGCAGCCCGACGCCGGTGCTGCTGTCGGTGCCCCGGTCACTCAGGGCCGACGGGTCGGACGAGAAGCCGAAGCCGCCGAACACGCCGAGGCCCTTGGCCTCGAAGCGCTGGTAGGCGAGGTTGAGCGCGATGCCCAGGCTGTGCGCGGGGCTCGGCTTCCAGGCCGCGGCCGGCGAGATGAACAGCTGTTCCAGGTTCACGCCGGCCGTGCCGGTGGCGCCGAAGCCGGCATAGGGGTTGCGGCGGTACTCGGTGTGGAGACCGCCGTTGCCGTAGGCGGAGAGGCCGACGACCAGCGTGTCCGACAGGCGCTGCGCGTAGCCGATCTCGGGGATGAAGAAGTTCTTCTTGCCGTCGCCGGAAAAGCTCGCATCGCCGCCCGCCGAGCTCAGCGTCGCGCCGCGGCGCGGGGCGAACCACGTGAGGCCGAGGTCGAGCCGGTCGTCCAGGGCCGACAGGCCGGCCGGGTTGGTGGCCGGCGCCAGCGCATCCTGGGCCCAGGCGATGCCGACGCCGGCCTGGCCGAGCGCCTTGATGCCATAGCCGTGGGAGAGGTAGCCGTTGGTCGCCTGCGCCCCCAGCGGGGCCAGCAAGGCGCACAGCGTGAAGGCGAGGCGCGAGGGTCGGATCGTCATGTCGGGAGAGCGCCAGCGGCGGTGAGTTCCAGGGCCGCCGACGGTAGGCAAGGCGGCGGGCGCCGCCTACGAAGCTTTCGCGATATGGATAACCAACCCGCGCCGACCCGCACCGGGCCACACGCCCCCGCCGGCGGTGCCCCGCAGGGCGCCGCCGGCCTTGCCGCGGGGCGCGCTCAGCGGCCGGCCAGACGTCTCACGACGCGCACCAGCAGGTCGATCTCCTCGCAGGTGTTGTAGAAGGCCAGCGAGGGCCGCACCGTCGCCTCGAGCCCGAAGCGCCGCAGGATCGGCTGCGCGCAGTGGTGGCCCGAGCGCACCGCGATGCCCTCCTCGCTGAGCGCGGCGCCGACCTCCTCGGTCTTGTAGCCCTCGAGCACGAAGCTCAGCACGCTGGCCTTGTTGGTCGCGGTGCCGATCAGCCGCAGGCCCGGCGTCGGGCGGATCGCCGCGGTCGCATAGGCCAGCAGCTCGTGCTCGTAGCGCGCGATGTTCGCCAGGCCGATGCGCTGCACGTAGTCGAGCGCGGCGCCCAGGCCCACCGCGTCGGCGATGTTGCCGGTGCCGGCCTCGAAGCGCGCCGGCACGCCCTGGTAGACCGTCTTCTCGAAGGTGACGTCGGCGATCATGTTGCCGCCGCCCTGCCAGGGCGGCAGGTCCTCCAGCACCTCGCGGCGGCCGTAGACCACGCCGATGCCGGTCGGCGCGAAGATCTTGTGGCCGCTGAAGACGAAGAAGTCGCAGCCGATGGCCTGCACGTCCACCGCCAGGTGCGACACCGACTGCGCGCCGTCCACCAGCGTCGTGAGGCCGTGGCGTTTCGCGATCGCGACGATCTCGTGCACCGGCACGACGGTGCCGAGCGCATTGCTCACCTGCGTGACCGACACCAGCTTGGTGCGCGGGCCGATCAGGCGCTGGTACTCCGACAGGATCACCTGGCCGCTGTCGTCGACCGGGATCACGCGCAGCTTGGCGCCCTTCTCGGCGCACAGCATCTGCCAGGGCACGATGTTGGCGTGGTGCTCGAGATGGCTGACGATGATCTCGTCGCCCTCGGCGATGTGCTTCACGCCCCAGGTGCGCGCGACCAGGTTGATCGCCTCGGTGCAGCCGCGCACGAAGACGATCTCCTCGCTCGAGCCCGCGCCGATGAAGCGCGCGACCTTGTGGCGCGCCGCCTCGTAGGCGTCGGTCGCGCGCGCCGCCAGCGCATGCGCGGCGCGGTGGATGTTGGAGTTCTCGTGCTCGTAGAAGTGGGCCAGGCGCTCGATCACCGCGCGCGGCTTGTGCGTCGTCGCGGCGTTGTCCAGCCAGACCAGCGGCTTGCCGTTGACGCGCTCGGCGAGGATCGGGAAGTCGCGCCGGATCGCCCGCACGTCGAAGGGCGGGTGGGCCGAGGCCGCGAGGCCGGGCACCGCGCCGGCAGGGTGCCCGTGGGGCCCCGGGGGGCGCCGCGGATCGATGAAGTAGTAGCCGCCGGCGGCCTCGGGCACCCGCGCCGGCACGAGCGGCGCATCGAGCGCCGGCAGGTCGAAGGCGCCCGGGTCGGGCTCGGGCAGGCGCGGCGCGGCGGCCGGCGGTGGCGCAGCGGCGTCGAGGAAGTAGAAGCCCGTGGCCGGCGCGGCCGGCTGCGCCGGCCTCTGCGTCGCGGGCAGGCCCAGCGCCTGGCCGCCCAGGCGCCCGTCGTACCCGGGCGCGGCACTCACCAGCGCGTCGGGCAGGCCGTTGGCCGCCATGGCATGCGGGGCCTGGGCCGGCGAGGGCCGCAGCCGCGCTGCCGCCGCGCCGGGGCCGCTCGGCACCAGGTTCAGGCCGGGGACGGCCGCCGCGAGACCGCCGGCCTGCACGCTGCTCGGCTGCGGCAGCGGTCCCCCGGGGGCGCCGGGAGGCAGGGGATTGGGGGGCAGCGCCAGCCCGCCGGCCGGCGGGTCGGCCAGGCCCGGCACCGAGGCCGGCGGCTGGCCCGGCAGCGCGGCGAAGAAGCGGTTGGCCAGGCTGGCCAGCGCGGCCACGTCGAGGGGCGCCACGCCACCCGCGTCGGGCAGCGGCACGTTGGGGGGCGTGCTCACGGCGCTCTCAGCGGTAGCTGTCCGGGTAGGCGTGGTACTTGCCGACCTCGACGTTTTCCAGCACCGCCAGCGCATCGTCACTGTGGACCGCGAGCGAGCAGTACAGGCTGATCAGGTAGGACGCGATCGCGTTCTTGTTGATGCCCATGAAGCGCACCGACAGGCCCGGTCCCTGCTCGCCCGGCAGCCCGGGCTGGTAGAGGCCGACCACGCCCTGGCGTTGGTCGCCCACGCGCAGCAGCAGGATGCTGGTCTTGCCGTCGATCACCGGCACCTTGTCGCTCGGGATCAGCGGGATGCCGCGCCAGGTCAGGAACTGGCTGCCGAACAGGCTCACGGTCGGCGGCGGCACGCCGCGGCGGGTGCACTCGCGGCCGAAGGCGGCGATGCCCAGCGGGTGGGTCAGGAAGAAGGCCGGCTCCTTCCACACCTTGGTCAGCAGGTCGTCGAGGTCGTCGGGCGTCGGCGCGCCGCTCAGCGTCGACAGGCGCTGCTCGTCGGCGACGCTGGCCAGCAGGCCGTAGTCGGCGTTGTTGATCAGCTCGCTTTCCTGCTTCTCCTTGATCGTCTCGATCACCAGGCGCAGCTGTTCCTTGATCTGGTCGTGCGGGCTG
Organism: uncultured Methylibium sp.; assembly: GCA_964408005.1. Classification (GTDB taxonomy): domain Bacteria; phylum Pseudomonadota; class Gammaproteobacteria; order Burkholderiales; family Burkholderiaceae_C; genus Methylibium. The sequence continues at coordinate 5,696 of CAYOXW010000046.1, forward strand.
CTGTAGAGGTCGGAGACGCGGGTGTGCACGTCCAGCACCGTCGCGACGGCGTTGAGGAAGTACTCGCGCGGGCGGTCCTGGTAGTCGACGTAGGTCACCGGCAGCTCGGCCTCGTCGCGCTGCGCGCACAGCACCTTGACGGCCTCGGGGTCGCGGACCTTGTTGAGGCGGTAGATGCCGGCCTCGACCGGCGTCCACTGCAGCAGGTGGGTCAGCCAGCGCGGCGTGATCGTCGCGAGCTGCGGGGCGGTCTTGGTCGCGTTGGCGAGCTGGCGCGCGGCGGCGTCGCCGAGGGCGAGCTGGGCGGGGCGGCTGGAAGCCTGGGTGGCCATGGGAACTCCTTCTGAGGAAATCGAGGATCGTTATGAGCGCTGAACGAGAGCGACAGTCTCGGCAGCGTTGTGCAATGCATCAACCGGCTATAGCCATCAAGCCGGCGCCGGCTCGCAGCGGCGCAGCAGCTCGGCGCCGCTGATGCCGAGCGCGCGCGCGAGCTTGTCGATCGTGGCCAGCGAGGGCGTGGCCGCGCCGCGCTCGACCTCGCCGAGGTAGGAGCGGTTCAGCTCGGCCTGGGCCGCCAGCTGCTCCTGCGACCAGCCCTGCGCCTCGCGCAGCGCGCGCACCGCCGAGCCGAAGCGCCGCGCCAGGCCGCTCATGCCGGCTCGCCCGCGTGGCGGGCGCTGGCCTGCGTCACCTGGCCGCCGGGCGGCACGTCCTGCGTGATCCAGACGTTGCCGCCGATGGTCGCGCCGCGGCCGATGGTCACGCGCCCGAGGATGGTCGCGCCGGCGTAGATCACGACGTCGTCCTCGACGACCGGATGGCGCGTGCCCCCCTTGGCCAGATGGCCGGCCGCGTCGGTCGCGAAGCGCTTGGCACCCAGCGTGACATGCTGGTACAGCCGCACGCGCGCGCCGATCACCGTGGTCTCGCCGATCACGACGCCGGTGCCGTGGTCGATGAAGAAGCCCGCGCCGATCTCGGCGCCGGGATGGATGTCGATGCCGGTGGCGGCATGCGCGGCCTCGGCGACCAGCCGCGCCAGCAGCGGCAGGCCGTGGCGGTACAGCGCATGGGCGATGCGGTGGTGGATCATCGCCTCGATGCCGGGGTAGCACAGCAGCACCTCGTCGACGCTGCCGGCCGCCGGGTCGCCGTGGTAGGCCGCCTGCACGTCGCTGTCGAGCAGGCTGCGGATCGCCGGCAGCGCGTTGGCGAACTCGCGCGTCGTGTGCAGCGCGCGGGCATAGCTGTCCGCATCGCCCTCGCCGCGCTGGCGCGACTGGTAGGCGTACTCGAGCCGCACCTGCGCGAGCAGCAGGTTCAGCACGGTGTCGAGCGTGTGGCCGACGTAGTAGTCCTCGCTCTCCTGGCGCAGGTCGGGCGGGCCCAGGCGCATCGGGAACAGCGCGCCGCGCAGGCCGTCGATCACGCGGCGCAGGGCCTCGCGCGAGGGCAGCTCGCGCCCGCCCGGCTCGCGCGGGCGCTGCTGCGCGCTGCGCCAGCGCTCGCGCGCGCCGCGCAGGCCGGCGACCACGCGCTCGAGCTCGAACAGGCCGCCGAGCGGCACCGGGGCATCGGGGGCGCAGGCCATCTCAGTCCTGGGTCCAGGGCAGGCCGTGGAAGCGCCAGCCTCCGAGCCGGCCGCGCTGGCCGCGCGCGTCGAGCTCGCCCTCGAAGCCGTCCTCGATGTTGAAGACCTGCTCGAAGCCGGCCTGGCTCGCGGCCGCGGCGGCCAGCGCCGAGCGCCGCCCGCTGCGGCACAGCAGCAGCAGGACCGAGTCCTTCGCGACCTTGGCCTCCAGCTCGCGCACGAAGCGCGGGTTGCGGATGAGGCTGGTGCCGCTGGCCCAGGCGACCGCGAGCGCGCCCGGCACGGCGCCGACGAACTGGCGCTCCTCGGGCGAGCGCACGTCCACGAGCACGGCCTCGCCGCGCTGCACGAGCGCCCAGGCGACCGGCGGCGGCAGGCTGCCGGCATAGGGCAGGGCCTGGGCCTGCGCGGCGGCGCGGGCCAGCTCGAGGGCGGTGGTTTGCGGGGGGGCGTCGATCACGGCGGTCATGCGGGTCTCCGGCGGGCGGGGCGGTTGTCGTCTATCGCCATCAGCGTACGCAGCAGCGCATGCGCGCAGAACGAAGGAAACTGCCGCTCGATATGCGGCGCGCGCGCAAACGCGCTCAGCCGGCGTGGGCCCAGCGGGCGTGCAGCGATCGCGCGGCGGCGTCGAGGGCCCAGCCGATCGCGCCGATCAGCACGATGGTCGCCATCAGCTCGGGGTAGGCGATGCGGTCGCGCGCATCGAGGATGAAGTAGCCCAGGCCGGCCGACACCCCCAGCATCTCGGCCGGCACGATCACGATCCACAGCAGCCCGATCGCGAGCCGCACGCCGGTCAGCAGGTGCGCGGTGATGCCGGGCAGCACGATGTGCTGCAGCGTCTCGCGCCGCGTCGCCGCGAGGCTGCGGCCGAGCAGCAGCCAGTGCGTGTCGAGCGCCGCCACGCCGGCGGCGGTGTTCAGCACGATCGGCCACAGCGCCGCGAAGGCCAGCAGGAAGACGACCGGGGCGTCGCCGACGCCGAGCACGATCACCGCCAGCGGCATCCACGACAGCGGCGAGACCATGCGCAGGAACTGGAACAGCGGGGTGCTCGCCCGGGCGAAGGCGCGCGACAGGCCGCTCGCCAGGCCCAGCGGCACGCCCAGCGCCAGCGCGATCGCGAGGCCGAGCGCCAGCCGCTGCAGGCTGACCCAGGCATGCGTCAGCAGCTCGCCGCCGGCCAGCAGCGGCCAGGCCGCCCGGGCCGCCGGCCCGGGCCCGAACTGCGGCGCGATCGGCGTGCGCGCCTCGAGCAGCGTGACGCCGCCCTGCCAGGCGGCCAGCGCGATCGCGAAGGCCAGTAGCGGCCAGGCGGCCGCCGGCACGGTGCGCCGCATCACGCGGCGATGACTTCGCGGCGCAGCAGGTCGGCCGGCAGCCCGAAGACCTGCGGCCCGCCGACGGCCGCGATCGCGCGGCGCACGAAGCGCTCGTCGACGAGGTCGCGCGCCACGAAGGCCGGATCCAGCGCCTGCAGGAAGGCCGTGTCGCCCTCCACGCGGGTCTGCCGCAGCTCGCGCACCAGCGCCTCGGTGTAGCTCGGGAAGGGGTAGGGCTGGAAGTCGATGCGGCGCTGGGTCCAGCCCTTGTTGCGCACCGTGCCGGCGGCCTCGTAGTCCGCGTAGTCGGTGTCCGCCAGCACCTTGACGAGGGTGCGCAGCGGGTGCGGCGTGTACCGGCCCTCGCCGCCGCCGGCCAGCAGCTTGGCCGTCTCGGTCTGGTTGCCGCGGGTCCAGAGCTGGGCCTTCACGATCGCGCTGGTGACGCGCTGCGCCCACTCGGGCCGCTCGGCGGTGTCGCGCTCGGCCAGCAGCGTCACGCAGCAGGCGTGGTTGCGCCACACGTCGCCGGAGAAGCGCAGGACCTTGCCGACGCCGGCGAGCTCGGCGGCCGCGTTGAAGGGGTCGGCGACGATGAAGCCGGCGATCGAGCGGGACGCCAGCGCCGACACCATCTCGGCCGGCGGCAGCACGATGAGGTTGACCTCGCCGGCCGCGAGCACCGCGTCGCGCGGCTTGGTCACCACGTTGAGGCCGGCCTCGCGCAGCAGCTTCTGCACCAGGATGTTGTGGATGCTGTACCAGAAGGGCACCGCGACGACCTGGCCGCCCAGATCGGCGACGCGCCGGATCTGCGGCGCGACGGTCAGCGCCGAGCCGTTGACGTGGTTCCAGGCGGTGATCTTGGCGGGGAAGCGCGTGCCGTAGCGCAGCCACAGCGCGGCCGGCGACAGCAGGTGGATGACGTTGACCTGGCCGCCGACGAAGGCCTCGACGACCTGGGCCCAGCTGCGGAACAGGCGCGGCGGCTCGGTCTTCAGGCCCTCGGCCTCGAACAGCCGGCGGCCGTGCGCGACCAGCAGCGGGGTCGCGTCGGTGATCGGCAGGTAGCCGATCCGCACCGGCTGGTCGTCGCCCTTGAAGGCCTGGGCGGTGGCGTCGCCGCTGCGCAGCAGCGGCGTTGCCGCCGCGGCCGTCAGCGCGCTCAGGCGCAGCCAGTCGCGCCGGCTGATGCCGCAGTCGCAGGCCGAGGACAGGCAGAGGTGGGGGCGCGGGGGAAGCTGGGAAGCGGTCATGGCGGGTCTCGGGATCAGGCGGCGTGGCGGGCCTCGCGCGCCGGGGGTTGGAGGGCGTGGAGGGCGCGCAGCAGCTCGACGCGCAGCGCGACGAAGGCCGGCGCGTCGACGGCGCGCGGGCGCCGCTGCGGCACGACCCACTCGCGCACCAGCGTGGCGGGGGCCGCGGGGTCGCCCTCGGGGCGGCCCATCAGCAGCACGCGGTCGCCGACGCGCAGCGCCTCGTCGAGGTCGTGCGTGACCAGCAGGGCCGCGGTGTGCCAGCGCTGCACCAGCTCGACCAGCAGGTCCTGCATCTGCAGGCGCGTCAGCGCATCGAGCGCCGAGAAGGGTTCGTCGGCCAGCAGCAGCCGCGGCTCGCGCGCCAGCGCCCGTGCCAGCGCGACGCGCTGCGCCATGCCGCCGGAGAGCTCGCGCGGGGGGCGCTGCGCCTGCTCGCTCAGGCCGACCGCCGCGAGCGCGGCGTCGACGCGGCGCTCGCGGATCGCGGCGTCGAGCGGCGGCTGGCGCGCGAAGTCCAGGCCGAAGGCGACATTGGCGCGGCTGCTGAGCCAGGGCAGCAGGTTCGGCTGCTGGAACAGCAGCGCCAGGCGCGGATGCGGCGCGTGCAGCGGCGCGCCGAGGAAGTCGATCGTGCCGGCCTGCGGCGTCGCGAGGCCGGCGAGCGCGCGCAGCAGGCTCGATTTGCCGCAGCCGCTGGCGCCGAGCAGGCAGACGATCTCGCGCGGCCGGACCTCGAGCGAGAGCTCGGCGAACACCGGGGCGCGGGCGGCGTCGTGGCGCAGGGCCAGCGAGCGCACGGCGAGCGCCGGGGCAGCCTCGCTCATGCGGCGACCCGCGTGCCGCCGGCCTGCTTCAGCAGCTCGCCCTGCAGCTGCGTGAGGCTGGGCGTGACGATCGGGATGAAGGCCGACTCGGCCCAGCGGCGCGCGAAGCCCAGCGGCTGGTCGCGGTGGTAGGCGCGTCCCCCGCCGGCCTGCAGCTCCAGCTGCAGCGCGTCCTGCACCCGCTCGGCCAGCGCGATGCGCAGGCGAAACAGCGCGGCCGGCTGTTCGACGTAGCGGCCGCCCGCCAGGCCGTCGGCGAGCGCGGCCACGGCGCTCTCGAGCCGCTCCTGCGCGGCCGCGAGCGGGCCCTGCAGCACCGCGCGCGCCGGCCCGAGCGTGGCCCGCGCGGCGGCCAGCGAGGCGCGCGCCAGGCCGATCGACAAGCCGCATTGCAGCCCGAGGAAGGCGGGGCGCACGCGCGGCAGCCAGTCGCGCGCGTCGGGGGCGAGCAGCGCGTCCTCGCCGATCGCCACGGCGTCGAGCCGCAGCGCGGCCGTGTTCGAGCCGCGCAGCGCGATCAGGTCGAGGTCGCACGAGCGCTCGAGGCCGGGGCGCTCGTGCGGCAGCGCGACGACCCAGGGCGCGCCGCCATCGGACGGGGCGATCGCGAGCGCGACGCTGAAGCCCTGCGGCCGCAGGTTGGTGGCCCAGGGCACGGCGCCGTGCAGCGTCCAGCCGCCGCGCGCGCGGGTCGAGCGCAGGCCGAGCCCCTCCAGGCCGCAGAGGAACTTCATCGCGTTCGACAGCCCGGTCGCGCCGGCCGTGTGCCCGGCCAGCAGGCCGGGCAGGCTGCGCGCGCGCAGCGCGGCGTTCGGACTCTGCAGCAGGTATTCGATGAAGGCGCGCTGGGCCCAGCAGACGAAGGCCGCCGCCAGCGACCGCTCGGCCACCGCGGCGATCGCGGCGACGCCGTCGCGCACATCGCCGCCGCCGCCGCCGAGCGCGAGCGGCACGCCGCGGCCGAACAGCCCGGCCGCGCCGAGCCGGGGCACGACCTCGGCGGCGAGCGCGGCGTCGGCGTCCAGGGACGCGGCGCTGCGGTCCAGCCAGTCGCGCAGGTCCGCGGGCAGCGGCCGCGCCGCCGCGGGATCGAGCCCGCTCATGCCGCGTCGGCCCGCAGCACGCCGGGGCGGTAGTCCTGCAGCTGCGGGTTGATCGGGCTGCGGCCCAGGTTGTTGGCGAAGTTGCACAGCGTCGCCAGGCTCACGCCCAGCACCACCTCGAGCGCCTGGGCCTCGTCGAAGCCGGCGGCGTGGAAGGCCGCCAGCGTGGCGTCGTCGACCGCGCCGCGCTGGGCGATCACCGCGGTGGCGAAGACCTGCAGCGCGTCGAGCGCGGCCTCGCCGGTCGGCGTGCCGCGCTGCAGCGCGACCACGGCGGCGCGCGACAGGCCGGCCTTCTTCAGCGCGATGGCGCCGTGGCCGGCGCTGCAGAACTCGCAGCCGTGCAGGCGCGCGGCGGTCAGCTGCACGACCTCGCGCTGCGCCAGCGTGAGGCTGGCGCGCGCGTTGATCTCGCCGACCGTCAGGTAGGTCTCGAGCGCCACCGGCGCGTTGGCCAGCACGCCGATCAGGTTGGGCAGGTAGCCGTTGTTGCGGATCGCGCGGTCGATGTAGGGGCGGCTCGCGTCGGGCGCGGTCGAGGGCGTGTGCAGGGTCAGGCGGGGCATGCGGGAGCGGTCGAAGCCGGCGAAGGCTGCACGCTAGGCCCGCGCCGGCCGTGCGGCAACGAAGCGTCGCGTCGATCCTCATGCGCGCCGCGCATGAGCGGCCCTCAGAGGGCGTGGATCGCGTGCAGCGCGCGGAAGACTTCGCGGCGCCGCGCCGCGAGCGCCTCGCTCTCGCGCGATCGCGGGCGCGGCAGCGGCACCGCGATCGTCTCGCGCACCGTGCCCGGGTCGGCGTCGAGCACCAGCACGCGGTCGCTGAGGACGACGGCCTCGTCGAGGTCGTGCGTGACCATCAGCACCGTGATGCCGTGGCGCCGCGCCAGATCGACCAGCAGGTCCTGCAGGCGCATGCGGGTGAAGGCGTCGACGGCGGAGAAGGGCTCGTCCAGCAGCAGCACGCGCGGCTGCGTGAACAGGCCGCGGGCGAGCGCGACGCGCTGCGCCTGCCCGCCCGAGAGCTGCTTGGGCAGCGCCGCCGCGTAGCCGGCCAGCCCGACCTCGGCGAGCAGCGGGGCGACGCGTGGGTGCTCGCCGCCGCGCGCGCCGAGCGCGAAGCCGACGTTCGCGGCCACGCTGCACCAGGGGAAGAGGCGCGGCTCCTGGAAGATGAAGCCGAGCTCGCGGCTCGGCTCCTGGCGCACCCGGCCGTCGAGGCGCACCGTGCCGCGGTAGTCGGCATCGAGGCCGGCGACGATGCGCAGCAGCGTGCTCTTGCCGCAGCCGCTGGCGCCGACCAGCGTGACGATCTCGCCGGCGGCCAGCTGCAGCCGCAGGTCCGCGAGTACCCGGCGCGCGCCGAAGTGCTTGTCGCGCACGTGCACGTCGAGCAGCGGCGCGCTCATCGCGGCGCCTCGTAGCCGTCGCGCCAGTGCAGCAGCCGGCGCTCGAGCGCCTGCATCGCGGTGTCGCTGGCCTTGCCGAGCAGCGCGAGCAGCACGATCGCCGCGACGACGATGTCGGCGCGGCTGGTCTCGCGGCCATCGGTCAGCAGGTAGCCCAGGCCCCGGCTCGCGGCGATCAGCTCGGCCGCGACCATGAACATCCACGCCAGGCTCAGGCCGTTGCGCAGGCCGGTCAGCACCGCCGGCAGCGCGGCCGGCAGCAGCACGCGGCGCACCAGCGCCAGCGACGACAGGCCGAACAGGCGCGCGGCCTCGACCAGCTTGCGGTCCACGTCGCGGAAGCCCGAGGCCACGCCCATGTAGACCGGGAAGAAGGCGCCGATCGCGATCAGCACCACCTTGGGCGCCTCGTCGATGCCCAGCCACAGCAGCAGCAGCGGCACCCAGGCCAGCGAGGGGATCGCGCGCAGCGCCTGGAAGCTCGGGTCGAGCAGCGCCTCGCTGCGCCGCGACAGCCCGACCAGCGAGCCGACGGCGAGCGCCAGCGACGCGCCGATCGCGAAGCCGGCGGCGACGCGCGCGCTGCTCGCCAGCACATGGCCGGCCAGGCCGCGCGCGGCGAGCTCGAGCAGCGTGCGCGCGATGTCGCTCGGCGCCGGCAGCAGCTGCGCGCCGACCCAGCCGAGCCGCACCGCGGCCTCGCCGAGCGCGAGCAGCAGCGCCGGCAGCAGCAGGCCGAGCCAGGGCAGCGGCACGGCGAGGGGCCGCCGCCGTGGCGCGCGCGGCGGCCGCGCGGCGAGCTCGTTCAGGGCCTCGGGGGACGCGGACATGCGGCCGACCCTCAGGCGCCGGTCAGGCCCCGGGCGAAGCGGGTGTCGACCAGCGCCGCGATCGTGCGCTCCAGGTCGACGCCGGGCTTGACCAGCTGCTCCTCGAGCAGGATCGGCGCGGCCGCCTGCAGCGCCTTCACATGCTCGCCCGAGGGCTGCGGCTGGCTCAGGTCGGTGCGCAGCTTGATCTGCAGCAGCGCGACCTGCAGGCTGACCTTGGCCTCCTCCGACAGGATCTTCGCGGCCTCGGTGGTGTTCGCCAGGATCCACTTGCGCGCGCGCTCGTAGCCGGCGATCACGCGCTGCAGCTCGCGCGGACGCTGCGCCAGGAACTCCTCGCGCACGTTCAGGAAGCCATAGGTGTTGAAACCGACGTTGCGGTAGAGCAGCCGCGTGCCGGCGTCGAGCTCGCTGGCGGCCATGTGCGGGTCCAGACCGGCCCAGGCGTCGACGCGGCCCTGCTCGAGCGCCGCGCGACCGTCGGCATGCTGGAGCGCGACATGCTCGATGTCGCTGCGGCGCAGCTTCACGGTCTGCAGCGCGCGCAGCAGGAAGAGGTAGGGATCGGTGCCCTTGGTGGCCGCGACCTTGCGGCCCCGGAGGTCGGCCAGCGAGCGGATCGGCGAATCCTTGGGCACGACCAGCGCGGTCCACTCCGGGCGCGAGTAGATGTAGGGGGCGGTGATCGGGTTGCCGTTGGCCTTGGCGAGCAGCGCCGCGAGGCCGGCGGTCGAGCCGATGTCGAGGCTGCCGCCGTTGAGGTACTCGAGCGCGCGGTTGCTGCCGGCGCTGTGCACCCACTTGATCGCGACGCCGTCGCGCTTGAAGTCCTCCTCGAGCCAGCCGAAGCGCCGCAGCACCAGGCTGGAGGGCGAGTAGTAGGCGTAGTCGAGCCTCAGCTCCTTGAGCGGCTCGGCGGCGCGCAGCAGTGCGGGGGCGCCGAGCGAGGCGGCGCCGGCGAGTTGCAGGACGGTACGGCGTTTCATGTCGGTCTCCGGAAGGTCGGGGGGCGGCGGGCGCGTCAGGAATAGGGGGTCGGGTCGGGCGCGCGGCCGTCGATCAGCCAGCGTCCGAGGTCGCGCAGCTTGTAGTCGGCCGGGTCGTGCAGCGTGTGCACGCGCGCGTTGCGCCAGTAGCGGTCGAGGCCGAGCCGCTGCGAGGTCGCGCGCGCGCCGGTGAGCTCGAAGAGCTGCGAGCCGACCTCGAGGCTGGCGCGGTGCGCGAGCAGCTTGGCCTCGGCCACCGCGATCGCGACCACACCGCGTTCCGCGGCCTCCAGCGCCGGGCCGCGCTGCAACGCGGCGTCGAGCCGCAGCGCCGCGTCGTCGGCCAGCACGGTGGCGGGACGGATCTTCAGCCACAGCTCGGCGCTGCGCAGCTGCAGGTAGGGGTCGTCGGTGGCCGCATCGACGCCGGAGGCGAACCAGGGCCGTGACGCCTCGCGCAGGTGCCGCAGCGCGGCCTCGAAGGCGCCGATGGCGAGGCCGAGGTAGAGGTTGGTCATGATCAGCTGCGCCACCAGCGTGCGCAGCGTCGCGCGCGGCGTCGGCACCTGCCCGGGCAGCGACAGCACCGCATCGTCGGGGACGAAGACCTCGTCGAGCAGCACGCTGCCGCTGTCGGTCTGCTTCTGGCCGAAGGCGTCCCAGTCGGACAGCACCACGACGCCCTGCTGGCGCGTCGGCACGCTGGCGATCAGCAGCCCGTGGCTCGGCGCGTGCCAGGCCGAGACCAGCAGCCGGTCCGAGCCGCGCGCGCCCGAGCAGAAGCTCTTGGGGCCGTGCAGCCGCCAGCCGCCGGGGACCGGCGTCGCGAGCGCGCGGCGGTCCAGCGGGTTCAGCGCATTGCCCCAGAACAGGTTCTCGTCGACGGTCGCGCGCCACAGCCGCTGCTGCTGCGACGCGTCGCCGTACAGCAGCACGCTGTAGAGCTGCAGGTGGTGGAAGGCGTAGACATGCGCGAGCGCGCTGTCGACCTCGGCCAGCCGACGCACGCTGTGCTGCAGGCGCGCCAGGTCGGCGCCGAGGCCGCCGTGCTCGCGCGGGATGCTCAGGCGCAGCAGGCCGCTGGCGCGGATCAGCTCGCGCTCGCGCGCCGCGTGGCCGCCGGTGCGGTCGCGCTCGACGGCGCTCGCCTCGAGCTGGCGCGCCAGCGCCTCGACGGTGGCCTCGAAGTCGAAGGCGGCGTCCGCATCCGGCGCGCTGCGCTGCAGGGACAAGACGGGGGCCATCGGCGTCCCCCTCAGACCGCCCAGCGCAGCCGGTGCGCCGCGCTCGGCCAGGCCTCGTCGGCCGGGGCGGCGGGTCCGCTCGCGTCGGGGCGCTGCAGCACGCGCGCGAGGATGCGCTCCTCGAGCGCGGCGTAGCGCGCGTCGCCGCGCGAGCGCGGCCGCGGCAGCGTCACCGCCTCGTCGAGCGCGAGCCGGCCGTCCTCGATCAGCAGCACGCGGTCGGCCAGCGCGACCGCCTCGCCGACGTCGTGCGTGACCAGCAGCGCGGTGAAGCCGTGCTCGCGCCACAGCCGCTCGATCAGGCGCTGCATCTCGATGCGCGTCAGCGCGTCGAGCGCGCCGAGCGGCTCGTCGAGCAGCAGCAGGCGCGGCGCGTGCACCAGCGCGCGCGCCAGCGCGACGCGCTGGCGCTGCCCGCCGGAGAGCACCGCCGGCCAGTCGTTGGCGCGCTCGGCCAGGCCGACCTGGGCCAGCGCCTCGCGGGCGCGCTCGCGCGTGTCGGCTCCTTCGAGCCCGAGCGCGACGTTGTCGAGCACGCGCTTCCAGGGCAGCAGCCGCGGGTCCTGGAACATCACGCGCAGCGCGCCGGTGCGCGCGTCGGCCGCCTGGCCATCGAGCGCGATCGCACCGGCGCTCAGCGTCTCGAGCCCGGCGAGCAGCCGCAGCAGCGTGCTCTTGCCGCAGCCGCTGCGCCCGACGATCGCGACGAACTCGCCCGGCGCGATGCGCAGGTCGATGCCCTCCAGCACCGCGCGCGTGCCGAAGCGCTTGGCCACGCCGTCGAGCGCCAGCGCGAGGCCGCGCGGTGCGGGCCGCGGCACCGGCGCGGCGGCC
>CAYOXW010000047.1:0-17049 GCA_964408005.1 uncultured Methylibium sp.
CGCCGATCACGACCGCGTGCCGGTACTTGGTGGCCGCCTCGATCATCGTGTTGGTGTCGGCGCTGTCGCGGTAGCCGATCACGCCCGCGAGCTCGCGACCGGGGATCGGCAGCATGAAGGGGTTGGAGCCGGTGGCCAGCAGCAGGCGGTCGTACTCGGCCTCGGTGCCGTCCTCGGCGCGCACGACGCGCTTGACGCGGTCGATGTCGACCACCTTCTTGCCGGTGTGCAGCGTGATGCCGTTCTCGGCATACCACTCGAGCGGGTTGAGGATGATCTCGTCGATCGTCTGCTCGCCGGCCAGCACCGGCGACAGCAGGATGCGGTTGTAGTTCGGGTGCGGCTCGGCGCCGAACACCGTGATCTCGTAGAGATCGGGCGCGATCTTCAGCAGCTCCTCCAGCGTGCGCACGCCGGCCATGCCGTTGCCCACCATCACGAGTTTCATCTTCTTCATCCGAGGCTCCTGGTCGAGCGGTTCATAGCAAAGGGGGTGCCAGCGCCAGCGAGAATGGCGCCATGAGTTTCGATGTCGAGATCGGCCACGCGAGCCGGCGCGGGACGCGCACACACAATGAGGATTTCGCCGGCGCGCTGCGCGAGCCGGGGCGCGGCTTGGTGGCGGCGATCGCCGATGGCGTGTCCAGCGGCGGGCGCGGGCGGGAGGCGGCCCAGACCACGGTGATGGGCCTGCTGGCGGACTTCTTCGCCGCGCCGCCGACCTGGGAGACGACGGTCGTGTTCGACCGCCTGGTCGGCGCGCAGAACGCCTGGCTGGCCGCGCACAACGGCCGCGCCGGCAAGGGCGGCGAGGTCGCGATGACGACGCTGACCGCGCTGGCCCTCGAGGGCCATGGCGTGACGATCGCGCATGTCGGCGACACGCGCGCCTGGCGGCTGCGCGGCGACGAGCTGCTGCAGCTGACCCACGACCACCGCTTCGAGTCGATCGACTTCGCGAGCCGGCTGACGCGTGCGATCGGCCTCGACGACGCGGTGCGCATCGACTACGCGCAGGGCGAGCTGCAGGTCGGCGACACCTTCTTGCTGAGCACCGACGGGGTGCATGGCGTGCTCGGCGGCGAGCGACTCGCCGCGCTGCTGCGCGTGGGCGAGGCCCAGGCCGCCAGCGAGGCGCTGGTCGACGCGGCGCTCGCCGCCGGCAGCCACGACAACGCCAGCGCGCTGGTGATCCGCGTGCGCGCCCTCGATGCCGGCCGGCTCGAGGACGAGCTCGCGCGCGGCCGCCGGCTCGCGCCACCGCCGCCGCTGCAGGTCGGCGACGTGCTCGACGGCTACACGATCACCGCCCGGGTGGCCGACACCGGCGTGCACCGGCTCTACCAGGCGCGCGACGCCGAGCGCCGGCTGGTGGCGTTGAAGACGCTGCACGAGTCGCGCGCCAGCGATCCGCAGGAGCGCGCGATGCTCGCCCACGAGGCCTGGCTGGGCCTGCGGCTGAGCGAGCGCTACGCCGGTGCGAACCAGGGCGTGGCCGGCGGCGGGTTCGTGCGCGTGCACGAGCTGGCCGAGCCCAGCGCGCTGTACACGGTGTTCGACTGGCACGGGGGCCGCACGCTCGAGCAGATGCTCGACGCACAGCCGCGCGCGTCGGTGGCCGAGGTCGTCGAGACGGCGAGCCAGGTCGTGCAGGCGCTCGGCCGCATGCACCGCCTGGGCGTGATCCACCGCGACATCAAGCCCGGCAACCTGCACCGCGGCGACGACGGCCGCTGGCGCATCCTCGACCTCGGCGTCGCGCTGTCCGGTCGCGAGCCGGCCGCGCAGCGCGAGCTGCACGCCGGCACGCCGAGCTACATCAACCCCGAGCAGTGGGACGGCGCGCCGGCCGACGCGGCGAGCGATCTGTACGCGCTCGGCGTCACGCTCTACCGCTGGCTGACCGGCCGGCTGCCCTACGGCGAGATCGAGCCCTACCAGACCGGGCGCTACCGCCAGGATCCGCCGCACGCCTCGCGGCTGCGCCCGGACGTGCCGATCTGGCTCGACCATCTGCTCGCCAAGGCGGTCGCGCGCGATCCGCGTCACCGCTTCGAGACCGCCGAGGAGCTGCTGCTCGCGCTCGAGCGCGGCGCCTCGCGCGTGCTCGCCGCGCCGCCCGCCACGCCGCTGATCCAGCGCGATCCGGCCGCGCTGTGGAAGGCGGGCCTGGTCGTCTCGCTGCTGTTCAACGCCTTGCTGGTGGTGTGGCTGCTGTTCCTGCCACGCTGACGCCCGCCGCTTCATGAGGCCGCCTTGGGCTCCTGGCGTGCGACGCGTTGCACCGCGGCGGCGCCGGCGAAGTCCTGCGTCGCCGGCGCGCTGCGGGCCTTGCCGCCCTTCTCGGCCCAGGTCCGGGTCCAGCGGATCTGCATCACGCGCAGCATCGCGAGCATCACCAGCGCGAGCACGGTGAACGACAGGAAGCCCCACAGGTAGCTGCCACCGTACTGCTTGGACAGGCCCATCGCGTTGGGCAGGAAGCCGCCGCCGAGCGCGCCGATCTCGCCGATCATCGAGCCGGCCACCGCGGTGGCCAGCGGCCAGCGCAGCGGCACCAGCTGGAACAGCGCGCCGTTGCCGGCGCCCAGCGCCGCGAAGCACAGCATGAACAGCAGCGTCGTCACCGGCAGCGAGGTGCCGGCGAAGCCGCACAGCGCGAGCGTCAGCGCGACCAGCACCAGCACGCCGGAGAGCGTCGAGATGCCGCCGACGCGGTCCGAGATCCAGCCGCCGAGCACGCGCACCGCCGAGCCCATCAGCGTCGCCAGCATCGTCAGCTGGCCGGCCTGCACCTTGGTGACGCCGAACTGGTCGTGGAAGTAGGTCGGCAGGAAGCTGGCCAGTCCGATGAAGCCGCCGAAGGTCACGACGTAGATCAGGCTGAAGGCCCAGCCGTCCTTCTCGAACAGGCAGGAGACATGCTCGCGCAGCGTCTGGTGCTCGCGGTCCGGCGGTTCCTTGGCGCAGGTCCACATCACCACCATCGGCAGCAGCATCGTGCAGGCGGCGAGGCCGTAGACGGTCTGCCAGCCATAGGCCTGGGCCAGCGGCGGCGCCAGCAGCACGGCGAGCACGGTGCCGGAGTTGCCGGCGCCGGCGATGCCCATCGCCAGGCCCTTGTACTTCGGCGGGTACCAGCCGCTGCCGAGGCTGAGCGCGACGCCGAAGCTCGCGCCGGCGATGCCCAGCAGCACGCCCATCGCCAGCACGTCGTCGTAGCTGCCGACGAAGAAGTAGCCGAAGCCCAGCGCCGCGACGATCAGCGACATCTCGACCATCGCCGCGTTCTTGCGGCCGATGTACTGCGCCAGCACGCCGAGCGGGAAGCGCATCAGCGCGCCGGCCAGGATCGGCACCGACACCATGAAGCCCTTTTGCGCCGGGCTCAGGCCGTAGGCCTCGCTGATGAAGGGCGCCATCGCGCCGTTCAGCACCCAGATCGCGAAGCAGAAGTCGAAATAGAGGAAGGCGGCCAGCAGCGTCGGCCAGTGGCCGGCGGCGGCGAAAGTCTTGAAGGTCCCGGAACGGGCGGAGGCGTGCATAGCGGCTTCAGGCAGAGGGACGCGTGCCCACACGGGGCGACACGGTCCGAAGGCACGAAGCTGCGCACGCCGATGTGCGCAGGACCGGGCGTGCATGCCGGTCCGGGCGCGGCATCGCGCCCCGGGTGTTGCATAGCAGCATCCGTGCCATCGGCGCGCGCGGCCCCGGCCGGGGCTGGTCTATGCTGCGCGCCTGATTCCGTTCTTCCCTCTGTCGAGCGAGCCTGCACGCGTGATCTCCGTTCTTCTGTATGTCGGTGCCGATCCCCAGGCACCGGCGCTCGCCACCGACCTGGGCGGGGCCGGCATTCACGTCCTTGGTGCGGTGGCGTGCGACAAGCTGGTGCAGGAGGCGGTCCGCCAGTCGCCCGACCTGCTGGTGTGCTGGGCCCAGCCGCCCGACGCGGCGCTGTTCCGTGCGCTCGAGCTGCTGCGCGCGACCCAGCCGACCCCGGTGCTCGCGTTCGCGCAGGACGGCAGTGCCGAGACGCTCGAGCGTGCGCTCGACGCCGGCGTGCAGGCCTGGGTCGTGCAGGGCTATGCGCCGGCGCGGCTGCGCCCGCTGGTCCAGCTCGCGCTGGCGCGCTTCAAGCGCGAGCGCGGCCTGCGCGAGGCGCTCGACGAGCTCAGCCACCGCTTCGAGGAGCGCAAGCTGGTCGACCGCGCCAAGGGTCTGCTGATGCTGGCGCGCCAGCTGCCCGAGGACGAGGCCTTCCGCCTGCTGCGCACGAGCGCGATGCAATCGAAGCTGCGCATCGGCCAGTTCGCGCAGCAGCTGATCGACGCGGCCCAGGAGGCCGCCGGCGTCAACCGTGCCGGCCAGCTGCGCATGCTGTCGCAGCGCCTGGTGGCGCTGTACGCGCTGCGCGCCGCCGGCGGCGATGCCGAGGCGGCGCTGGTGCAGCAGACCGGCGCGGTGGAGCGGCTCGACGAGCGCATCGAGCAGCTCGGCAAGCTGCTGTCACGGCCGACCTTCGGCGATCTGCTCGACGGGGTGCTCGACGCCTGGGCGGCGCTGCGCGCCGCGCTCGAGGAGGCGCCGCGCACCGAGCGCCTGCTGGCGCTCGACGGCCGCGCGGAGGCGCTGCTGCGGGCCGCCGACACGCTGACCGCGGCGCTCGAGCAGGCCGGTGCCACCCCCAGCCTGCGCATCATCAACCTGGCCGGCCGCCAGCGCATGCTGAGTCAGCGGCTCGCCAAGGAGGCGCTGTTCGCGGCGCTGCTGCCCGAGCCGGCGGCGAGCCTGGCACGCGAGGCGGCCGCGCGCACCGCGGCCGAGGTCGATGCGGCACTGGCCGAGCTGCAGGCCGCGCCGCTCGCCGGTGCCGAGTTGCATGCGGCGCTCGACGCCGCGCTGGCCGAATGGCCGCTGATGCTGGCGGCCGCGGCGCGCGCCGGCGACGACGCGGGGCGGCGCCGGCTCGCCGCGGCGAGCGAGCAGCTGCTGGCGCGCTTCGAGGCGCTGACCACGCAGGTCGAACGCAGCATGCAGCAACTGCTCGGATGAAGGGCCTGGGGGCCCTTCATTCATGGTGGGTCGTTGCCAAGCTCGGGGGATCGGTGCGCCGACCGCGGGCTATGATGATTCAGATGCGCTCGCTGCGCGCTGAAGCAGCGGCACCGCCTCGCTCATGACCTCCAGTCTCCCTCTCGACGTCGATCTGCCTGCCGGCGTGGACACGGCGCTGCTCGATGCGCTGGAGGCGCTCGGCGTGATCTGGTGGATCAAGGACGCCGAGGGCCGCTACCTGCAGCTCAGCCGTGGCGGACATGCGCTGTTCGGCCTGGCGCCGGACACGGCGCGCGGACTCAGCGACGCCGACCTGTTGCCCCACGTGCAGGCCGCGACGCTGCGCGCGGCGGACCAGGGTGCACGCGCGGCGGCCGGGCGGGCGCTGCGGGCGGAACACCAGCTCGAGATCGGCGGCACGCGCCGCGACCTGGACGCGGTGCGCGTCGCGCTGCCGCCGCGTGCCGACGGCGGGCGGGCGCTGCTGGGCCTGTGGCTCGATACCGGGCCGCAGCGCGAGCGCAGCGCCGAGCTGCGCGCGGCACTGACCCAGCTCGAGCAGCAGCAGCTGGCCAACGAGGCGCTGCGCGCCGAGGTCGAAGGCCGGGGCGCGCGCGAGCCGGCGTCGCGCCTGGTGCAGAGCGATCAGTTCGACGATTTCCTGCGTCGCGAGGTCGATCTGTCGCTGCGGGAGCACCGCGAGTTCGCGGTCGTCTGTGTCGTCGTGGACCCGCCCCCCGCGGGCAGCCCGGTGCGCGACCCGGCGAGAAGCGAACGCGTGCGCCTGGCCCTCGGACAGCTGCTGCGCAGCAACACCCGCGCGATGGACGCCCCCTGCCGCATCGACGAGGAGCGGTTCGCCGTGCTGCTCTCGGGCGTCGGGCTGGCCACGGCCCATGCGCGCATGGAGGGCCTGCGGCGCCAGTGCGCGACCCAGCTCGTGCCGGTCGGCGGCGAGGCGCTGCGCTTCACCGTGTCGATGGGCGTCGCGAGCTTCCCGCACACCGCGCAGACCCAGGCCGGCCTGATGCAGGCGGCCGAGGCCGCGCTGGTGCAGGCGCGCGAGCGCGGCGGCAACCGCGTCGCGCTGGCGAGCATTGCTTTTGGCGCGCAGCCCCCGGCTTAGAGCCTGCTCCCGCCACGGGGGCGAGGCGCTGCGTGAGCGCCGGCGCCGTGTGCCTCAGGCGTGCAGCGCGCGCCACAGCATCCAGGCGGCGAGGGCGTACAGCAGCAGCGCGAACGCGCGCTTGAGCTGCGCGACGTTCAGCGCATGCGAGACGCGCGCGCCGAGCGGCGCGGTCAGGATGCTCGCGCTCGCGAGCGCCGCCAGTGCCGGCAGGTAGACATAGCCGAGCAGTCCCGGCGGCAGGCCCTCGAGCTGGCGGCCGGCCAGCATGTAGCCGGCGGTGCCGGCCGCCGCGATCGGGAAACCGAGCGCGGCCGCCGTGCCGACCGCCTGGTGGATCGGCACGTTGCACCAGCTCATGAAGGGCACCGACAGGAAGGCGCCGCCGGCGCCGACCAGCGCCGAGGCCATGCCGATCACGCCGCCGACGCCGGCCAGCCCGGTGGCGCCGGGCAGCTGCCGGCCCGGGCGCGGCTTGCGGTCGACCAGCATCTGCGTCGCCGAGTAGCCGACGAAGCCGGCGAACGCCAGCGTCAGCAGGACCGCCGGCATCGCACCGGCCAGCTGCGCGCCGAGCAGGGCGCCGAGCACGATGCCGGGCGTGAGCCCGGCCGCGACCCGCCAGCGCACCGCACCGTGCAGGTGGTGGGCGCGCACCGAGGACAGCGAGGTGAACAGGATGGTCGCCAGCGAGGTCGCCACGGCGATCTTCACCAGCAGCGCCTGCGGAAAGCCCTGGTGCTCGAGCAGCGCGACGAGAAAGGGCACCAGGATCATGCCGCCGCCGATGCCCAGCAGCCCGGCGAGGAAGCCGCCGCAGGCGCCGAGCGCGAGCAGCGCCGCGACCAGGGTCGCGCTCAGCATGCGTGGGCGTCGAGGCGCTTCAGAACCGCCTGCCACTCGGCCTCGGTGACCGGGGTGATCGACAGCCGGTTGCCGCGCTGCAGGATGCGCAGGCTCGCGAGCTCGGGCGCGGCGCGCAGCTCGGCCAGCGGCAGCAGCCGCGTCTTGCGCAGCAGCCTGACGTCGACACCGAGCCAGCGTGGCGCGGCGCGCGTGGCCTTCGCGTCGAAGTAGGGGCTCGCCGGGTCGAACTGGGTCTCGTCGGGCCGGGCGGCCGACGCCACTTCGGCGAGTCCGGCGATGCCGGGCGCGGGGCAGCTCGAGTGGTAGAAGAGCACGCCATCGCCGATGCGCATCGCATCGCGCATGAAGTTGCGGGCCTGGTAGTTGCGCACGCCGGTCCAGGGCAGTGCGCCGCCGGGCGCGGCGGCGAGGTCGTCGATCGACGCCTCGTCGGGCTCGGACTTCATCAGCCAGTAGGCCATGCAGGGAAGGGCGGGCGGGGAAAAGGTGTCCGCCGCGAACCGGGAGCCACATTCCCGAACCGTGGGGTTCAGGTGGGCGAGGTCAGCAAGGCCTCGGGTTCATCTGACGCGAGACGATCACACCAGCCGAGCGATGTTCCAAGCCCTTGCTCATACGAGCATCGGAACAGGGAAACCAAAGCCCCCGCGGACGCAACGGACCGATCCAGTGTACGCGGCGCGCGCGGCCGCGGAGCGGCGTTACAGCAAACGACCGTCGTGGCCGAGTGCCTCGTCGATGCGAGCGATCAGCACGTCGATCGCCGGCTCGTCCTGCGACGTCGTCCCGCTGGCCGCGGGCGACGCGGCCGGCGCGCGGGCCTCGCGTTCGGACAGACTGAACGCCAGGTTGAGGGCCGCGAGCACCGCGATGCGCTCGCGTGCCTTGACCTTGCCGGAATCACGGATGCTGCACATCTCTCGGTCGACGTGGGCGACGGCGTCCTGCAAGGCACGCTCACCGCCCTCCGGGCAGATGAGGCGGTAGCTCTGGCCCATGATCGTGACCTCGACCTGCTTCATGAATGCGTGTCCTCGGCTTCGGCGGCGGGGTCGTTCTGTGGCAGGCGGTCGAGCAGCGCGTCGACGCGCTGGCGCGCCGCCGCGAGACGCGACTTCAGCGAGTCGCGCTCGGCGCTGACCGCGCCGAGCTGCTGCACCGTCAGCGTGTGCGTGCGCTGCAGCTCCTCGTGTCGCAGCAGCAGACGCTCGACCCGCTCGGCCAGTTCCTCGATGCTCGCCATGGTGTGCGGCTCCGCCGTTGTCCGTCGAGGATTGTAGGCGTCGCCCCATGCTCGCTTACACTGACAGACGTTGGTGCTCGTGCCGCCCTTCACGGCGGCACAGTCAAACGGGAAGCAGGACGGCAAGACCCTCCGGGTCGAGCCCAACCTGCGCTGCCCCCGCAACGGTAAGCGGACGAGGTGCTGCATCAGGCCTCCGCTCGTGTGCTCGAACCACTGGCCGCCAGAAGCGGCTGGGAAGGTCACACGGGTCGTCTCCGCCAGCCCGGATACCGGCCAACTGGAGGCGCGTGCCGCGAGGCGCACGCCATGTCGTCAGCGCTTGCGGGGAAGCTCGCGCCGGCCTTCGAGTTCCGTTTCTCCCATGCACTCCCCTGCCTGCAGGCGCCGCGCGCGCCCGGCCTCGGCCATCGCCACGATCGCCGCTGCCACCCTTTCCACGTCGCTGTCGGTCACCGCCCAGGGCGTCGATCCCGGTACCGCCGTCAAGCTGTCGCCCGTGAGCATCACGGCGACGCGCTTCAGCGCGGATCCCGACACCCTCCCCCTCGGCGTCAGCGTGGTGACGGCGCGCCAGATCGCCGAGATCGGTGCGGCCAGCGTCAACGAGGCGCTGATGAAGCTGCTGGGCATTCCCGGTCGCATCGACCTCAACGGCGGCGGCGACTACACGCTCGACCTGCGCGGCTTCGGCGCGACGGCCGACAGCAACCAGGTCGTGATCGTCGACGGCGTCCGCCTGAGCGAGGCCGACATCAGCGGCGCGCGCATGGCGGGCATCCCGATCGAGTCGGTCGAGCGCATCGAAGTGGTCCGCGGCAGCGGCAGCGTCCTCTACGGCGAGGGCGCGACGGCCGGCGTGATCGTGATCACCACCAAGGGCGGCGCCGGCAGCGCACGCGAGAACGGCGGCTATGCCTACGCGGCAGCGGGTGAGGATCATCTGCGCGAGCTGCGTGCCGGCGTCACCGTGGTCGCCGGCGGCTTCTCGGCCGACGTGTCGGCCAACCGGCGGCGCTCCGACAACCACCGCGACAATTTCCGCTCCGAGACCGATGGCGTGTCGCTGCTCGGTCAGTGGCGCGGCGAGGGGCTGCGCATCGGGTTCCAGTTCGCCCAGGACGATCTCGACAGCGGCCTGCCGGGCGCCCTGACGCTGGCGCAGTACCGCAGCAACCCGCGCCAGGCGTCGACCCCGAATGACCAGGGCTCGATCCGCAATGAGCGCCGCGGCGTGTTCGTCGAGGCCGCGCTCGCGCAGTGGCAGCTGGCGCTCGATGCCGGCTGGCGCGACAAGGCGCTGCACAGCGACTTCTCGGGCTACATCTATGCCTACGACGTCGACGCCGAGAACTATGCGTTGCGCGCCAAGCGCAGCGGCCGCTGGGGTGATGTCGAGCATGCGCTGGTCCTGGGCCTGGACCGCGGCATGTGGAGGCGCGTCGTGCCCGGCCTGTACGGCTCGGTGGCCACGCAGGACTCGACGGCGGTCTACCTGCGGGACGAGGCCACGCTGCCGGGCGGGCTGCGCCTCAGCGCCGGCGCGCGCAGCGAGTCGATCGACAAGCGCAACAGCGCGAGCGCGCAGCTCATCGACGAGCGCGAGCATGCCTGGGAGCTCGGCGCCTTGCTGCCGCTGAGCGGCAGCGCCGGGCTGTACGGGCGCGTCGGGCGCAGCTTCCGCCTGCCGAACGTGGACGAGTTCAGCTACACCTCCGGCGGTGCCGAACTGCGCCCCCAGACCTCGCGCGATGCCGAACTGGGGCTGCGCTGGGCCGACGCCGGCCGGCGTGTCGACCTGCGCGTGTACCGCAGCGCGCTGCGCAACGAGATCGGCTTCGATCCGCTCGCGGCCGACCCGTTCGGCGGCATGAGCGGCGCGAACGTCAACTTCGACGACACGCGTCGCCAGGGGGTGGAGCTGGAGGCGTCGGCGCCGGTGACGCCGACGCTGAGCGTGGGGCTCGCCGGCGCGCTGCGGCGCTCGACCTTCACCGCCGGCCCCTACGATGGACGCGACGTGCCGCTGGCACCGGAGCGCACGCTGTCGCTGCGCGGCAACTGGGCGCCGGGGGCCGGGCACAGCGTGACGGCCATCATGAACCGTGTGGCTTCGCAGCACGCCGACTTCGGCAACACTTGCTCGATCCCCACTTACACGACCCTCGACCTGCGCTATGCGTATCAGATGGACGGCCTCGAACTGGCGGTTGGCGCGAGCAACGTGACCGACCGGACCTACTACACGCTCGCCTTCGCCTGTGCCGGCGGGCAGCCGACCTCGATCTACCCGGAAGCCGGGCGTGTCGTGACGGCCTCCGCGCGCCTGCGCTTCTGAGCGGCGCCGACGCCGGTTCGCCGTGGCCGCTGGCGCCGCCCCAATCGACCACCGGCTGGCGCCGCCGCGCCCGGCGCGCTTCCTGTGTCTGCTGGGGCTGGCGGCGCTCGGCGCACTCGCGCTCGGGCTCGCGATCGGCTCCTCGGGCTTCGGCTACGGCAGCGCCGACATCGTCTGGCAGGTGCGCGCGCCGCGCGTGCTGGCCGGCTTCGGTGCCGGTGCCGCGCTGGCGCTGGCGGGCGCGCTGATGCAGCTGCTGACGCGCAACGCGCTGGCCGATCCCTACGTGCTCGGCCTGTCCGGCGGGGCCTCGGTCGGCGCGCTGACGGCGATGCTGCTCGCACCGCCGCTGCTGGCCGCGCTGGCGATCATGCTGGGCGCGGCGCTCGGCGCGGCCGCGGCGGTCGCGCTGCTGTTTGCGCTGGCCTGGCGCACCCTGGGCCGTGGCCACGGCCTGCAACCGCCCGGCGAGGCGCGCAGCACGCTGCTGCTGATCGGCGTGATGATCGGCGCGGGCTGCTCGGCGCTGGTGTCGGCGCTGCTGGTGCTGGTGCCCGAGGCGCCGCTGCGCGGGCTGCTGTTCTGGCTGCTCGGCGACCTCAACGGCGCGCTGGTGTGGTGGCCGCTGTGGATCGCGCTGCCGCTGGCGCTGGCGCTGGTCTGGCGGGGGGCCGAGGACCTGGCGCTGCTCGCACGCGGCGACGCCTGGGCCGAGAGCCTGGGGGTGCCGGTCGCGCGCCGCAAGCGCGAGGCGCTGGCTGCCGCGGCACTGGCGACCGGCGCGGCGGTCGCGACGGCCGGTGCGATCGGCTTCGTCGGACTGGTCGTGCCACAGGCCCTGAGGCTGCTGGGCGTGCGCTCGGTGCGGCCGCTGCTGCTGGCCAGCGCCCTGGCCGGCGGCAGCTTCATCGTGCTGGCGGACGCGGCCGCGCGCACGCTGTTCGCACCGCTGCAGCTGCCGGTCGGCGTGCTGTCGGCGGCGGTCGGCGTGCCGATGTTCCTCACCTTGCTGGCCCGCGGCCGATGAGTCCCTGGCACGAGCCGCTGCGGCTGCGCGTCGAGGCGCTCGCGCTGCATGCCGGCTCGCGGCCGGGGGCGCGCCGGCTCGCGGCCGGTGTCGACCTCGAGGTCGGCGCCGGCGAGCGCTGGGTCGTGCTCGGACCGAACGGTGCCGGCAAGTCGACGCTGATCGCCACCCTGGCCGGACTGCTGCCGCCCACCGGCGGCGCCCTGGCGCTGCAGGGCCGCGCGCTGGCCGGCTGGCTGCCCGAGGCACTGGCGCGCTGGCGTGCCTGGTGCCCGCAGTTCTGGAACGATCCCTTCCCGGCGCGCGTCGACGAAACGGTGCGCGCGGCGCGGCGCGGCGTGGCCGGCGACGAGGCCGCGCTCGCCGGCCTGCTCGGGCGGCTCGATCTGGGCGCGCTCGCCGCGGCCGACGTGCGGCGCCTGTCGGGCGGCGAACGCCAGCGCGTCGCGCTGGCCGCCGCGCTGTGGCAGGACGCGCCGCTGCTGCTGCTCGACGAGCCGACCTCGCACCTCGACCTCGCGCACCAGCAGCAGCTGCTGGGCGTGCTGCTCGCCCACGCGGTGCGCGGCGGAGCGGTGTGCGCCAGCCTGCACGATGTGCAGCTTGCCTGGCAGCTCGCGAGCCATGCGGTGCTGCTCGACGGACGCGGCGGCGTGGCCGCCGGGCCGCGCGAAGCGGTGATGACGCCGGCGCGGCTGTCCGCCGCCTATGGCGTCGCGATCGAGCGTGTCGAGGTCTGCGGCGAGCAGCGGTTCTGGATCGGGCCGCGCGGCGGCGCGGCGGCGCCGTGAGGCGGGGGGCGCGGTTCGCGCTCGGCCTCGCGCTGCTGGCGGCGGCGCTGTCGCTGCGCGCCGCGCCCATCGACTTCGTCGACGACGCCGGCCGCGTGCATCGCCTGCCCGGCCCGGCCCAGCGCGTCGTCACGCTCGCGCCGCACCTGACCGAGATCGTCTACGCGGTCGGCGGCGGCGGGCAGCTGGTCGGCACCATCGACGCGAGCGACCATCCGGCGCCGGCACGGGCGCTGCCGCGCATCGGCGACCATGCGCGCTTCGACGTCGAGCGCCTGCTGCTGCTCAAGCCCGACCTGGTGTTGGCGTGGCTCAGCGGCAATCCGGACCGCGAGGTGCGTGCGCTCGAGGCCGCCGGGCTGCGCGTCGTGCGCTTCGAATCGCAGCGCCTCGGCGAGGTGGCCGCTTCGATCGAGCGCGTCGCACGGCTGCTCGGGCGTGACGCCGAGGGCGCACAGGCGGCCCGGCGGCTGCGTGGCGAACTCGAGTCGCTGCGCCAGCGCCATGCCGGCGCGGCGCCGCTGCGGGTCTTCTACCAGGTGTGGCCGCAGCCGCTGCTGACCCTCAACGGCCGCCACCTCGTCAGCGACGTGCTGGCGCTGTGCGGCGGGCGCAATGTGTTCGCCGACCTCGCGCCGCTGGTGCCGCCGGTGTCGACCGAGGCGGTGCTCGCGGCCGACCCCGAGGTGGTGCTGACCGGCAGCGAGCGCCCGGAGCGGCCGTGGAGCCATCAGCCCGAGGCGGTGGTGTTCGCGCCCTGGCGCGCCGCAAGGGGCCTGGCGGCGACGCGTCGCGGGGCCTACTACCGCCTCGACGGCGACCTGATCGCACGCGCCGGCCCGCGCATCGTGCTGGGCGTGCAGGCGGTCTGCGAGGTGCTGGAGCGCGAGCGGCGGCGCACGCCTTCTGGGGGTCCGGGCAGGCCCTAGGCGGGCGGACCTACTTGGGATCGAGGTCGAGGTCGAGCGGCATCGGCATCGTCAGCAGCCGGTTCGGCGTGCTGGTCTCCCACAGCGCGCCGTGGGCCGTGTCGACCTGCCAGTGCACCGAGCGCACCAGCGTCAGGCTCGCGGCCACGCCGATCTGGCGCAGGCGCTGCAGCTGGCGCGGCGACCAGTCGACGCGGCGGCCGACCTGCTCGCAGCTGAAGGCGCCGAACAGGCTGCCGTTGCCGGAGAAGCACACGTCGATCAGCGAGCGCACGTCCTTGCGCAGCAACTCCTTGCGGAAGCCGGCGGTGGCCGGGTGGGTCAGCGCATCGGGCGCGACCACGCAACCGTCGCGCAGCAGTGCGTCGAAGTAGGCGGCGACCGCCGGCCCCTCGATCGGCGCGGCGGCGACCATGCGGTCCTGCGCGGCGTCGTACATCGCGATGTTGTGCAGCAGGCGGCCGCCTTCGCCGCCGACGAAGATCCAGATGCCCGCGAAGCTGCAGTCCATCTCGCGGGCGAGCTCGCGCGTGAACAGTTCGAGGAACTGCACATAGTCGATGTCGCCGCTGTCGAGGCGGCCACAGATGTCCCTCAGGGCATCACTGCTGGGCATGGCGTGGATTTTGACCGTGCCGCCGCCGCACGGGACCTGCACAAGTTGACATCTTGTCCCGCTTTGTGAGGCCTCAGCGGCTGCCGAGGGACTTGTCCGGCCAGTCGCAGCAGTCCGACACCGCGCAGGCCGCGCAGCGCGGCTTGCGGGCCTGGCAGACGTAGCGGCCGTGCAGGATCAGCCAATGGTGCGCGTGCACGCGGTAGGCCGCGGGCACGCGCTCGAGCAGCTTGAGCTCGACGGCCAGCGGCGTGGCCCCCGCCGCCAGGCCGGTGCGGTTGGCGACGCGAAAGATGTGCGTGTCGACCGCCATCGTCGGTTCGCCGAAGGCGACGTTGAGCACGACGTTCGCGGTCTTGCGGCCCACGCCGGGCAGGGCCTCGAGCGCCTCGCGCGTGCGCGGCACCTCGCCGCCGTGGCGCTCGATCAGCAGCCGGCAGGTCTCGTGCAGGTGGCGGGCCTTGTTGCGGTACAGGCCGATCGTGCGGATCTGCTCGGCGATGCCCTCGACGCCGAGGGCCAGCATGCGCTGCGGCGTCGGCGCCAGCGCGAACAGCCGCCGCGTTGCCTTGTTGACGCCGACATCGGTGGCCTGGGCCGACAGCAGCACCGCGGCGAGCAGCTCGAACACCGAGCTGTAGGCGAGCTCGCTGGCCGGCTGCGGATTGGCCGCGGCGAGCACGGCGAAGAAGCTCTCGATCTGGGGCGGCGTCATCGGGTCGCGATTGTGACCGCCCCGCGCGCGCCGGTCTCAGCCGCCGCGCTGGGCGCGTGCGCGCGCCAGGGCCGCGGCGACGAGCGCCTGACGCGCATCGGGCGCCTCGGTCGGCGCGGGCGTGGCGAGCAGGCTGCGCGCCGCCAGTCGCTCGGCCTGTTCGTCACGCTCGCGCGTGCGCCGCGCCTGGCGCGTGCGGTAGCGCTCGCGCGCCTCGCCGGCCTGCGCGGCCGACCAGGCGGCCCAGCCGCTGCGCCCCGGCGTCGCGTCCTCGAGCGCGATGCAGTCCACCGGGCAGGCCGGCAGGCACAGCTCGCAGCCGGTGCACAGCGCCTCGATGACGGTGTGCATGCGCTTGGCCGCGCCGATGATGCTGTCGACCGGGCAGGCCTCGATGCAGCGGGTGCAGCCGATGCAGGCCGCCTCGTCGATCACGGCCAGACGCCGCGGGCCCTCGGCACCGCAGCTCGCGTCCAGCGGCGGCGGCGCCTGGCCGGTGAGTGCGGCCAGCCGGGCGATGCCCTCGGCACCGCCGGGCGGGCAGCGGTCGATGCCGGCACGGCCGTCCGCGATCGCCTCGGCGTAGCCGTGGCAGTCCGGGTAGCCGCAGCGCGTGCACTGCGTCTGCGGCAGCGCGGCGTCGATCGCGTCGACCGACGGCGCCCGCGCGGACACGCTCACTTCTGGTACTTGGCGATGAAGTCGCGGATCTCGGGGTAGGCCAGCTCGCGCCAGCGCCGGCCCGAGAAGAGGCCGTAGTGGCCGGCCCCGACCACGTCGTAGTGGCGCTTGCGTGCCTTCGTGATGCCGGTGCACAGGTCGAGCGCCGCCGCCGTCTGGCCGGCACCGGAGATGTCGTCGAGCTCGCCTTCGACCGTCAGCAGCGCGGTGGTCTTGATGTCCTGCGGACGCACCGGCTGGCCGCCGACCGTCCAGCTGCCGTTGACCAGCGCGAAGTCCTGGAACACGGTGTGGATGGTGTCCAAGTAGTACTCGGCCGGCAGGTCGAGCACCGCGTTGTACTCGTCGTAGAACTGGCGATGCGACTCGGCGCTCTCGTCGTCGCCGCGGATCAGGTCGGCGAAGTAATCGTAGTGCGAGGTCAGGTGGCGGTCCGGGTTCATCGCGACGAAGCCGGTGTGCTGCAGGAAGCCCGGGTAGACCGGCCGGCCGGCGCCGGGGTAGTTCGGCGGCACGCGGTAGATCACGTTGTTCTCGAACCACTCGATGCTCTTGTTCATCGCGAGGTTGTTGACCGCCGTCGGCGACCTGCGGGCGTCGATCGGGCCGCCCATCATCGTCATCGTGCGCGGCGTCTTCTCGCCGGCGCTGGCCATCAGCGAGACCGCGGCGAGCACCGGCACGGTCGGCTGGCACACCGAGATCACGTTGACCTCGGGACCGACATGACGGATGAACTCCTGCACGTAGTGCACGTAGTCGTCGAGATGGAAGGGGCCGACGTCGGCCGGCACCATGCGCGCGTCGATCCAGTCGGTGATGTAGACCTTGTGATCCTCGAGCAGCTTGCGCACCGTGTCGCGCAGCAGCGTCGAGTGGTGGCCCGACAGCGGCGCCACCACCAGCACGCTGGGCTGGTCGCGCATCTTGGTGAGCTGCTTGGCGTCGTCGGTGAAGCGCTTGAAGCGCAGCAGCCGGCAGAAGGGTTTCTCGATCGCCGTCTGCTGCTGCACGACCACGTCGACGCCGCCGACCGTGATGTTGGTGATGCCGAACTCGGGCTTCTCGTACTCCTTGGTCAGCCGGTGCACCAGCTCGAAGCCGGCCGAGATGCGCTGTGCCCCGGGCGCATGCGCGAACGGCGAGAGCGGGTGGCTGTACAGCTTGGCCGACGCGGTCGCGAATTCGGCGAAGGGGCTCAGCAGCGCGCGCTGCGTTTCATAGAGCTGATAGAGCATGAAGGCCTCGGAACGGATTCGTGAGTGGCGGGTGCCCCCCGTCGCTGGCGGCGGACCGCCGTGCACTTCTTCGATGCATCTGCTGCGCCGCACCATTGTAGGAGCCCGGCGGGCAGGCACCGACCGGAATCGATCGTGCCGTGGTTACCGCAGGGGCATGACCGCCAAAAGCGAGGCCCGGCGGCCGGTTTTGTGCGCTTGCGCGCCGGTCCCCGGCCCCGCTGGTCGTGTGGGCTCAGCGCTCGCCGGGGCGCTGAGCCTGGCGTTCGGCGCGCCCGCCATCGCCGCGCTCGGAGCGCTCCGCCCGCTCGGCGCGGTCGGGGCGCTCGGCACGCTCCGGCCGTGCGGGACCGCCAGCGTGCGGCGGCCGTTGCGGCTGCGCGGCCTGGGCGTCGAAGCCCGGCCGGGGGCCGGCGGGGGCGG
>CAYOXW010000048.1:0-4514 GCA_964408005.1 uncultured Methylibium sp.
CTGCGTGCACTGCAAGACCTGCGACATCAAGGACCCGACGCAGAACATCGTCTGGCTCGCGCCGGAGGGCGGCGGCGGGCCGAACTACGTCGGCATGTGAGACCGCCCCGATCACCGTTGCTTATCGGCCTTGCAACCTTCTTATGGAGTGCGCCGGCCCGGCCCCGGCGCCGCCCGGTCCTCCAAACATGAAGTAACATGCACATTGTCAGGAGAGAGTTCGCCTAGCGAACCGCCGACGGCGCAGGGGACCCTCCTCGAACGCTCAGGCACCCAGGACTGACAAGCGCTTCGGCAACGAGGCGTTCCTCACTGGAGAGTGGCCGTGTGGTTGGCGGCCCACCGAAGGGGCAAGCGGGTCGAGGTTCAGCCGACACCTGCCAATCTCTCAGGTACCCGGACAGCGAGGGCCACAAGCACCACCTCCATGGAGGTGGCCCTGACGCCCTCGAGACGCCCGTCGTATGTCCGGAACCACCGCCGCGCTCCTGCGCACCCCGCTGTACACGCTGCACGCCGAACTCGGCGCCCGCATGGTGCCCTTTGCCGGCTATGACATGCCGGTGCAGTACCCGCGCGGGCTGATCGCCGAGCACCGCCATTGCCGCGCGAGCGCGGCCCTGTTCGACGTCTCGCACATGGGCCAGGTGCGCGTGCACGCCGCCGAGCCGGCCGAGGCCGCCAAGGCGCTCGAGAGCCTGATCCCGATCGACGTGCTCGGTCTCGCGCCGGGCCAGCAGCGCTACGGCTACTTCACCAACACCGCAGGCGGCCTGCTCGACGACCTGATGGTCACGCGCCGCGAGCACGACTTCCTCGTCGTCGTCAACGCCGCCTGCAAGGCGGCCGACCTCGCCCACCTCCAGACCCATATCGGCCACCGTTGCGGCGTGCAACTGCAGGCCGAGCGCGCGCTGCTCGCGTTGCAGGGGCCGCAGGCGGTGACGGCGCTGGCGCGGCTCGCCCCGGGTGTCGCGGCCCTGTCCTTCATGACCGGCGGGGCCTTCGCGCTGGCCGGCGCGGACTGCTACGTCACCCGCTCGGGCTCCACCGGCGAGGACGGCTTCGAGATCTCGGTGCCCGCCGACGCCGCCGAGGCGCTGGCGCGCGCACTGCTCGCCCAACCCGAGGTCGCGCCGGCCGGCCTGGGCGCGCGCGACACGCTGCGCCTCGAGGCCGGGCTGCCGCTGTACGGCCATGACATCGACGCGAGCACGAGCCCGGTCGAGGCCGCGCTGGCCTGGGCGATCCCGAAGGTGCGGCGCGCCGGCGGCGCGCGCGCCGGTGGCTACCCGGGTGCGGACGCCATCGACGCCCAGCTCGTCCACGGCGCGCACAGCAAGCACGTCGGCCTGGTCGGCCTGGAGCGCGTGCCGGTGCGCGAAGGAGCCGAGCTCGTCGATGCGCAGGGCCACAAGCTCGGCCATGTCAGCAGCGGCACGCTGGCGCCGACGGTCGACCAGCCGATCGCGATGGCGCGGCTGCCGGCCAACCACACCGCCGCACACGCCGAGGTCTATGCGCTGGTGCGCGGCAAGCGCCTGCCGATGCGCGTGACGCCGCTGCCCTTCGTGCCCCGCCGCTACGTGCGCCTCTGACGCCGATACTCGCTGCCCCGCAACCCTTCCAGGAGCTTTCCGATGGCCCTCAAGTACACGCCCGACCACGAGTGGATCGACACCGCAAATCCGGCCGCCGCGACGGTCGGCATCACGGTGCATGCGCAGGACGCGCTCGGGGACGTGGTGTTCGTGGACCTGCCGGCGGTCGGCGCGAGCTTCGCCAAGGGCGAGGTCGCGGGCGTCGTCGAATCGGTCAAGGCCGCGGCCGATCTCTACATGCCGGTGGCCGGCGAGATCGTCGAGGTCAACGAGGCCTTGCGCGCCGACCCGGCGCTCGCCAACACCGACCCGCTCGCTGCCGGCTGGTTCTTCAAGGTCAAGGTGACGGCGCCGGCCGAGCTCGAGGCCCTGATGGACGCCCCCGCCTACGACGCCCTGCTCAAGACCCTGTGACGCCGGCCCGCGCGCCCTGACACCGAACCCGGAGCCCCCGCCATGCTGATGCCCACCGCCCTGCCGCTCGAGCAGCTCGAGAACGCCGCCGAGTTCGCCGCGCGCCACATCGGCCCGGATGCCGCTGACGAGGCCCACATGCTGTCGGTGATCGGCGCGGCCTCGCGGCGCGCGCTGATCGAGGCCATCGTGCCGGCGAGCATCGCACGCAGCCGCACGATGGGCCTGCCGGCGCCGGTGAGCGAGGCGCAGGCGCTCGCCGAACTGCGCGCGCTCGCCGGACGCAACCAGGTGCTCAAGAGCTATCTCGGTCAGGGCTACCACGGCACCTTGACGCCGGGCGTCATCCTGCGCAACGTGCTCGAGAGCCCGTCCTGGTACACGGCCTACACGCCCTACCAGGCGGAGATCTCCCAGGGCCGTCTGGAGGCGCTGCTGAACTTCCCGCCCGTGGTCTGCGATCTCACCGGCAGGGCGATCGCGAACGCCGCGGCGATCGCCGCGGCCACCGCGGCGGCCGAGGCGATGACGCTGGCCAAGCGCAGCGTGAAGTCCAAGAGCGCGCGCTTCCTGGTCGCCGAGGACTGCCACCCGCAGACGATCGAGGTGCTGCGCACCCGCGCCGAGCCGCTGGGCATCGAGCTCGTCGTCGGGGAGCTGGCGACGCTCGCGAAGCAGGGCGAGTGCTTCGGCGCGCTGGCCCAGTACCCGGGCAGCACCGGCGCCGTGCACGACCTGCGCGCGCTGACCGAGGCGGTGCATGCGCAGCACGGGGCCTTCGTCGCCGCGGCCGATCCGCTGGCGCTGACGCTGCTGCTCCCGCCGGGCGAATGGGGCGCCGACATCGTCGTCGGCTCGACCCAGCGCTTCGGCATGCCGATGGGCGCCGGCGGCCCGCATGCCGCCTACCTGGCCTGCCGCGACGAGTTCAAGCGCTCGATGCCCGGCCGGCTGGTCGGCGTCAGCGTCGACGCGCAGGGCAACACCGCCTACCGCCTCGCGCTGCAGACGCGCGAGCAGCACATCCGCCGCGAGAAGGCGACCTCGAACATCTGCACGGCCCAGGTGCTGCCGGCGGTGGTCGCGAGCATGTACGCGGTCTACCACGGCCCGCAGGGGCTCAAGCGCATCGCGCTGCGCGTCGCGGCCTACACCGCGATCCTGGCGCAGGGTCTCGAGGAACTGGGCTGCACGCTGGTGCACGACAGCGCCTTCGACACCGTGACCGTCGAGACCGGCGCGGCCACCGAGACGGTGATCGCCCGCGCCCTGTTCGAGGGAGCGAACCTGCGCCGCGTGTCGCCGGCGCATGTGGGCATCACGCTCGACGAGACCACGCGCCGCGAGGAGCTGACGCGCCTGTGGTCCTGGTTCGCGCAACCCGGCCAGACGCTGCCGGCGCTGGGCCGCTTCGACAAGGGCGTCGACCCGCTGATCCCGTCCGAGCTGCGCCGCAGCAGCGACTTCCTCACCCACCCGGTGTTCAACACCCACCACAGCGAGACCGAGATGCTGCGCTACCTGCGCCGCCTCGCCGACAAGGACCTCGCGCTCGACCGCACGATGATCCCGCTGGGCTCGTGCACGATGAAGCTCAACGCGACCAGCGAGATGATCCCGGTCACCTGGCCCGAGTTCGCGCATGTCCACCCCTACGCGCCGGCCGCGCAACTCGCCGGCTACGCCGAGCTCGACCAGCAGCTGCAGCGCTGGCTGTGCCAGGCGACCGGCTACGCCGGCATCAGCCTGCAGCCCAATGCCGGCTCGCAAGGGGAGTACGCCGGCCTGCTGGCGATCCGCGCCTGGCACGCCTCGCGCGGCGAGGACTGGCGCGACATATGCCTGATCCCCGAGAGCGCCCACGGCACCAACCCGGCCAGCGCGCAGATGGCCGGCATGCAGATCGTCGTGGTCAAGTGCGACGCCGAGGGCAACATCGACCTCGGCGACCTGCGCCTGAAGTGCGAGCAGCACCGACCGCGCCTGGCCGCGGTGATGATCACCTACCCGTCGACCTACGGCGTGTTCGACACCCACGTGAAGGAGCTGTGCGCGCTGGTCCACCAGTTCGGCGGACGCGTCTACGTGGACGGCGCGAACATGAACGCGCTGGTCGGCGTCGCCGCGCCGGGCGAGTTCGGCGGCGACGTCAGCCACCTGAACCTGCACAAGACTTTCTTCATCGCGCACGGCGGGGGCGGGGGGGGCGTGGGCCGGGTTTGGGTGGTGTTGGATGGGGTGCCTTGCCTGCCCAAGCGCCCGGCCGAGGCGGCTGCCGACGGCCCGCCCGCCGCCGTCGGCCCGGTCTCGGCCGCCCCGCTGGGCAATGCCGCGGTGCTGCCGATCAGCTGGATGTACATGCGCATGATGGGCGCGCCCGGCCTGACCGCCGCGACCGAGACGGCGATACTGTACGCCAACTACATCGCCGCGCGGCTGACCGAGAACTACGACATCCACTTCAGCGGCAATGTCGAGGGCGTCTATGGCGGCTGTGTC
>CAYOXW010000048.1:4524-16558 GCA_964408005.1 uncultured Methylibium sp.
GCATCCTGGACCTGCGCCCGCTGAAGGAGACGAGCGGCGTCACGGCCGAGGACGTCGCCAAGCGCCTGATCGACTACGGCTTCCACGCCCCGACGCTGAGCTTCCCGGTCCCCGGCACGCTGATGGTCGAACCGACGGAGAGCGAGTCGCTGGCCGAGCTCGACCGCTTCTGCGACGCGATGATCGCGATCCGCGCCGAGATCGCGAAGGTCGAGCAGGGCCGGTGGCCGCAGGGGGACAACCCGCTGAAGAACGCGCCTCATACCGCCGAGGTGCTGCTCAAGGCCGACTGGCCCCATGCCTACACGCGCGAGGACGCGGCCTACCCGCTCGCCTCGCTGCGGCACGACAAGTACTGGTCCCCGGTCGGCCGCATCGACAACGTGCACGGCGATCGCAACCTGTTCTGCAGCTGCGTGCCGGTCGCCGACTACGCCTGAGCCGGGCCCGTCGCCGCCCCCCAGCGGGCCGGCGACCACGTTCTTGCACGCCGGGCCATGACCATGGCCCGGCCGCCGTTCGGTCGCTGCCGGGCCGCACAGGCTCGCGTGCCCGGCACGCCCCTCGCCTCCTCGGCCTCGCCCACCCGGCCCGGCGGATCGCGGTATCGCCAGCCGCGTGTGCGCGTCGGCGCCGCTGTGTCGGCTAGCCGACACAAAGTCGAATCTGCCGTCCCCTGTCAACCACGGAGGGGCCGGGTTGCGGTGCAAATCCCCCTAGAGTGGCAACAAGTCACACAGGCGGGCCGCGCTGCCCGGAGCGCGCCATCACCGGGCGCGTGCCGGGGGCTCCAGGCAACGACAACAACAATGGCGACGACCGCGAACCGACGCTCGGACAGGCGGCAGCCCGGTGCGGCCTACCGCGCTCTGGCGGGCGCACAGCTGCAGCGCTTCTTCGCGCACGGGGAGGCCCAGGCGCTGCTGGGTCACTGGGTCGCCTCAGGTCGGCTGCAGCACACCCCGCGCGGCCAGCTGATCCACCGCCATGGCGAGCGCTGCGACGGTCTGCTGCTGGTCGTCGATGGCGTGGTCGCCGTCGGCCGCGGTCTCGGCGGGCGCAACCCCCATGTCTACGCCTTTCTCGGCGCCGGCGACGTGCACGGCCTGATCCCGATCACCGACGGTGGGCCGCACACCCACGACCTGCGCGTCCACGAGGACGCGGTGCTGCTGACGATCTCGACCCCGCTGGTGGCCGCATCGCTGCGCCGCCATCCCCGCCTGGCGGAGATCCTGATGCGCCAGATGGCGCTGCGCAGCCGCCAGCTCTACGACCGGCTGCGCGACGCGGTCACGCTGCCGCTGGGCCGGCGCATCCAGCGCCAGCTGCTGCAGTTCGCGCGGCGCTTCGGCACGCCGCGTCCCGAGGGACTGATGCTGTCGATGCGGCTGTCGCAGGCCGACTTCGCCGCGATGCTCGGTGTCGGCCGCCAGCAGGTCAACACCGAGCTGAAGAAGCTGGCGCAGTGCGGCCTGATCCGCGTCTCGCGCACGGCGATCACGGTGCTGGATCCCGACGCGCTGGCCGAGGCCGGCGACGAGCCCGCTGTGCCGCCACCGCCCGACCCTCCGCCGCTGCATGGCACGCACCTGCTGGTGGTCGACGACGATGCGGTCTACCGCCTGCTCGTGACCACCTGGCTTCAGCAGGCCGGCGCGCACGTGGAGGAGGCCGACAACGGCGCGCTGGCCGTGGAGCGCGCGCGCAGCACGGCCCTGCCCTATGACGTGATCCTGATGGACGACAAGATGCCGGTGCTGTCGGGCGCCGAGGCGACGCGGCGCATCCGCGCCCACGAGGCTGCCCAGGGCGAGGCCGCGACGCCGATCCTGTGCATCTCCTCCGCATCGGCACGGCGCGACGCCGACCGCTACCGCGCCGCCGGCATGAACGCCTTCGTGCCCAAGCCCACCGAGCCCGAGCCCTTGCTGCAGGCACTGCGCCCGCTGCTGCACTGAACAGCCGCTGCGGCCAGCCGCCCTAGGGCGCCGCGGCGGGAATCGGCGGCACCGGCAGCCGCACGTCGCCGCACTGCGCGCGATGGCGCAGCGCGTGATCCATCAGCACCAGGGCCAGCAGGGCTTCGGCGATCGGCGTCGCACGGATGCCGACGCAGGGGTCGTGGCGACCGAAGGTCTCGACGGTCGTGGGCTGGTTAGCCCGGTCGATCGAGCGGCGCGGCGTGCGGATCGAGCTGGTCGGCTTGATCGCGATCGCGACGCGGATGTCCTGCCCGCTGCTGATGCCACCGAGCATGCCACCGGCGTGGTTGCTCAGGAAACCCTCGGGCGTCAGCTCGTCGCCATGCTCGGAGCCGCGCTGCGCGACGCTCGCGAAGCCGGCACCGATCTCGACGCCCTTGACGGCGTTGAGTCCCATCATCGCGTGGGCGATGTCCGCGTCGAGCTTGTCGAACAGCGGCTCGCCCCAGCCCGGCGGCACGCCGGTGGCCTCGACGACGATGCGCGCGCCGACCGAGTCGCCATCCTTGCGCAGCTGATCCATGTAGGCCTCGAGCGCGGCGATCTGGCTGGCATTGGGCGCGAAGAACGGGTTGTCGCCCACATACTCCCAGCCCTCGAAGGCGATCTCGATCGGCCCGAGCGCCGCCATGCCGCCGCGAAAGCCGACGCCATGCTGCTCGCGCAGCCACTTCTTGGCGACCGCGCCGGCGCCGACCATCGGGGCCGTCAGACGCGCCGAGCTGCGCCCGCCGCCGCGCGGGTCGCGCAGGCCGTACTTGTGCCAGTAGGTGTAATCGGCGTGGCCGGGACGGAAAGTATCGAGGATGTTGCCGTAGTCCTTGCTGCGCTGATCGGTGTTGCGGATCAGCAGGCAGATCGGCGCACCGGTGGTCTGCCCCTCGTAGACGCCGGACAGGATCTCGACCGCGTCGGGCTCGTTGCGCTGCGTGACGTGGCGGCTGGTGCCGGGGCGGCGGCGGTCGAGCTCGGGCTGGATGTCGGCCTCGGACAGGGCCAGGCCGGGCGGGCAGCCGTCGATCACGCAGCCGATGGCCGGGCCGTGGGATTCGCCGAAGTTGGTGACGCGGAACAGGTGGCCGAGGGTGGAGCCGGACATGGAGCGCAGGCAGGTGCAGGATGAGCGCCCATTGTGACAGCCGCCCCGTGACGAGCGCCGCAACAGCGCCCCTGCAACGCCGCCGCCGGCGTCAGGCGCGCACGCTCACCGCTGCTGCTGAGCGGCCTGCTCGTCCTCGGCCCCGGCCGGCCAGTCGCGGATGTAGGCCTTGAGCATGCGGTTCTCGAAGTCCTGGCTCTCGACGACCGCCTTGGCGACGTCGTAGAAGGAGATCACGCCCATCAGCGTGCGCTTGGACAGCACCGGCGTGTAGCGCGCGTGCTTGCCCAGCATCAGCCGGCGCAGTTCGTCGAGTTCGGTCTCGGGCGTGCAGGTCAGCGGCGCGTCGTCCATCACGCTGCGCACGCGCGTTTCACCGACGCTGCCGCCGTTGCGCGTGATCGCGAGGATCACCTCGCGGAAGGTGAGGATGCCGACGAGCTCGCCATGCTCCATCACCACCAGCGAGCCGATGTCGAACTCGGCCATCGTGGCCGCCGCCTCGGCCAGCGTTTGATCGGGCGTGACGGTGTACAGCGTGCCGCCCTTGACGCGCAGGATGTCGCTGACTCTCATGCTCGGCTCCTCGGGAATGCTGCATCCCAATATAGCCCACAATGAAGCCGCTGCATCATGGTGTGGCGGGGTTCAGTCGAGCAGGTCGGCGAGCGTGAGCTCGCCGAAGCCCGCGCGCTGCCAGAAGCCACGCAAGGTGGGTGTCGGCTCGAGCAGCAAGGCGGCGACCAGTGGCTGGACCTTGGTCGCTGCCGGGTCGCACAGCAGCACGAGGCGCTTGTCGCTCTCCTCGTCGAGCCGCCCGACCCAGTCGAGCGCGACCAGCGCGTCGAGCAGCGGTTCGATCTGCAGTGGATCGGTGCGCAGCGCGGCGGTGAGCTGGGCCGCGCCGAGACCGTGGGTCGACAGCGAGCGTGCCTGCGCGAGCTCGCGCAGCAGCTGCACCGCCAGCGTGAAGCGGTGCCCCGGCGTCGGCGGGCGCCGCACGACGCGCATCAACAGGCTGGGCGCATAGGCCGCGATCACCGCGCCGAACAGGACGATCAGCCAGCCGAGGTAGATCCACACCAGCAGGATCGGCACCGTCGCGAAGGCGCCGTAGACGGTGTTGTAGCTCGGCACTTCGCTGAGATACCAGGCCAGACCGCGCTTGGCGACCTCGAAGCCGGCCGCGACGAACACGCCGCCGGCCACCGCATGGCGCCAGCGCACCTCGGTGTTGGGCACGTAGTGGAACAGCCCGGCCATCGCGCCGGCGAGCAGCGCGAACTCCATGGTGTTGAGCAGGAGGCTCAGCCCGCCCGGCATCGCACCGACCCAGCCCTTGGAGGCCGAGATCGCGTAGGAGGTCAGCGTCAGGCTGATGCCCAGCAGCAGGGGCCCCAGCGTCGCGGCGGCCCAGTAGACCAGCACGCGCTGCGCGATCGGGCGCGGCTGGCGCACGCGCCAGATCGCGTTGAGCGTGCGATCGATCGTCAGCATCAGCGCGATCGCGGTCAGCACGAGGAAGACGAGGCCGGCGCTGCCGAGCCGGTGGGCCTTGCCGGCGAACTGCGTCAGCGCCGCCAGCACCGGCTTGGCGATGCCGTCGGGCACCAGGCTTTGGATGAAGTACTTCTCGAGCGCGCCCTGGAACTGCGAGAAGATGGGAAAGGCGCTGAAGATCGCCAGCGTCACCGTCGCCAGCGGCACCAGGGCGATCGTGGTCGTGAAGGTCAGGCTCGAGGCGGTGAGGCCGAGTCGATCCTCGCGAAAGCGTTGGCGCAGCGTCTTGAGGGTATCGAGCCAGGGCCAGGTCTGCAGGGTCTGGACGAGCAGTTCCAGCCGCTCGCGCCAGCCCTCGCGCGCGGCGTCGGGGACAGTCATGCTCGATATGATGCCAGCCATGTCTCCGTGCAATGCCATCGAATCCACGCGGGCCGTCGCCGTGGGCAGCCTGATCGGCCTGATCCTGCTCGGCCTGGGCTGGGAGCTGTGGCTCGCGCCCACCGGCAGCGGCCTGCTCGCGTTGAAGGTGCTCCCGCTCCTCGTCCCGCTCACCGGCCTGCTGCGCCGCAAGCTCTACACCTACCGCTGGGTCACCCTGTTCGTCTGGCTCTACTTCACCGAAGGCGTCGTGCGCGCGACCAGCGATCGGGGTCTGAGCGCGGTGCTCGCCGCCATCGAAGTGCTGCTGTGCCTCGCGCTGTTCGCCGCCTGTGCGGCGCACGTGCGCTGGCGGCTCAAGCAGCCCGCCGCTTGATCGCGCTGCTCGAAACGCTGCGCGCGGCGGTCGGCGCGGCGCATGTCCTCAGCGACGGCGATCTGTCAGCCTATGAGCTCGACTGGCGCAAGCGCTGGCGCGGCCGCGCGCTCGCCGTCGTGCGACCGGCCAGCACCGCCGAAGTGGCGGCGGTCGTGCGGGCCTGTGCCGCCCATGGCACGAGCCTGGTGCCCCAGGGGGGCAACACCGGCCTGGTCGGCGGGGGCGTGCCCGACGACAGCGGCACGCAGGTGTTGCTGAGCCTGGGCCGGCTGAACCGCATCCGCGCGCTCGACGCCGCCAACCTGACGCTGACCGCCGAGGCCGGCTGCGTGCTGCAGACAGCGCAGCAGGCGGCGGCCGCGGCCGGCCTGCTCTACCCGCTGAGCCTCGCGGCCGAGGGCAGCTGCACGATCGGCGGCACGCTCGCGACCAACGCCGGCGGCACCCAGGTGCTGCGCTACGGCACCGCACGCGAGCTCTGCCTGGGCCTGGAGGTGGTGACGCCGGCGGGCGACATCTGGGACGGCCTTGCCGGCCTGCGCAAGGACAACACCGGCTACGCGCTGCGCGAGCTCTACATCGGCAGCGAAGGCACGCTGGGCGTGATCACCGCGGCGACGCTGAAGCTGCACCCGGCGCCGGCCGCACAGTGCACCGCGCTGGCGGCCTGCGACTCGCCGGCCGCCGCGCTGGCACTGCTGCAGCTCG
This sequence comes from uncultured Methylibium sp., assembly GCA_964408005.1. Lineage (GTDB taxonomy): Bacteria > Pseudomonadota > Gammaproteobacteria > Burkholderiales > Burkholderiaceae_C > Methylibium. The sequence continues at coordinate 10,577 of CAYOXW010000048.1, forward strand.
CGCAGGCGCGGCTGGGCGCCGGCCTGAGCGGCTTCGAGTTGATGGGGCGCTGCGCGCTCGAGTTGGTCGAGCGCCACTTCCCCGCCCTGCCCCGCCCGCTCGCGCCCAGCCCCTGGACGGTGCTGCTGGAGCTCTCGGACGCCGACGGCGAGGCCCAGGCCCGCGCGCGCTTCGAGGCGCTGCTCGAGGCGGCCTTCGAGGCCGGCACGATCTCCGACGCCGCGGTGGCCGAGAGCGTCCAGCAATCGCGCCAACTCTGGCACCTGCGCGAGAGCATCCCGCTGGCGCAGGCCGAGGAAGGGCTGAACGTCAAGCACGACATCGCGCTGCCGGTGTCGCGCATCCCCGCCTTCATCGCCGCGACCGACGCGGCGCTGGCGCAGGCCTTGCCCGGCGTGCGGGTGGTCGACTTCGGCCATCTGGGCGACGGCAACCTGCACTACAACGTGCAGTGCCCGGAAGGCGCCGATGCGGCGGCCTTCCTGCGCGAGCACGAGGACGCCGTCAACACCATCGTCTACGACGCCGTGCTGGCGCATGGTGGATCGATCTCGGCCGAGCATGGCATTGGCGCGCTCAAGCGCGACACGCTGCCGCACTACAAGTCGCCGGTGGCGCTGGGCCTGATGCGCTCGATCAAGCAGGCGCTCGATCCGCAGGGCCTGATGAATCCAGGCCGCGTGCTCTGAGTTCGCTGTCCTGCGTGCCTCAGTGCTCCGGGCCCTTCAGGGCCTCGGGCAGCGGCAGGGCATGCACCTCGATGCCCTCGTCGCGCAGCGACTGCGCCTCCTCCTGGCTCGCGTTGCCGCGGATGCCCCGCTCCTGCGCCTCGCCGTAGTGGATGCGGCGAGCCTCGTCGGCAAAGCGCTCACCGACGTCCTCGGTCTGCGCCATCACGTGGCGCACCGCGCGCAGCCACAGCGCCTCGACGCTGCGCTGCTCGGGCGTGGCCGGGGGGCTCGCCTGGGCGGCGTCGGCGACGCGGGCGCCCGACAGGTTCAGCCGCGGCGCGCTCGGCAGGCGCAGCACCTCGCGGCTCGCGCACAGCGGACACTCGACCAGACCGCGCCGGCATTGCTCGACGTAGGCGTCCTCGGAGCCGAACCAGCCCTCGAAGGCATGGCCCTGCTCGCACTGGAGGCTGAAAACCTTCATGTCGCGATGATGCGCGGGAATCAGGGCGCCGGCGCGGCCTGCCAGCGCAAGGCCCACCGGCCGCTGCGCCAATTCGCGAGCCAGAGCAGGCCGATCAGCGTCTTGGCGTCGGTCAGCTCGCCCCGCTCGGCCTGCCCCTCGAGCTCCTCGAGGCTGGCGGTGTGGACCTCGAGGAACTCGCCGGGGTCGAGCCGCGCCTCGCCGGCCCGCAGACCGCGCGCGAACCAGACCTCGATGCCTTCGTTCGAATAGCCGATCGCGTTGTGCAGGATACCGGCGCGGGCCCACTCGGCAGCGCGGTAGCCGGTCTCCTCGGCCAGCTCGCGCACGGCACAGGCCAGTACCGGCTCGCCGGGCTCGAGCTTGCCGGCCGGGAACTCGACGAAGGCCTGACGCAGCGGGTAGCGGTACTGGCGCTCGACGACGACACGGCCGTCGTCGAGCAAGGGCACGATCATCACCGCGCCGGGGTGGACGATGTACTCGCGCACCGCCGACTGGCCATCCGGCAGTCGCACGGTATCGCGGCGCACCTCGAGGAATCCGCCGCGCCAGGCCAGCTGACTCTCGACGCAGGTCTCACGCAGGTGAGGGGGATCCTCGGGCGCGCTCATCGCGTCACTGGCCGCAGCGCCGGCCGGCTCAGCCGGCGAGCGCCAGGCGGATCGCGTCCGCGCACATCGTCATCAAGCCTCCCGGCAGGACGCCGAACACCAGCACCGCCGCGCCGTTGAGCACCAGCAGCGATCGCACCTCGACGGGAGCGACGATCGCCGGTGCCGCCGCGTCGGCCTCGTCGAAGTAGAGGGTCTTGACGACGCGCAGGTAGTAGAAGGCGCCGATCAGCGACAGCAGCACCGCCACCACCGCCAGCACGATGTAGCCGCTCAGGTTGGTCGTCACCAGCGACTGCAGCACCGCGAGCTTGGCGTAGAAGCCGACGGTCGGCGGGATGCCGGCGAGCGAGAACATGCACACCGCCATCACGCCGGCCAGCAGCGGGCTGCGCTGGTTCAGGCCCTTGAGGTCGGTGATCTCGTCGGCCTCGAAGCCCTGGCGCGCCAGCAGCAGGATCACGCCGAAGGTGCACAGCGTCGTGATCACGTAGGCGACCAGGTAGAACAGCGCCGAGCTGTAGCCGTTGGCCGCCGACAGCGTATTGCCCGAGATGACCGTCGGCGTGAAACCCAGCAGCATGAAGCCGAGCTGGGCGATCGCCGAGTAGGCGAGCATGCGCTTGAGGTTGGTCTGGGCGATCGCCGCGAGGTTGCCGATCACCATCGACGCGACCGACAGGATGATCAGCATCTGCTGCCAGTCGACGGCCAGCCCGATCATGCCCTCCACCAGCAGGCGGATCGTGATGGCGAAGGCGGCCAGCTTGGGCGCGGCGGCGACCATCAGCGTCACCGCGGTCGGCGCGCCCTGGTAGACGTCGGGCACCCACATGTGGAACGGCACGACGCCAAGCTTGAAGGCCAGGCCGGCGACGACGAAGACGACGCCGAACACCAGCACCTTCGCGTTGATCGTGCCCGAGGCGATGGCCTTGAACACCTCGCCGATCTCGAGCGCGCCGGTGGCGCCGTACATCATCGACAGGCCGTAGAGCAGGAAGCCGCTGGCCAGCGCCCCGAGCACGAAGTACTTCATCGCCGCCTCGGTGGACACCGCGTGGTCGCGGCGCAGCGCGATCATCGCGTACAGGCTCAGCGACATCAGCTCCAGCCCGAGGTAGAGCACCAGGAAGTGGTTGGCCGAGATCATGATCGAGATCCCGAGCAGCGAGAACAGCGCCAGCGTGAACAGCTCGCCCTTGAGGATCTCGCGGTCGGCCGCGTAGGGCTGCGCGTAGACCAGGCTGACGAAGGTCGCGAGGGTGGCGAACAGCGCGAGCAGGTGGCCCAGCGGGTCGGCGACCACCATGCCCTGCATCGCGTACAGCGTCGTGGCCTCCTGCCAGTGCGACAGATGCAGCGCGCCGACGGCGACCAGCGTGGCCAGCGACAGCAGGTAGGTCGGCGTGCGGCGCGGGGAGCGCACGAACAGATCGACCATCGCGATGACACAGCTCATCGCGAGCAGGACGATCTCGGGAAGGACGGCGTGCCAGTTCATGTCGTTCATCGGGGGTGGCCCGTCGTCAGTTCAGCTTGGACACGGCCACATGGCGCAGCAGCTCGGTCACCGAGGCATCCATCACGTCGGTGAAGGGCTTGGGGTACACGCCCATCCACAGCGTCGCGACGGCCAGCAGGCCGAGCATCAGGAACTCGCGGTGGTTGATGTCGGTCAGCGCGCGCACGTCCTCGTTGGCGATGTCGCCGAAGTACACGCGCTTGACCATCCACAGCGTGTAGGCGGCGCCGAAGATCAGCGTGGTGGCGGCGAGCAGGCCGATCCAGAAGTTCACCTTGACCGCGCCGAGGATCACCATCCACTCCCCGACGAAGCCGGCCGTGCCCGGCAGGCCGCAGTTAGCCATCGCGAAGAACACCGCCAGCGCGGCGAACTTCGGCATGGTGTTGACGACACCGCCGTAGGACGCGATCTCGCGCGAGTGCACGCGGTCGTAGAGCACGCCGATGCACAGGAACATCGCGCCCGAGACGAAGCCGTGGCTGATCATCTGCACGATGCCGCCGGCCACGCCGAGCTCGTTGAACAGGAAGAAGCCCAGCGTCACGAAGCCCATGTGCGCCACCGACGAGTAGGCGACCAGCTTCTTCATGTCGTTCTGCACCAGAGCGACCAGGCCGATGTAGAGCACCGCGACCAGCGACAGCGCGATCACGAAGCCGGCCCAGGCATGGCTGGCGTCGGGCGCGATCGGCATCGAGAAGCGCAGGAAGCCGTAGGCGCCGAGCTTGAGCATGATCGCCGCCAGCACCACCGAGCCGCCGGTGGGCGCCTCGACGTGGGCGTCGGGCAGCCAGGTATGCACCGGCCACATCGGCACCTTGACCGCGAAGGCGGCGAAGAAGGCGAAGAACAGCAGGGTCTGCGCCGTCATCGGCAGCGGCAGCTTGTGCCAGTCGAGGATGTCGAAGCTGCCGCCGCTCTTGTAGTAGAGGTAGATCAGCGCCACGAGCATCAGCAGCGAGCCGAGCAGCGTATAGAGGAAGAACTTGAAGGCCGCGTAGACGCGCCGCGGCCCGCCCCAGATGCCGATGATGATGTACATCGGGATCAGCGTGGCCTCGAAGAACACGTAGAACAGCAGGCCATCGAGCGCGCTGAACACCCCGACCATCAGGCCGGAGAGGATCAGGAAGGCGCCCATGTACTGGTGCACCCGCTCGGTGATCACCTCCCAGGCCGAGATCACGACGATGATCGTGATGAAGGCGGTGAGCAGCACGAACCACACCGAGATGCCGTCGACGCCGAGCTGGTAGTTGACGTTGAAGCGATCGATCCACGGCGCCTGCTCGACGAACTGCATTGCCGCGGTCGACGTGTCGAAGCCGGTGATCAGCGGGATCGTGACGAGGAAGCCGAGCACCGCGCCGATCAGCGCGATCCAGCGCACCGCGCCGGCCTGCTCGTCGCGGCCGATGGCCAGCAAGATGATGCCGAAGACGATCGGCAGCCAGATGGCGATGGAGAGGAGGCCCATGGTTCAGCGCCTCACTTCGCCAGCCACACGAACCAGGTCATCAGCGCGAACACGCCGACGATCATGACCAGTGCGTAGTGGTAGATGTAGCCCGACTGGAACAGCCGGACGAGCTGCGCGATCCAGCCGACCAGGCGGGCCGAGCCGTTGATCGTGCCGTCGATCAGCGCCATGTCACCGCCCCGCCACAGACCACGGCCGATCAGGCGCGCGGTGGGGGCGATCAGCTTCTCGTTGATCGCATCCATGTAGTACTTGTTCTCGAGCAGTCGGTAGAGCAGGCCGAAGCGCGCCTGGATCGCCACGGGGATGTCCGGACGCTTCATGTAGAAGAACCAGGACAGCGCGACGCCGGCCAGCGCGAACCAGAACGGCAGCGTCTGCAGGCCGTGCAGCGCCATCGCCGCGGCGCCGTGGAAGTGCTCGGCCAGCTCGGCCATCGCCGGGTGGCGCGCCGCGTCGACGGCGATCGCGTCCTTGAAGAACTCGCCGAACAGCATCTCGTTGATCGCCATGTAGCCGATCACGACCGAGGGCACCGCCAGCAGCAGCAGCGGCACGGTCACGACCCAGGGCGACTCGTGCGGCTTCTGGCCGGGCGCGAGGCCGTGGTGGTGATCGGCCGAGGGCTCCTCGTCGTCGGCGTCACCGTGGTGGTCGTGGTGGTGATCGTCGGCCTTGCCGAAACGCTCCTCGCCGTGGAACACCAGGAAGTACATCCGGAACGAGTAGAAGGCGGTGACGAACACGCCGGCCAGCACCGCCGCGTAGGCGAAGCCGGCGCCCGGCAGGTGGCTGGCGTGCACCGCCTCGATGATCATGTCCTTGGAGTAGAAACCCGAGAACAGCGGCGTGCCGATCAGCGCCAGCGAGCCGGCCAGCGAGGTCAGCCAGGTGATCGGCATGTACTTGCGCAGGCCACCCATGTGGCGGATGTCCTGGTCGTGGTGCATGCCCATGATCACCGAACCGGCGCCGAGGAAGAGCAGCGCCTTGAAGAAGGCGTGGGTCATCAGGTGGAACACCGCCACCGAGTAGGCCGAGGCGCCGAGCGCCACCGTCATGTAGCCGAGCTGCGAGAGCGTCGAATAGGCGACGACGCGCTTGATGTCGTTCTGGATGATGCCCAGGAAGCCCATGAACAGCGCCGTGATCGAGCCGATCACCAGCACGATGGACAGCGCGGTGTCCGACAGCTCGAACAGCGG
>CAYOXW010000049.1:0-16319 GCA_964408005.1 uncultured Methylibium sp.
CTGCCGACCTACGGCACCCAGGTGCTGATGAACGTGATCAACGAGATCGGCGCCTCGCCGACGCGCAACCACCGCGACGTGCAGTTCGAGGGCGCGAAGGACATCTCGGCCGAGGCCATGGCCACGCCGCGCAAGACCGACGGCAAGAAGCCGCTGGTCACCAACCAGGCCTGCTTCGGCTGCACGATCGCCTGCGGTCGCATCCAGAAGATGGACCCCGGCCACTTCTCGGTCGAGAACAAGCCGCAGTACTGGGACGCCACCGGCGGGCTCGAGTACGAGGCCGCCTGGGCGCTGGGCAACGCCAACGGCGTCAACGACCTCGACGCGCTGCAGTACGCCAACATCCTGTGCAACGAGCAGGGCATGGATCCGATCTCCTTCGGCGCGACCATCGGCGCGGTGATGGAGCTCTACGAGATCGGCGCGCTGACCAAGGAGCAGCTCGGCGTCGAGGCACCGTTCGGCTCGGCCCGCGCACTCGTGCATTTCGCCGAGATCACCGCGCGCGGCGAGGGCTTCGGCAAGGACATCGGCCTGGGCTCGAAGCGCCTGACCGAGAAGTACGGCCACCCGGACCTGAGCATGAGCGTCAAGGGCCTGGAGTTCCCGGCCTACGATGCGCGCGGCATCCAGGGCATGGGTCTGACCTACGCGACCAGCAACCGCGGCGCCTGTCACCTTCGCAGCTACACCGTCGCCTCGGAGGTGCTGGGCATCCCGGTCAAGACCGACCCGCTGACCGCCGAGGGCAAGCCCGAGCTGGTGATGGCCTTCCAGGACGCGACCGCGGCCTTCGACGCCGCCGGCATCTGCATCTTCACCAGCTTCGCCTGGGGCCTGCCGGATGTCCAGCCGCAGATCGCGGCGGCCTGCGGCGAGGAGTTCACGCTCGAGAAGCTCAACGAGATCGGCGAGCGCATCTGGAACCTCGAGCGCGACTTCAACAACCGCGCCGGCTTCACCGCCAAGGACGACACGCTGCCCAAGCGCTTGCTCACCGAGCCGGCCAAGACCGGCCCGGCCAAGGGCCTGGTCAGCAAGCTGCCCGAGATGCTGCCGAAGTACTACGCGGTCCGCGGCTGGAACGCCGACGGTACGCTCACGCCCGAGACGCGTTCGCGCCTGGGTCTCTGAGCTGAACCTTTTCCCGCGAGGGGCAGGGCGGTCCGAGGCAACTTGGTCCGCCCTGTGTTTTGAGAAGACCACGGGGACCTCTCGATGCGACACCTGATCCTCGGCGCCGGCCCGGCCGGCGTCATCGCGGCGGAGACGATCCGCAAGCACTCGCCCTACGACAGCATCACCATCGTCGGCGAGGAGCCCGAACCACCCTATTCGCGCATGGCGATCCCCTACCTGCTGGTGGGCAAGGTCGGCGAGGATGGCACCTACCTGCGACGCGATCCGGACCAGTTTCGCAAGCTCAACATCCAGCTGCTGCGCAACAAGGCGCTGCACATCGATGCGAAGGCGCGCACCGTCACGCTGGATAACGGCAGCATCCTCGGCTTCGAGCGCCTGCTGATCGCCACCGGCTCGAACCCGGTGCGCCCGCCGATCCCCGGCATGGATCTGCCCGGTGTGCACCCCTGCTGGACGCTCGAGAACGCGCGCGCGATCGCGGCGCTCGCGAAGCCCGGCGCCAAGGTGCTGCAGATGGGCGCCGGCTTCATCGGCTGCATCATCATGGAAGCGCTGGCGCTGCGTGGCGTCGAGCTGACGGTCGTCGAGATGGGCGACCGCATGGTGCCGCGGATGATGGGGCCGACCGCCGGTAACATGATCAAGCAGTGGTGCGAGAAGAAGGGCGTGCGCGTGTTCACCAGCACGCGCGTCGAGGCCATCGAGGCGGCCAACGCCACGCCGGCCTCGAACGGGCTGCTGGGCAAGATCGCGGGCCTGTTCGGCATTGGCAAGCCCGCGGCCGCGTCGGCGCATGCGATGCGCGTGCGGCTGTCGAACGGCGAGACACTCGACGCCGATCTGGTGATCAGTGCCACCGGCGTCAAACCCAATGTCGCCTTCCTCAAGGACTCGGGCATCGATTGCAAGCAGGGTGTGCTGGCCGACGAGCGCTTGCAGACCAATGTGCCGGGCATCTACACCGCCGGCGACTGCGCCGAGGCCTTCGACCTCGCGACCAGGACCCGCGTCATCAGCGCGATCCAGCCCAATGCCGCCGACGAGGCCTACGTGGCCGCGATGAACATGCTCGGCCGTGGCGCGGTGCTCAAGCGCGTCCCGCAGATCAACGTGCTCGATACCCTGGGCCTGATCTCGGCGAGCTTCGGCGACTGGCAGGGCGTGCCCGGTGGCAAGAGCGTCGAGCTTCACGACCCCGAGGACTTCAAGCTGCTGAGCCTGCAGTTCGACGACGAGCGGCTGGTCGGCTGCAACAGCATCGGCTGGACCGAGCATGTCGGCGTGATGCGTGGCCTGGTCGAGGGCCGCGTGCGGCTCGGCGAATGGCGCGAGAAGCTCATGACCGATCCGACCCTGCTGACCGAGGCGTACATCGCGCAGGCGCAGGCGCAGGAGCGCTGGTCCCAGACCGAGGCGCGCGCACGGTGACGGCGGCCCTGCCGGATGCGGCGCGACGCGCCAGCGACAATGGCGGCGTGAAGATCGGCTTCAAGCTCTACGCCTCGCTCACCGACTACCTGCCGCCCGAGGCGCGGCACGGCAACCGGGTGGATCTCGAGATCGCGCCCGGCGCGACCATCGCCGACGTCATCGGCCCCTATGGGCTGCCGATGCGACTGGTGCACCTGGTGCTCGTGAACGGTCACTATGTGCCGCCCGAGGAGCGCGCGACGCGCACCTTTGCCGAGGGCGATGTGCTGGCGATCTGGCCGCCAATCGCGGGCGGGTGATGCAGGCCGACGTCGCGGAGTTCTTTGACCGCGACACCGCCGGCACCGAGTCCGAGTGGCTGATGCGCCTGCCCGGCGCCTGCGGCGGGCGGATCGAGATTGAAGGCTCGTGCGCGCGCGTCGACCTCGACGCCGGCGGGCGGCTCGAGCTGCGCTGGCAGCCGCTGCCTCCGCGGCGCATTGCCCTGCTCGTATTGGAGCGACTCGCGGTCAGCTACCGCTTCAGCGGGGTCGACGCGGCCGAGCGGGCGCGCTTCATGCGCCATTTCGACCTGTACATGCAGCGCGGCGGCGGGTGAGGCCCGCGGCTCCGAGCCCCGACAGTTCGGGCCGAACCGGCCGAGCTTTGCGAGGCCATGGAACGGGGCCCGCGGGGCTCAGCCGTAGTGCAGCGCGGTCGCCTTGCCCCAGAACACCTTGTAGGAGAACGCGGTGTAGGCCGCGATGGCCGGGACTGAGATGCACACGCCCACCAGGATGACCTTCAGCGCCGCCGGGCTGCTGGCGGCCTGCCAGATCGTGAGCCGGTCGATCACGATGTAGGGATAGAGGCTGTAGGCGAGGCCGACGAAGCCGAGGCAGAACACCGCGATCAGCAGCACGAAGGGCAGCCAGCACAGCTCGCGCCGCGCGATCGGCTGGTCGAGGATCAGCCGGGTGACCACCAGCGCGATGCCGGTCATCACCGGTATGACCATCAGCGCGATGAAGGCGGGCAGCGTGAACCAGCGCTCGCGCACGGTCTCGCTGATCCAGGGGGTGGCGAGCGAGATCAGCAGCATGCCGACGACCACCGGCCCCCAGGCCAGTCGGGCCCAGTGCACGGCCTTGGCCTGCAGCTCGCCCTCGGTCTTCATGATCAGCCAGCTGGCGCCGAGCAGCGCGTAGGCGGCCGGCAGCGCGAGCGCGATCGCGGCCGCGAAGACCGGATAGTTCCAGCCGTCGTCGCCGAAGCCACTGATGTAGCGCCCGAGCATCCAACCCTGCGACAGCGACGCGATCAGGGAGCCGGCGAAGAACAGCCGGTCCCACATCGGCTTGCGCGCCGACCTGGCCTTGACGCGGAAATCAAAGGCCACACCCCTCAGGATCAGGCCGATGAGCATCAGCGCCACCGGCAGGTAGAGCTGCGTGAGCACCAGACCGTGCGCCTTCGGGAAGGCGACCAGCAGGATGCCGACACCGAGCACCAGCCAGGTTTCGTTGGCATCCCAGAACGGGCCGATCGAGGCGATCAGAACGTCCTTCTCCTCGGGGGTGGCGCGCTGCATCAGCAGGCCGACGCCGAGGTCGTAGCCGTCGCTGATGACGTAGATCAGCATCGACAGGCCCATCAGGGCCATGAAGATCACCGGGAGCATCTCGTCGAAGCTCATCAGGCCCGTCCTCCCGCCGCCAGCGCCGCGGCGGCGCGCGTGCCGTCCGCCGCGGCGGCATCGGGCTGCACGACATCCTCGGGCTTCTCGGCCATGTACTTGAGCACGCTCACGTAGGCGACGATCAACGCGATGTACACGAGCATGTAGAGGGTGAAGGTCAGTGCGATCATCGGCGAGGGCACGGTGGTCGCGGCCACATCGGCGGTGCGCAGCAGGCCGTACACGACATAGGGCTGGCGACCGATCTCGGTGACCCACCAGCCGGCGACGGTGGCGATCCAGCCGGAGAAGGTCATGCCGGCCAGCACCCACAGCGCCGGGCGCGGGATGCGCTCGGGCGCCCAGCGGGCGCGGCGCGCGAGCCAGCAGCCGGCCCAGCTGGTCACGAGCATCAGCACGCCCATGCCGACCATCACGCGGAAGGACCAGAACACCGGCGCGACCGGTGGATGGGCGTTGGGGAACTCGTCCAGGCCGCGGATCTCGCCGTCGAAGTCATGGGTCAGGATGAAGCTGGCCATCTTCGGGATCGCGATCTCGAAATGATTGGTGCGCGCCGCGCCGTCCGGCCAGGCGAACAGCAGCAGCGGCGCGCCGCGCTCGGTCTGCCACACGCCTTCCATCGCGGCGACCTTCTGCGGCTGGTGCTTCAGCGTGTTCAGGCCGTGCAGGTCGCCGATGAAGATCTGCAGCGGGATCAGCAGGGCCGCCATCGTGAGGCCGACGCGCAGCACCTTGGGCGCCGAGCGCTCCGACTGCCCGCGCAGCAGCTGCCACGCCGACAGGCCGGCCATCAGGAAGGCGCAGGTCAGCGACGAGGCCAGCAGCATGTGCGCGAAGCGGTAGGGGAAGGAGGGGTTGAACAGCACCCCGAGCCAGTCCTTCACATGGAACACGCCGTCGACCAGTTCGTGGCCGGTGGGCGTCTGCATCCACGAATTGAGCACCAGGATCCAGAACGCGCTCATCGTGGTGCCGAAGGCGACGAAGAAGGTCGCCATCATGTGCACCCGCTCGCTGACGCGGCCGTGGCCGAACAGCATGATCCCGAGGAAACCCGCCTCGAGGAAGAAGGCCGTCAGCACCTCGTAGCCGAGCAGCGGCCCGGCCACGTTGCCGGCCTTCTCCATGAAGCCCGGCCAGTTGGTGCCGAACTGGAAGCTCATCGTGATGCCGCTGACCACGCCGAGCGCGAAGGACAGTGCGAACACCTTGGTCCAGAAGCGGTAGGCGCCGAGCCAGGCCGCATCGCGCGTGCGCAGCCAGCGCCAGCGCATGAACATCAGGAACCAGCCCAGGGCGATCGTGATCGTCGGGAACAGGATGTGGAAGGTCACATTGGCCGCGAACTGAGCGCGGGCCAGCAGCACAGCGTCCATGCGCCGACTGTAGCGCCGCCACCATAATCGCGGCTCAACCATGAGCGAACGACTCGACCTTGCCGGCAAGCGCCTCGTGCTGGGCCTGACCGGCGGCATTGCCTGCTACAAGTCCGCCGAGCTGCTGAGGGGGCTGGTCAAGGCCGGCGCCACCGTGCGCGTGGTGATGACCGAGGCGGCACGCCAGTTCATCACGCCGGTCACGATGCAGGCGCTGTCGGGCCAGCCGGTGCTGAGCGAGCAGTGGGACGCGCGCGAGCCGAACGCGATGGCCCACATCAACCTCACGCGCGAGGCCGACGCGCTGATCGTCGCGCCGGCCAGCGCCGACTTCATCGCCAAGCTGGCCCAGGGCCGCGCCGACGAGCTGCTGAGCCTGGCCTGCCTGGCCCGGCCGATCGAGCGCTGCCCGCTGCTGCTGGCGCCGGCGATGAACCGCGAGATGTGGGCCCATCCGGCCACGCAGCGCAACCTCGCGCAAGTCGTTGCCGACGGTGCGCAGCTGCTCGGACCCGACGCCGGCGCACAGGCCTGCGGCGAGGTCGGCGAGGGCCGCATGCTCGAGCCCGAGGCGCTGCTCGAGGACATCGTCGCCGCGCTCGCACCCAAGCCGCTGGCGGGGCGGCGGGTGCTCGTCACCGCCGGGCCGACCTTCGAGGCGATCGATCCGGTGCGCGGCCTGACCAACCGCTCGAGCGGCAAGATGGGCTTTGCGATCGCGCGCGCCGCGCGCGAGGCCGGCGCCGAGGTCACGCTGGTGGCCGGGCCGGTGCACCTGCCCACGCCGCGCGGCGTGGACCGCGTCGACGTGCAGAGCGCCGCTCAGATGCTCGAGGCGGTGCTGCCGCGCGCCGCCGCGCATGAGGTGTTCGTCGCGACCGCGGCGGTGGCGGACTGGCGGCCTGCCGCCCTGGCCGAGCACAAGCTCAAGAAAAACGGCAAGAAGCAGCCGCCGGTGTTCGAGCTGACCGAGAACACCGACATCCTGGCGACCGTCGCGGCGCTGCCCGGTGCGCCGTTCTGCGTCGGCTTCGCGGCGGAGAGCGAGCAGCTGGCGGTCCATGCGCGCGAGAAGCTGGTGCGCAAGAAGCTGCCGCTGGTGGTCGGCAACCTCGGCCCGGCGACCTTCGGGCGCGACGACAACGCGCTGCTGCTGGTCGACGCGCAGGGCGAGCGGCCGCTGCCCGCCGACGGCGGCAGCGCCGACAAGCTGGTGCTCGCGCGGCTGCTGGTCGCCGAGATTGCCCGACGCCTCACGCCATGAACACCATCGACGTCCGCATCCTCGACGCCCGCCTGGCGGGGCAGCTGCCTGCCTATGCCACGCCCGGCAGTGCCGGCCTCGACCTGCGCGCCTGCCTCGACGCGCCGCTGCTGCTGGAGCCGGGGCAGTGCGAGCTGATCCCGACCGGTCTCGCGATCCACATCGGCGATCCGGGACTCGCGGCGATGATCCTGCCGCGCTCGGGCCTGGGGCACAAGCACGGCATCGTGCTTGGCAACCTGGTCGGCCTGATCGACAGCGACTACCAGGGCCCGCTGATGGTCAGTTGCTGGAACCGCGGCGCGGCCACCTTCACGGTGCAGCCGCTCGAGCGCATCGCGCAGCTCGTGATCGTGCCGGTGGTGCGGGCGGCCTTCCGCGTCGTCGACTCGTTCGAGGCCTCCTCGCGCGGCGAGGGCGGCTTCGGCTCCACCGGCCGGGGCTGAGCGCCCTCCACCCCGGCGCCGGGGCGCCTGGCCCTTAGTGCAGCAGGCGAGGCGCCGTCTCGTTGAGCACCGTGAAGGCCTGCTGGGCGACGGTGCGGCTCTCGACCTCTTCGGCGCTCGCCGCGCGCACGTCGAGCACCTTCAGCGCGAGCACCAGCGCGATGCCGGCGAGCGGATGGTTGCCGTCGAGCACCACGTGATGGTCGTAGACCTCGGTGACGGTGTAGACGGCGTCGGCCGGCATGTCCGGCGACGCGGCACCTTCGGGCAGGCCGTCGAACTGCATGCCCTCCTCGACGTCCTCGTCGAAGAGCGAGCGTGCCTCGTAGCACACCAGCGCCGCGTCGTACTCGCCGAAGGCATGCTCGGGTTCGAGGTGCAGCGTGGCCTCGTAGCCGCTTTCCTGTCCGATCAGGGCCTCCTCGACCTTGGCGAGCAGGTCCTCGCCACCGACAAAGAATTCGAGCGGGGCGGTCAGCTCGTCGATCAACTGACCCTGGGTGTCTTCGAGTCGCCAGGTCAGGCTGACGACGCAGGGAGGCGCAATCTGCATGCGAGGATGATCGCACAATGAACCGCATGCCCGACCCGATCGACATCACCGCGGCCACGCCGCTGCTCGGTGGCCTGAGCCCTCGCCAGTTCATGCGTCGCCACTGGCAGAAGCAGCCATTGCTGGTACGCCAGGCGCTGCCGGGCGTCGTTGCGCCCATGACGCGCGCCGAGCTGTTCGCGCTGGCGCAGCGCGACGAGGTCGAGTCGCGCCTGGTGCGGCAGGACGGCGAGCGCTGGTCACTGCGGCGCGGGCCCTTGCCGCGGCGTGCGCTGCCGCCGGTCGCGCGCGCCGGCTGGACGCTGCTGGTGCAGGGGCTGGACCTGCACGTGCCGGCGGCGCATGCGCTGCTGTCGCGCTTTCGCTTCGCGCCGGCGGCGCGGCTCGATGACTTGATGCTCTCGTGGGCCAGCGACGGCGGCGGCGTCGGCCCGCATGTCGATTCCTACGACGTGTTCCTGCTGCAGGTGCAGGGGCGTCGCCGCTGGCGCATCGCGCCCCCGGGGGACGCGCAGCTGCGCCCGGGCTTGCCGCTGCGGATCCTGGCGCGCTTCGAGCCGAGCGAGGAGTGGGTGCTGGAGCCCGGCGACCTGCTCTACCTGCCGCCCGGCTGGCAGCACGAGGGCGTGGCGGTTGGCGAGTGCATGACGGCGTCCATCGGCTTTCGCGCGCCCGAGCGCTCCGCGCTGGCGCGCGAGCTGCTCGGCCGGCTGGTCGACGCCGAGACATCGGCCCCCGAACGCCTGTACCGTGACGCCGCCCAGCCGGCGACCGCAACGCCAGGGCGCGTGCCGGCGGCCCTGCAGCGCTTCGCGCAGTCCGCCGCCGCCGCGCTGCTGCGCGAGCGCGGCGCGCTGCACGCCGCGCTCGGCGAGTGGCTCAGCGAACCGGGCGCGGACGTGCGTTTCGAGCCGGACGAGGGGGCGACGCTCGAGCGCGGGGTCCGCCTCGCCGCCGCCTCACGCATGCTCTACGACGACGAGCATGTGTACCTCAACGGCGAGTCCTGGCGGGCCAGCGGTCGTGACGCGACGCTGATGCGCCGTCTGGCCGACGGCCGTACCCTCGAGGCCGCCGCGCTGGTCCGTGCCAGCCCGGCGGCGCGCGAGCTGATGACGCAATGGCTGGCCGACGGCTGGCTCTATGCCGCAGGAGACGACCATGAATGACGCCAGGGAAGGGCCGGCCCCGTCGCAGCTGATCGGCAGCCGCGCGGACTTTCGCGCGGCGCTGCTGGCGGCGCTCGACGATTGCGCGCGCGCCGCCGTGCCGGAGGTCTGGCTGTGCGACCCGGATTTCTCGGCCTGGCCGCTCGGCCAGATCGAGCTCATCGACGCCCTCGGCCGCTGGATCGCGCCGCGACGCCGGCTCACGCTGGTGGCCGGGAGCTACGAGCATCTCGCACGTGACTGTCCGCGCTGGGTCGCATGGCGGCGCCAGTGGGGGCACGCGGTGCGCTGCCTGCAGGTGCGCGAGGAGCAGGCGGCGCAGCTGCCGACGCTGCTGTACGGGCCGCCGGTCGTCGCGCTGCGCATGCAACGCATGGAGGGCCACCCGCGTGGCCGCCTCACGCGCGAGGCCGACGATCTCGCGCCGCTGGCCGATCTGGTCGATGCCTTGACGCAACAGTCTCACGAGGCCTTCCCCGTCACGACGCTGGGCCTGTGAAATGGCGCCGACTCGCCGCTATACTCCCGGGCTTGGTGCGTAGCAGCAAACAACAATGCGGCGACGCGCAGTTCGATGTGCGGCACCGCCTGCCCTATCGCTCCCGGGCGCAGCAGACGGTTCTGTGCTTCAACCGGTCTCGTTCGACCCCCTGTCCCTACTAGGAACCCCACCATGACCAAGTCGCTTCTGCTTGCCACCCTGATCGCCGCCGCCGGCCTCGTCGCCTGCGGCAAGAAGGAAGAGGCCGCCCAGGCCGTTGACGCCGCTGCGTCGGCTGCCGCCACCGCTGCCCCGGCCGTGGTCGAAGCTGCCTCGGCCGTCACCGAAGCCGCCTCGGCTGCCACCGACGCCGCCTCGGCGGTCGTCGACGCCGCTGCCTCGGCCGCCAAGTGATCGAACGGCCGGCACGTCCGGCCGTCGATGCAGCAAAGCCGCCCTTCGGGGCGGCTTTGCTTTTGGGGCTGCCGTTTCAGCGCAGCGCCAGCCAGGGACTGCCTTGGTCGGCGTGGGCGACGACGATGTCCTCGGGTCCCGCGTGCAGCGCGCCGGACAGCGCCGCCGCGGCGAGCTCCGGGCGGTTGTTCTGCTGGCTCAAGTGGGCGGCGACCACATGGCGCAGCCCGGCATGCCGGCAGGCGGCGAGCAGCTCCGCGGCGAGCGCATTGGCCAGGTGCCCGAGGGGACCGGCGACACGTGCCTTCAACGAGGCCGGATAGTTCGACGCCGCGAGCAACGCCGGTTCATGGTTGCATTCGAGCAGCAGCGCATCGCAGCGCTGCAGCGCGTCGCGCAGGTGGGCGGTGAGCGAGCCGGCATCGGTGAGCAGGCCCAGTCGCGACGCGCCGTCGTCGACGGTCAGCTGCAGGGGCTCGGCCGCGTCGTGGGGGACGGTGTAGGGGGCCAGGCGCAGATCGCCGATCTCGATGGCTTCGCCGTCGCGCGCGAACTGCAGCCGGCCGTCGTCGAGCGCCGGCTGGCCGATCGCGCGCCAGGTGCCGCGGCTCATCCACAGCGGGCGGTGGTGGCGGCGCGCCAGGCTCAGGGCGCAGCCGACATGGTCGCCATGCTCGTGGGTGATGAAGACGGCATCGAGATCAGCGACCGTCAGGTCGCGCCGGGCCAGCCGCGCTTCGAGCTCGCGCTGCGTGAAGCCGCAGTCGACCAACAGCCGCGTCGGCCGGCCGCCGGCCGACGCGGTGGACTCGATCAGCGTCGCGTTGCCGCTGCTGCCGCTGCCGAGGCTGCAGAAGCGCATCGCGCGCGCGGGTTCAGCGCAGCTCGGTGACCAGCAGCTCGAGGATGCGCTGGGCGGCGTCGCCGGCTTGCGGCGTGCCCTGGCTGTCGAGCACCTTGACGACGGTGCTGTCGGCCTGGCTCTGCAGCGCGATGCGGTAGCGCACCGGGCCACCGGCGGGCGTCTTGTTCTTCTCGGCGCCGAACATCTTGGCGAAGAAGCCCGGCTCGCTCTTGGCGGCCTCGGTCGGGTCGACGTAACGCACGTAGTACTGGCCCTGGCTGCGGTCGCGGTCCTCGACGGTGAAGCCGTTGCGATCGAGCGCGAGGCCGACGCGCCGCCAGGCGCGGTCGAACCCGTCATCGACCTGCAGTCCTGCGCCGACGCTGCCGAGCAGGCGCGCCCGCGCCGCCGCGGGTGCCGGGCTGGTCGTCACCGCCGACTTCTCGACCGTCGCGGCGACCTCCTGCTTGCCGCCGAGCTTGATCATCAGCCGCGACAGCATGACGGCCTCGAGCTCCGGATCGGGCGCGCGCGGCTGCCAGATCGTCGAATCCTTGCGCTCGTTGGTGTAGACCTCGACCATGCCGCGGTGGCTGATGTAGATCTCGGTGCGACCGTCGGCCGCGCGTTCGAGCCGGGTGCGGTAGAGATCGCGCTGGCCGCTGTCCCAGACGCTGTCGAACACCTTGCCGATGGTGCCGCGGATGAAGTCCTGCGGAATGTTGGCGCGGTTCTCGGCCCAGTTGGTCTCCATCAGACCGGTCTCGCGCTGGTCGAGCTCGAGGTTGAAGCCGCGTTCCTGCCAGAAGGCCTGCAGCTGGGGCCACAGATCCTCGGGCTTCTGCGCGGTCGACAGCCAGCGCTGGCTGCCGGCGCGCTCGAGCGTCACCTCACCGACCTTGGACGGGGCGACCGTCGTCGGTGCCGAGGCGGCCACCGCGCCGATCGGCGGGGCGGCCTGCAGCGCCGAGGCACTGATCGCGCCGCCGACCGGCTGGTAGCGGCTGTCGCGGGTGAGCTGGGTCAGGTCCGGGGGGACCTCCAGCGTCACGCTCTTCGCGCCGCTGGTCTTGTAGTCGAGCTTGTCGCCCTGGAGCTTCTCGTTGATCGACGAGCATCCGGCCAGGCCGAGGGCAATCAGCAGCGCGGCAAGGCGCGGCGAGGGAAGGCGAGCGGGGAAATTCACGAGAGCAGTCTCCGGGGGAACGCCGGCGGGTCAGCGGAAGCTGCCCGGGCTGATGCTTCTGAGGGCCGATCGGGCCACGGGTTCAATCGGCGGGCGCGGCTTAGAGCAGCCCGGCGTCGCGCAATGCCTGCTCGACCACCGGCTGCTGGGCGGGCGAGAGCGGTGTCAGCGGTGAGCGCAGCGTGCCGCCGCAGCGACCCAGCCGCTGCATCGCCCACTTCACCGGGATCGGGTTGGGCTCGCAGAACAGCTGCTTGTGCAGCGGCAGCAGCTTCAGGTGGATCTCGGCGGCGCGCTTCGCATCGCCGGCCACCGCGGCCTTGCACAGCTCGTGCATCGCGCGCGGCGCGACGTTGGCGGTGACGCTGACGTTGCCGTGGCCGCCGAGCAGCATCAGCGCGACCGCGGTCGGGTCGTCGCCGGAGTAGATCGAGAAGCCCTTGGGCGCCTGCTTGATGAGCCAGCAGGCGCGCTCGATGTTGCCGGTGGCTTCCTTGATGCCGATGATGCCGGGGACCTGGGCCAGCCGCAGCGCCGTCTCGGGCAGCAGGTCGGCGCCGCTGCGGCCGGGCACGTTGTAGAGCACCAGCGGGATGTCGACCGCCTCGGCCAGTGCCTTGAAATGCAGGTACTGGCCTTCCTGGGTCGGCTTGTTGTAGTAGGGCACGACCTGCAGCGTGCAGTCGGCGCCGACCTGCTTGGCGTAGCGGCTCAGCTCGATCGCCTCGTGCGTCGAGTTGGAGCCGCAGCCGGCCATGATCGGCACCCGCCCGGCGGCATGCTCGACCGCGACACGGATGATCTCGCAGTGCTCCTCGGTGCTGACGGTCGGCGACTCGCCGGTCGTTCCGACCACGCCGATGCAGTCGCTGCCTTCGGCGATGTGCCAGTCGATCAGCGCGCGCAGCGTCGGGTAATCGACGCTGCCGTCCTCGTTCATCGGCGTCACGAGCGCGACGATGCTGCCAACGATCGGTTTCATGGGGTTCCTCGGAATCCGGCGATTTTAGCCGGGCGGCCCTGACGGGCCGCTGGGGCTAGAGCGGGTAGCGCGGCGGGGCCCCGCGGTCGACCGGCACGCGGCGCGCCACGATGCGCTGCACGAAGCGCTCCGGCTCGTCGAGGAAGCCGTCTTCGTAGGCGATCACGCGCCAGCCGCCGGCGTGGCCGCGCAGCGTGTCGAGCAGCTCGCCGGGGCGCAGCAGGAAGGCCGGGTTCGAGGGCTTGCCGATGGTCTCGTTGCCCAACGCGAAGGTCTCGTAGACCAGCCAGCCCTCGGCGCCGACGCTGGACAACAGCGTCGGCATCAGCGGGCGCCACAGGTAGTTGGTGACGACGACCGCGTCGAAGAGGCGGCCGGCCACCGGCCAGGGGCCGTTCTCGATGTCGGCCGCCAGCGTCTCGGCGATCGCGACCAGCGGCGCCAGCGCGGCGGCGTCGCGGTCGATGCCGGTGAGGCGGTGACCCTGGGCGGCGAGCGCATGCACGTGGCGCCCCGAGCCGCAGGCGACGTCGAGCACCCGCATGCCGGCCGGCCACAGCCGTGACCAGCGCATCACCCAGGACGACGGCGCGAGCGCCGCATGCGCCGGCGAGCTCATCCGAAGCAGCTCCACAGCCGCGTGGCCAGGTCGAACACGACGCCCGGCTGCAGCCAGCTCACGAACACCGCGGCCAGCGCCGCGGCGGCCGCGCTCCAGGCCAGCACGCGCTTCGGAACGGAGGAGGGCACCATCACGTCGCGATCATGCCGCAGCCGACGTCGCGCGGGGAATGGCCGTCTCGCGCACAGGCAGATTGATCAGCATCGCGCACACGCCCAGCGCCACCGCGATCCACCACACCAGGTCGTAGCTGCCGCTTGCGTCGTAGAGTCGGCCGCCGAGCCAGACGCCGAGGAAGCTGCCGATCTGGTGCGAGAGGAACACGAAGCCGCCCAGCATCGAGAAATGCCGGACGCCGAAGATTTGCGCCACGATGGCGTTGGTCGGCGGCACCGTCGACAGCCACAGCAGCCCCATCACCGCCGAGAACACATAGACGCTCGTCGGCGTCGGCGGCAGCGCCAGGAAGGCGAGGATCGCGAGCGAGCGCAGGCCGTAGATGGCCGCGAGGATGTGTCGCTTGGCCAGCCGCTGGCCCAGCGTGCCGGCGGCATAGGTGCCCAGCACGTTGAACAGGCCGATCAGCGCCAGCGCCGTGGTGGCGACCTGGGGCGCGAGGCCCTGGTCCCTGAGGTGGCTCGGCAGGTGCACGCCGATGAACACGACCTGGAAGCCGCAGACGAAGTAGCCGGCCATCAGCCACTGGAAGCTGCGGTAGCCGAAGGCCTCGCGCAAGGCCTCGCCGATGCTCTGGCGGGCCTCGCCGGGCAGGTGCAAGGCCCGTGGCGGCTCCCGCAGCCCCAGCGCCAGCGGCGCGATCGCCAGCGCCGCGCAGCCCAGGATCAGCAGCGCCTCCTGCCAGCCCACGCCGCCGATCAGGCCGCTGGAGACCGGCACCATCAGGAACTGACCGAAGGAGCCGGCCGCCGCGGTGATGCCCATCGCCCAGGAGCGGCGCTCGGGCGCGACGTTGCGGCCGATCACGCCGTAGACGATCGCGTAGGTGCAGCCGGACTGCGCGACGCCGATCATCAGGCCGGCGCTGCCGGTGAAGGCCAGCCCGGAGGTCGCGAGCGCCATCCACACCAGCCCGCCGGCATACAGCAGCGCGCCGACGACCAGCACGCGGAAAGCGCCCCAGCGGTCCGCCAGCATGCCGGCGAAGGGGCCGGCGAGGCCCCAGGCCAGGTTCTGCACCGCCAGCGCGAAGGCGAAGGTCTCGCGGCTCCAGCCGCGGTCCATCGTCACCGGCTGCAGCCACAGCCCGAAGCCGTGGCGGATACCCATGCTGAGGGTGACGATCGCGGCGCTGCACAGCAGCACCTGGGTCAGCGACAGCGGCGGGCGTGCGGTGGCGGCGAGACTCATCGGCGGGCACTGTAGCCAGTCGGGCGCGAACGCGCTGTCGCTGCGGCGGCGCGACCCGGGTCGCGACAGGGCCGTTCATAGAGAATCCCGGCCCATGGCAAGCAAAGCATCCGCGCCCGGCCGCTACGGCGAGGCCTCGATCCGCGTGCTCAAGGGCCTCGAGCCCGTCAAGCAGCGCCCGGGCATGTACACCCGCACCGACAACCCCCTGCACATCGTGCAGGAGGTCATCGACAACGCCGCCGACGAGGCCCTGGCCGGCCATGGCGCGCGCATCGCGGTGACGCTGCATGCCGACGGATCGATCGGCGTCGAGGACGACGGCCGCGGCATCCCCTACGGCCTGCACCCCGAGGAGCAGGTGCCGGTGGTCGAGATCGTGTTCACGCGCCTGCACGCCGGCGGCAAGTTCGACAAGGGCGCGGGCGGCGCCTACAGCTTCTCGGGTGGCCTGCACGGCGTGGGCGTCAGCGTGACCAACGCGCTGTCGACGCGGCTCGCGGTCACCGTGTTCCGCGACGGCCGGGTCGCGACGATCGCGTTCTCGGGCGGCGATGTCGTCGAGCCGGTCGCGACGCGCAAGGCCCGGGCCGAGGACCGCGCCCAGGGCACCGGCGTGCGCGTCTGGCCCGACGCGAAGTACTTCGAGAGCGCCGAGTTACCCAAGGCCGAGCTGGTGCACCTGCTGCGCAGCAAGGCGGTGCTGATGCCCGGCGTCACCGTGACGCTGACGCACGAGAGGTCGGGCGAGGTCCAGACCTGGCGCTACCAGGGCGGGCTGCGCGACTACCTGATGCAGACCCTGGTCGCCGACCCGGTGATCCCGCTGTTCGAGGGCGCGCATCACGCCGGCGAGGGCGAGACCGAGAACTTCGCCGAGGGCGAGGGCGCCGCCTGGTGCGTCGCCTTCACGGAGGACGGCGCGGCGGTGCGCGAGAGCTACGTGAACCTGATCCCGACGGTGGCCGGCGGCACGCACGAGTCCGGCCTGAAGGACGGGCTGTTCCAGGCCGTCAAGGGCTTCATCGAACTGCACGCGCTGTGTCCGAAGGGCGTGAAGCTGATGCCCGACGACGTGTTCTCGCGCGCCAGCTTCGTGCTGAGCGCCAAGGTGCTGGACCCGCAGTTCCAGGGCCAGACCAAGGAGCGGCTCAACTCGCGCGATGCGCTGCGGCTGGTGTCGACCTACGTCAAGCCGGCCTTCGAGCTGTGGCTCAGCCAGCATGTCGAGCATGGCCGGCGGCTCGCCGAGCTGGTGATCAAGCAGGCCCAGGCGCGCCAGCGCGCCGGCCAGAAGGTCGAGAAGCGCAAGGGCTCGGGCGTCGCGGTGCTGCCGGGCAAGCTGACCGACTGCGA
>CAYOXW010000050.1:0-16081 GCA_964408005.1 uncultured Methylibium sp.
TCACCAACGTCGCGCTGACCGACGACGGCGACGTCTGGTGGGAGGGCCTGAGCGATGTCGCACCGGCGCACCTGATCGACTGGCAGGGCCAGGACTGGACGCCCGAGATCGCCAAGGCGACCGGCGCCAAGGCCGCCCACCCAAACGCGCGCTTCACCGTCGCGGCGACCAACAACCCGGTGCTCGATCCGCACTGGGACGATCCGGCCGGCGTGGCGATCGACGCCTTCATCTTCGGGGGTCGCCGCTCGAGCACCGTGCCGCTGGTGACCGAGGCGCGCGACTGGGTCGAGGGCGTCTACATGGCCGCGACGATGGGCTCCGAGACGACCGCCGCGGCCGCCGGCCAGCAGGGCGTGGTGCGCCGCGACCCCTTCGCGATGCTGCCCTTCATGGGCTACCACATGAGCGACTACTTCCAGCACTGGCTGGACCTGGGCGCGAAGCTGCAGGCCCGGGGCGCGACGCTGCCGGCGATCTACTGCGTCAACTGGTTCCGCAAGGGCGAGGACGGCAAGTTCGTCTGGCCGGGCTACGGCGACAACATGCGCGTGCTGAAGTGGATGCTCGAGCGGGTGCAGGGCAGCGCCGGCGGCGAGGAGCACGAGTTCGGCATCACGCCGCGCTACGAGGACCTCAGCTGGGGCGGCCTGGACTTCACGCCGGCGCAGTTCGCGCGGGTCACCAGCCTGGACGTCGCCGACTGGCGCCGCGAGCTGGCGCTGCACGACGAGCTGTTCAAGCTGCTGGCCCACCACCTGCCGGCCGAGCTCAGCGCGGTGCGCGAGCGGCTCGGGCGGCGCCTGCTCGGCTGAGAGGCCGCGCCGCGGCCGTCCAACGCCAAGGCCGCCTCCGGGCGGCCTTGTGCATCGGGCCACGCCGGCGGGCTCAGCGCCCGACCGGCGCGCGCTCCCAGCGAGCGACGGCGGCATGCAGATCGCCGGCGAGCGACCGGTCGGCTCTCGCACACCGGTTGGCGAGTGCCCACAATCTGGATTGATCCGGCCGGACCTCGGCCTGGGCAGGCCGAGCCGCCAGCCAGCGCAGCGTGGCGGCCGCCCAGCGGCCGATCGCTGCGGCAGCGCGCGGGGTGGACACGGGGAGGGCGGGCACGTTGACGAGGGCAGAAGTCATGGCGGCGACCACGGGGCAGGAGAAGGGGTCAGTCTAAGTAAAAACCCTAGTGTGTGCCGCAAACCCGTGCCACCGACCCGGGCTTGGCGCGGTGTCGCCCGCCCGCCATCGAGCGGCGCCCCGGCCATAGGACAATCCGCCCCATGCCTGCCGCCCCCGCCCCGCTGACCGATGCCGAGATCACCGAACTGGACGACCTGCTCGCGGCGGTGCCCGAGCCGCTCGAGTCGCTCGACGCGGTGATGCTCGATGGCTATCTGTGCGGCGTGCTGGCCCAGCCCGCCTGGATCGAGCCGGCGCAATGGCTGGCGCCGATCTTCGACTGGCGCCTCGGCGACCCCGACGCCCCCGACGCCGGGGTCGTGCTGACGCCCGACACGCCGGGCTGGCATGCGGCCAAGCACGTGCGGGCCGTCGCGCTGATCACCCGCCACCACGCGGTGCTCGAGCGCCAGCTGCGCGAGGACGCCTGGTTCGACCCGCTGGTGATGCAGCCCGAGGACGAGCAGGGCCGGGCGCTCGAGGGCCAGGCCGCCATCGGCCCGGCCTTCGCACCCTGGGTGATCGGCTTCGAGCACGCGCTGAACCTGTTCCCGGCGCTCGAGGAGCTGGCCGACGCCGACCTGCCGGACCTGCTCGCCTGCATCCGCCGCCACCTGCCGGCGCAGGAGGGCGACGAGCGCGAGTTCACCAAGGCGCTCGACCAGGAGCACCCGCTGCGCGGCATGGACGAGGCGATCGAGGACCTGGTCGGCAACGTGGTCGCGATCGCCGACTTGGCGCGCGGCGAGCGCCTGAAGGTCGAGACGGTGCGCCGCGCCGGCCCGAAGGTCGGTCGCAACGACCCCTGCCCCTGCGGCAGCGGCAAGAAGTTCAAGGCCTGCCACGGCAAGGACGCCTGAGGCCGCGATGCGGCTGCAGCTGCTGTCCGACCTGCACCTCGAGAGCGAGGACTTCCTGCCGGTCCCGGCGCCCGGCGCCGAGGCGCTGGTGCTGGCGGGCGACGTCGACAGCTCCTGGGAGGGCCTCGCGGCCTTCGCCGGCTGGCCGGTGCCGGTGCTCTATGTCGCCGGCAACCACGAGTTCGACCGCCGCGAGCTGCGCGAGGCCTGGCCGGCGCTGCGTGCGCGCTGCGAGTCACTCGGCATCCGGCTGCTGGAGCGCGAGAGCGTGACGCTCACCGGCGCCGACGGCCGGCGCATCCGCTTCCTCGGCACGGTGCGCTGGTGCGACTTCGGCGTGCTCGGCGAGGCCGAGCGCGAGCGCTGCCAGCGCGCCGCGCGCTACTTCGTCGAGGTGATGCAGGCCACCCGCGACGGCCGGCCCTTCGACGCCGCCGCGGTGCGCGAGGAGGCCCTGGCCTGCCGTGCCTGGCTCGAGGCGGCGCTGCGCGCGCCGCACGATGCCGACGCGACCGTCGCGATCACGCATTACGGCCCGAGCCTGCGCAGCGCCGACCCGCGCTACGGCGCGCGCCCCGGCACCGCCAGCTTCTGCAACGCCGACGACGAATTGCTGCCCTGGGCCGAGCTGTGGCTGCACGGCCACCTGCACTGCCGGCACGATTACCGGGTCGAACACGCGCGCGGCGTGACGCGCGTGCTCAGCAACGCACGCGGGCTGGCGCACAAGGGCGAATCCGAGGGCCACGACGGCTTGATGTGCGTCACGGTCTGAGGGGCCCGGCATTGGATACTCGCGCCAGCGTTGCCCGCGCAATACCCCCAAGGAGTCCGCGATGAAGATCCTCGTTGCTGCCGATGGCAGCCCCTTCACCAAGCGCATGGTGGCCTACCTCGCCGCGCACGCCGAATGGCTGGTGGCCGGACACGACATCACGGTCGTCACGGTCAGCCCGCCGCTGCCGCCGCGCGCCACCGCGATGCTCGACAAGGAACTGCTGAAGTCCTACTACGACGACGAGGCCGAGAAGGTGTTCAAGCCGATTCGCGCCTTCTTCACGAAGCAGGGCGTGAAGGCGCAGTTCGTCCACAAGGTCGGCCACGCGGCCGACGTGATCGGCAAGACCGCCGAGGCGGGCGGCTTCGACCTCGTGATGCTCGGCTCGCATGGCCACGGCGCGCTGGGCAGCCTGGTCATGGGCTCGGTGGCGACCAAGGTGCTGGCCAACTGCAAGGTGCCGACGCTGCTGGTCCGCTGAGCCGGCTCAGCCGGGGGGGCGTGCCTCCAGGCCGCGGAAGCACGACCGCAGCACCCAGTCGATGATCTGCTCGTCGGCGTGCTGGCCGCCGGCCTTCAGCACGCCGAGCACCGGGTCGCAGGCGCGCGCGAACAGCGTGTAGAGCACCACCTCGGCGGGCAGCGTCGCGTCAAGCGCGCCGCTGTCCTGGGCCGCCTCGATCCAGGCGCCGAGCCGGTCGCTGAGCGCGAACAGCCGGTCGAGGTAGTCGCGGTTGGCCGTCAGCGCGGTGCGCAGCGCGGAGTTCTGCGCCGGCAGCGCGGGCATCTCGCCGGCCAGCTGCACCTGCATCGTCCAGCGCGCCGTCGCGTGCAGCCGCGTCAGCGGCGTCAGTGTCGCGTCGCGCTCGAGCCCGTCGGTGTGGGCCAGCGCGCGGTCGAGCACGCGGATCATCGCGGCGCCGGCGAGCGCCTCCTTCGAGCTGAAGTGCTTGTAGAGGCTCGCCTTGGCGATGCCGACCTCGGCGGCGACCTCGTCGACCGTCATCAGGTCGTAGCCCTTCTCGGCCAGCAGGCGGTTCACCGCGGTGACGATCGCGTCCTCACGGACGCGCAGGATCTGCTCGCGAAATGCGCCCCGGGCCATGGCCGGGATTCTAGGAGGCCGGCCGGGGCGCTGAACCACCCGGTTCAGCCGGTCAACCTCGCAGTCGCCGCGTGACCGCGAAGTCGGCGTGCGGGGTCAGCCCCGGCGCGGGGGCCGAAGGGCGCGCGTCTCAGCCCTCATGCTGCGGGCCGGGCACGCCGGACTCGACCACCCAGGTCGACTGGGTCGCGATCGTCGCGTCCTCCCGCACCGGGAAGCGCGTCGCGCGGAACTCGCAGCGCAGCCGCTGCGGCGTGAGCTCGAGCAGGGCGTAGCCGCGTTCGTCGCCGCGTGCGTGCAGCAGGTCGGGGTTGCTCGACAGCATCAGCGAGGTCAGGGCCTGCGACAGGCCGCGCGAGGTCAGTGAGCTGGTGACGAACTCGCTCGCGACCACCGCCGAGCCGGCGTCGGCCGGGTCGGCGCGCAGCCGCGCGGCGACGTGGCGGTGCACGTCGCCGCCGAGGCAGGCGACGTTGCCCTGCGGCTGTGCCGCGATCGCGCGCAGCAGCCGCGCACGCGCCTGCGGATAACCGTCCCAGCCGTCGCTGTAGCGTGTCGGGCCGAGCGGGGTGTCGATGAGGGCCGGCGCGATCTGCGTGGCCTGGGCCAGCAGCCGCCACTGGGCGCGGCTGGCGGCGAGCTGCTCGGTCAGCCAGCGCTCCTGCGCCGCGCCGAACATCGAGCGCGCCGGATCGTCGAGCTCGTCGCACTGGCGCAGGATCCGCCCGCCGGCCCGCCCGGGCTCGGCGCAGGGCGGCGGCGAGCGGTACTGGCGGTTGTCGAGCGTCCACAGGTCGGCCAGCTGGCCCCAGCGATGGTGGGCGTGGATCGCCATCGACGGGCCGACCGGCGCCAGCGTCGGCGCCACCGGCATGTGCTCGAAATAGGCCTTGTAGGCGGCGGCGCGCAGCGCGAGCAGCTCGGCCGCGCCGCGCTTCGGGTCGCGTGAGGCGTCGTTGGCGTAGTCGTTCTCGACCTCGTGGTCGTCCCAGGTCATCAGCCAGGGGTGGGCGGCGTGGGCGGCGCGCAGTGCCGCATCGAGCTTGTAGGTCGCGTGGCGGCGCCGGTAGCCGGCCAGGTCGGTCGGCGCCGGGCCCTCGTGGGCGCGGAGGCGGTAGCGCGGATTGCTCGACTCGTAGATGTAGTCGCCGACGAACAGCACCAGATCGAGCTCGCGCTCGGCGATCTCGCGCTGCAGCGCGAACGCACCCTGCTCGTAGTGCTGGCAGGACGCCAGCGCGAGCCGCAGCCGTGCGACCGGTGCATCGGGCGCCGGCGCGGTGCGCGTGCGCCCCAGCGGGCTGGTCGCCTCGCCGGCATGGAAGCGGTAGAAGAAGCGCCGGTCGGCCGGCAGGTCCTCGACCAGCACGTGCACGCTGTGCGCATGTTCGGGGCGCGCCAGCGTCTCGCCGCGGCGCAGCCCGATGCTGAAGCGCTCGTCCTCGGCCAGCTCCCAGTGCAGCGCGATCGGCGCATGCGGCAGGCCGCCGTCGGGGTCCATCGGCCGCGGCGCCAGCCGCGTCCACAGCACGACACTCGACGGCCCCGGCTGGCCGCTGGCGATCCCGAGCGTGAACGGGTCGTCGCCGTTGCCCGGCAGGCGCTCGGTCGCGCGGTCGCGCCCGAGCGAGGGGGCGAACAGCGCCCCGAGCGCCAGCGCCGCGGCGCTGCGCCCGAGGCCGGCGAGGAGCTCACGGCGGTGCATCGGGCGTCGATTGTCGCCGCCGGCCCCGGGCCGGCGGCGACGCGGCATGGCGCTTGCTGCACATCTGGACACGATCTCCCCAGGCAGTTGGATGGGCACCGCGCGGTTGCTGCACTAGGCTAGGCAACCGATGACACTCGACCGGAACAGGGAAGGAGTCCGCCGCCATGAACCGCGCAGCGCTGCAGGCCTTGACCTGGGGCACGATCTCGGCGGCCGTGGCCAGCGCCTTGCTGCTGGCAGCCCACGGCGACGATACCGAGGCCTGGGGGTCGGGCCGGGATGACGATGCCGCCCACCGCGCGGCGGGGCCGGGGATGAACGCCAACGGTGCGCCGCCCGCCGAGCAGCGCGCGCCCACCGAGGCCGGCCGGCCGCGCTAGCCGCCCAGGGACGCCCGTGCGCCGGCGATCAGCGCCGCGCCGACCTCGTCGAGCCGCGCGGCACGCTGCGGCGGGCCGCTGTCGTCACCGAGCTTCCACTGGTGCCAGTGCAGCGTGACCGGGATCGCGAACTCGGGATGCAGCTGCACCAGATCGCCGCGCGCGAGCCGCGCGCGCGCCTGCAGCTCGGGCAGCACGCCGACGCCCCAGCCCAGCGTCGCGGCGCGTGCGTAGGCCTCCGACGAGGGCACGAAGCGCTCCTCCAGCCGCGGGCCCTTGACGCCGAAGGCGCGCGACACCCACTGCGCCTGCATGTCGTCCTTGCGGTTGAACACCAGGAAGGGCACGGTCGCGAAGTTGCCGCGGTGCAGGCCGTTCGCCGCGTCGCCGCCGAGCACGCGCGCGACGAAGCCCGGGCTCGCGACCGCGATGTAGCGCATCACGCCGAGCACCGTGACGCGGCAGCCGCGCAGCGCCTGCGGCATGGTCGACACGCAGCCCAGCACCTGGCCCTGGCGCAGCCACTCGTGGGTGAAGTCCTGGTCGTCGACGATCAGCTCGAGCCCGAAACCGTCGTCCAGGCCGCGCTGCACCAGCGGATCGAGCGCCGGCAGCACCCAGGTCGCGAGGCTGTCGGCATTGACCGCGATCGGCAGCCGCGCCTGGGTGTGCACATGCTCGCCGAGCTCGCGCGCGACGTCGGCGCGCATCGCCTGCAGCTGGCGCGCGAAGCGCAGCAGCACCTTGCCCGGCTCGGTCAGCCGCAGCGGCCGCGAACGCACCACCAGCAACTGGCCGACCTGCGATTCCAGCGCGCGCAGCCGCTGCGACACCGCCGACTGCGTGATCGACAGCCGCTGCGCGGCGCGTTCGAAGCTGCCGGCGTCCGACAGCGCGGCCAGGCAGTCGAGGGCGGCGGGGTCGAGGTCTTGCACACGGCCTCCAAAGCATCAACATTGCTAATGTAATGCGAAGAAATTGAATCCGGCTTCACGGCCGTCGAGCCGCTGCCGAGAATGCCTGCAGTGCCGTCACGAGCGGCGCGGGAGCTCAGCATGAAGGTCATCGTCCTCGGCGCCGGCATCATCGGCATCAGCACCGCCTGGCACCTGCTCGAAGCGGGCCACGAGGTCACGGTCGTCGACCGCCAGCCGGACGCGGCGCTCGAGACCAGCTTCGCGAACGGCGCGCAGATCTCGGTCAGCTTCTGCGAGCCCTGGGCCAATGCCGCTGCGCCGCTGAAGGTGCTGAAGTGGCTGCTGCGCGACGACGCGCCGCTGCTGTTCCGCCCCAAGCTCGACCTGCATCAGTGGCGCTGGGGCCTGAGCTTCCTCGGCCAGTGCACGGACGCGGCCTTCGAGCGCAACGTCGCGCAGCTCGTCGCGCTGGGCCGCTACAGCCACGAGTCGCTGAAGGCGCTGGTCGCGCAGACCGGCATCGAGTACCAGCGGCTCGAGCGCGGCATCCTGCATTTCTTCAGCAGCCCAGCGGACCTCGATGTCGGCGCGGCCGGCGCCGAGCTGATGCGCCGCCATGGTGTCGACCGCCGCGTGCTGAGCCGCGAACAGGTACTGGCGATCGAGCCCGCGCTCGCGGCCTATGGCGACAAGCTCTTCGGCGGCACCTACACGCCGAGCGACGAATCGGGCGACGCGCGTGTCTTCACGCAGGCGCTCGCGCGGCGCTGCGCGGCGCGCGGCGCGAGCTTTCTGTACGGCCAGTCGATCGACGCGCTCGAAGAAGTCGGCGGCCGCATCGCCGCCGCGCGCGTGAGCGACCGCGCCACCGGCGAGCCGCAGGCGCTGCGCGCCGACGCCTTCGTCGCGGCGCTGGGCGCCTACACCGCGCCGCTGCTGCGCCCGCTCGGCGTGCACCTGCCGATCTACCCGGCCAAGGGCTATTCGGCGACGCTGAAGCTCCAGCAACCCGAGCGCGCCAGCGTCGTCAGCCTGATCGACGACGCGCGCAAGATCGCGATCTCGCGCCTCGGCGACCGCGTGCGCATCGCCGGCACCGCCGAGCTGACCGGCTACGACACGCGGCTCGACAGCGCGACCGCGAGGGTGCGCTGCGCGGCGCTGGTGCAGCGCTACGAGCAGCTCTTCCCCGGCGTCGCCGACCCGAGCGAACCCAATTACTGGTGCGGCCTGCGCCCCAGCACGCCGACCAACATCCCGGTGATCGGCCGCAGCGCGCTGCGCAACCTGTGGGTCAACGCCGGCCACGGCACGCTGGGCTGGACCCACGGTGCCGGCTCGGGCCGCGCGCTCGCGGAGCTGATGAGCGGCAAGCGCCCGGCGCTGTCCGGTTTCGGCTTTTACGGCCCGCTACCGGCCGCGCCGCGCAAGGCCATGCGGCGCCCTGCCGTTGCTTGACCGGCCCCCCCACGGCCGCACAATGAAGCGGCCGTGGTCACCGTCACCTTCACCTCGCACCTGCAGCGGCACGTGAGCATGCCGCGCCACGAGCTGGCGCAGGCCTCGACGCTGCGCGAGGCGCTCGCGCAGGTCTTCGCCGCCCACCCGCAGGCGCGCGGCTACGTCCTCGACGACCAGGGCGGCCTGCGCACCCATGTCGCCGTGTTCATCGACGGCCGGCGCGCGCGTGATCGAAGCGGTCTCGGCGATGCGCTGCAACCCGACTCGCAGGTCCACGTGCTGCAGGCCCTCACGGGCGGCTGAGACGACAAGGAGGCTTCCATGTCCGAACGACTCTGGGTCGGCACCCGCAAGGGCCTGATCGAGTTCCGCCGCGGGGCCGGCGGCTGGGCGCAGCAGGCGGCCCATTTCCTCGGCGACCCGGTCAGCCAGGTGCTGCACGACCCGCGCGACGGCGCGCTCTACGCGGCGCTCAACCTCGGCCACTTCGGCTGCAAGCTGCATCGCAGCGACGACGGCGGCGCGAACTGGCAGGACGTCGCCGCGCCGGCCTATCCGCCCAAGCCCGAAGGCAGCGACGACACCGCGCCCTGGGACCTGAAGCTGATCTGGAGCCTCGCGCCCGGCGGCGTCGGCGAGCCCGGCGTGCTCTGGGCCGGCACGCTGCCCGGCGGGCTGTTCCGCTCGGCCGACCGCGGCGCGAGCTGGCGGCTCGTCGAGTCGCTGTGGCACGAGCCGCTGCGCCGCCAGTGGGCCGGCGGCGGCTACGACTGGCCGGGCATCCACAGCATCGCCGTCGACCCGCGCGACTCCCGCCGACTGCTGGTCGGCGTGTCCTGCGGCGGCTGCTGGCGCAGCGAGGACGGCGGCGCGAGCTGGGCACTGTCGGCCCAGGGCATGCGCGCGGCCTACATGCCGCCGGAGCAGGCCTACGACCAGAACAGCCAGGACCCGCACCGCGTCGTGCAGTGCGCCGCCGCGCCCGACACGCTGTGGGCCCAGCACCACAACGGCATCTTCCTCAGCCGCGACGGCGGCCGGAATTGGGCCGAGATCGAGCGCGCCGGCCCGTCGGTGTTCGGCTTCGCGGTCGCGGTGCATCCGCGGGACCCCGACACCGCCTGGTTCGCGCCGGCCGTCAAGGACGAGTGCCGCGTGCCGGTCGACGGCCGGCTGGTCGTCACGCGCACGCGCGATGGCGGCACGAGCTTCGAGAGCTTCTCCGACGGCCTGCCGCCGGCGCCGGGCTACGACCTCGTCTACCGCCACGCGCTGGTCGTCGATGGCAGCGGCCGGCGCCTCGCGCTGGCCTCGACCAGCGGCAACCTTTGGATCAGCGAGGACGGCGGCGAACGTTGGAACGGTCTTTCATACCATCTGCCGCCGGTCAGCGCGCTGGCCTTCGGCTGAATCGCGTCCGCCGGGCTCGACATCCTTCTGATGGGGGATGCGTGCGCAAGGCTTCGGCTGAAACATAGCGACCAGCGCTGTCACACGCCAGACCGACAGGCGGCGCG
Source organism: uncultured Methylibium sp. (assembly GCA_964408005.1). Lineage (GTDB taxonomy): Bacteria > Pseudomonadota > Gammaproteobacteria > Burkholderiales > Burkholderiaceae_C > Methylibium. The sequence continues at coordinate 9,903 of CAYOXW010000050.1, forward strand.
CGCCGATCGCAGCGGTTCTCCTGCCGCGTGGCGCGACGCCTCGATCCCAACGACGCCCTCTTCGCTGAGGGCCTTATCGAACCCGCCTTCGATCCGGAGGCGGGTTCTTTTTTTGCCGGCTCAAAAGCCGTCGGCGAGGGCGCTGCGCAGGTGCTCGACCAGTGCGCGCACCGCGCGCGGCACCTGCGGACTCCAGGGGCGCAGCGCCCAGACGGCGTCGCCGAAGAAGCCGACCGGCCGCCAGCCTGGCAGCAGTTCGCGCAGCCGCCCGGCGCGCAGCGCCGCGGCGGCGCTGAAGTCGGGCAGCAGACCGATGCCCAGGCCGCTGAGCACCGCGTCGCGCAGCACCTCGGAGTTGTTGGCGCGCAGCGGCCCGCCGACCGCGACGCGCTGGCGCTCGGGTTCGCCGCCGCGCGTGCGGGTGCGCTCGAAGGGCCAGACCGCCGGGCCGGGGCGCAGGTAGGGCAGGCAGTCGTGGCCAGCGAGATCGGCCGGCTCGGCCGGCTCGCCGCGGCGTTTCAGGTAGGCCGGGGACGCGACCAGCAGCGTGCGCGACGCGCACAGCTTCACCGCGACATGGTTGTCCGGCGGTGTGCCGGTGTGGCGCACCGCGAGGTCGTAGCCCTCGTGCGCGAGGTTCGCGAGCCGGTCCGACAGGTCGAGCTCGACGCGCACGCCCGGCCAGGCGCGCAGGAAGCCCTCGAGCTGCGGCGCGATCTGCTGGCGGCCGAGCGCGACCGGCGCGGTGACCCGCAGCAGCCCCTGCGGCCGGGTGGCGAGGTCGCGCACCGCCGCGAGGCTGTGCTCGATCTGAGCGTAGGAGGCCGCGGTCTCCTCGACCAGCTGCCGGCCGGCCTCAGTGAGCCGCACGCTGCGCGTGGTGCGCGCCAGCAGCGGCACGCCGAGTGCGCGCTCGAGCTCGGCGATGCGCTGGCTGACCGCGGCCTTCGACAGCCCGAGCCGCTGCGCCGCCTGGGTGTAGCTGCCGCATTGCGCGATCACGCCGAGCGCCTGGACATGGGCCCACAGCGCCGCAGGAGGGGTGGTGTTCATGCGGTCGATTGTTCACTTGAATGAACAATGAAGTCACGCCGCCGGACTGGTCAAGGGCGACCGAGGCGCCTACGCTTGCGCATCGATTCCAGGAGACCCGCATGGGCGCCGCCGAAGCCGTTCCTTTCACCACCAGCGCCAGTGCCGAGATCGGCCACCACATCGCCGGCCGCGCGACCGCCGGCACCGGTGGCCGCCGCCAGGCGGTCTGGAACCCTGCGACCGGCGCGGTCGCGCGCCAGGTCGTGCTGGCCTCGGCCGAGGACGTGCACACGGCGGTGGCCGCCGCCCAGGCCGCCTTCCCGGCCTGGGCCGATGCGCCGCCGCTCAAGCGTGCACGCATCCTCAACAAGTTCCTGCAGCTGCTCAACGAGGAGCGCGACACGCTCGCCGCGATGATCACCGCCGAGCATGGCAAGGTCTTCAGCGACGCCCAGGGCGAGGTCACGCGCGGCATCGAGATCGTCGAGTTCGCCTGCGGCGCGCCGCAGCTCTTGAAGACCGACTTCACCGACCAGGTCGGCAGCGGCATCGACAACTGGGTGCTGCGCCAGCCGCTCGGCGTGGTGGCCGGCATCACGCCGTTCAACTTCCCGGTGATGGTGCCGATGTGGATGTTCCCGGTGGCGCTGGCCTGCGGCAACACCTTCGTGCTCAAGCCCAGCGAGCGCGACCCGTCGCCCTCGCTCTACATCGCCGAGCTGCTGCGGCGCGCCGGGCTGCCCGACGGCGTGTTCAACGTCGTGCAGGGCGACAAGCTCGCGGTCGACACGCTGCTGACGCACCCGGACGTCAAGGCCATCAGCTTCGTCGGCTCGACGCCGATCGCGCAATACATCTACGAGACCGGTGCGCGCCATGGCAAGCGCGTGCAGGCGCTCGGCGGCGCGAAGAACCACATGGTGGTGATGCCCGACGCCGACCTCGAGCAGAGCGTCGACGCGCTGATCGGCGCGGCCTACGGCTCGGCCGGCGAACGCTGCATGGCGATCAGCGTCGCGGTGCTGGTCGGCGACGTGGCCGACCGGATCGTGCCCCGGCTCGCCGAGCGCGCGAAGGCGCTGAAGGTCGGCAACGGCATGGCGCCCGATGCCGAGATGGGCCCGATCGTCACCGCCGAGGCGAAGGCGCGCATCGAGGGCTACGTCGACATCGGTGTCGAGGAAGGCGCGACGCTGGTGGTCGACGGCCGCGGCCTGACGGTGCCCGGCCATGAGAACGGCTTCTTCACCGGCGGCACGCTGTTCGACCATGTGACGCCGGCGATGCGCATCTACCGGGAGGAGATCTTCGGCCCGGTGCTGGCCTGCGTGCGGGTCAAGGATTTCGCCGAAGCGGTGACGCTGGTCAACGCCCACGAGTACGCCAACGGCGTGGCTTGCTTCACCCGCGACGGCAACGTCGCGCGCGAGTTCTCGCGCCGCATCCAGGTGGGCATGGTCGGCATCAACGTGCCGATCCCGGTGCCGATGGCCTGGCATGGCTTCGGCGGCTGGAAGAGGAGCCTGTTCGGCGACCTGCACGCCTACGGCGAGGAGGGTGTGCGCTTCTACACGCGCCAGAAGTCGATCATGCAGCGCTGGCCGGAGAGCACGCCCAAGGGCGCCGAGTTCACGATGCCGACGTCGAAGTAGGCGCTCAGGCGCCGACCAGCCCGCCGTCGCGCCGGCGGATCGCCACCGTGGCCGAGCGCGGCCGCGTGCCCGGGCCATCAGGCCAGCTCGATGCCGTGCCCTCGCCCGGGTGCTGCACGTTGACGAACAGCGTGCGCGCGTCCGGCGCCATCACCGCGCCGGTGATCTCGCAGCCGGCCGGTCCGGTCAGGAAGCGCCGCACCTCGCCGGTGGCCGGGTCGGCGCACAGCATCTGGTTGTGGCCGAGGCGCGCGTAGTCACCCCGGCCGATCTTGGCGTCCGACACGTCGGTCTGGATCCACAGCAGGCCGCGCGCGTCGACCATCAGGCCATCGGGGCTGCCGAAGGCGTCGCCACGGACATTGCCGCGCGACTCGGCGCGTTCGTTGGCCGCGTCGCCGGCCAGCACGAAGTGCTCCCACGCGAAGCGGGTGCCCGCGAAGCCGCCGTCCTCGCGCCAGCGCAGGATGTGGCCCATCGGGTTCGGTGCGCGCGGGTTGGCGGCGTCGGCGCCGGGCGCGCCGGGCCGGCCGCGCGCGGCGTTGTTGGTCAGTGCGCAATAGACGAAGCCGGTGGCCGGGTCGCCGGCGACCCACTCGGGCCGGTCCATCGGTGTGCCGCCGGCGGTGTCGGCGGCCTGGCGGGTCTTGACCAGCAGCTCGCCCTGGCTCGCGAAGGCCTCGAGGCCGGGACGGCCGGCGCTGAGCTCGAGCCACTCGCCGCGGCCGTCGGCGCCGAAGCGCGCGACGTAGAGCCGGCCGTGGTCGAGCAGCTCGCGGTTGGCCGCCGCGCCGCCGGGCTGGACGGCGTCGCGCGTGACGAACTTGTAGAGGTGCTCGAAGGCGCCGTCCTCACCCATGTAGACCACCGCGCGGCCGTCGGCCGCCTGCACCACCCACGCGCCCTCGTGCGCGGCGCGGCCGAGCGCGCTGCGCTTGACGGGCTCGCTCGCCGGGTCGAAGGGGTCGATCTCGACGACCCAGCCGAAGCGGTTGAATTCGTTCGGGTGCCGGCCGGCGTCGAAGCGCTCGTCGTGCAGCGCCCAGCCGGCGCCCCAGCCGCCGGCGTCCAGGCCCCAGCGGCGCTGGTGCGCGTCGGGGCGCTCGGGGCCGCGGAAGTACTGCGCGAAGTTCTCCTCGCAGGTCAGGTAGGTCCCCCAGGGCGTGCGGCCGCTCGCGCAGTTGTTGAAGGTACCGAGCACCCGGGTGCCGGTCGGGTCGAAGGCGGTGCGCAGCAGCGGGTGGCCGGCGGCCGGGCCGGCCAGGCGCATCGGCGTCGCGGCGGTGATGCGCCGCGCGTGGCGCGAGGGCCGCACGACGCGCCAGCTCCCGTCGCGGCCGCGCGCGAGCTCGACGATCGACACGCCATGCGCCGCCTGCGACTTGCGCACCTTCTCGGCGCTCCAGGCCGCGGTGCCGTCGGCGTGCAGCAGGCGCTCGTCGGTGTACTCGTGGTTGACCGCGAGCAGCCCGCGCTGCGCGTCGATCGGGAAATAGGCCATGCCGTCGTGGTGCATGCCCGCCTGCAGCGCCTGCTCGGCGGCGCTGTGGCTCGCGTCGGGCTTCCAGGCCGGCATCGCGCCGGGCACGCCGACCGGGTCGCCCCAGGCGTAGATCACCTCGGCGACATAGCCCTCGGGCACGACGATCCGGTCGGCCCGCGACGGCGGCACCGCCTGGAAGCCGATGCGCGAGGCGGCCGGCGCCGCCCCCGCGCCGAGCGGCGCGAGCAGCGCGGCGACGGCGCCGAGCCCGCCCTGCACCCAGCGGCGGCGCGCCGGATCGGACAGCGCATGCAGGTCGGGGCGGGGCGCGGACATGGGGTCGATTTTGGCGCGGCGGTCGTTGCGCGCTACGCTGCGCCCATGAGCCGGCCCGCGCCCCGTCCCCTCGTGCTGGTCACCGGTGCCGGCCGCGGCATCGGCGCCGCGCTGGCGCTGCGCTGTGCGGCCGCGGGCTGGGCGGTCGCGGTCAACTACGCGCGCGACGCCGTCGCGGCCCAGGCCGTCGTCGACGCGATCGTCGCCGGCGGCGGCGAGGCCCGGGCCTTTGCCGCCGACGTGGCCGACGACGCCCAGGTCGTCGCGCTGTTCACCGCCGTCGACGCGCATTTCGGCGCCGGCCGGCTGCGTGCGCTGGTCAACAACGCCGGCATCGTGGCGCCGGCCGCGCGGGTCGATGCCGGCGACGCCGCGCGGGTGCGGCGGCTGTTCGAGGTCAATGTGTTCGGCTCGATCGCCTGCGCGCGCGAGGCGCTGCGGCGCCTGAGCCGCGCCCGAGGCGGCGCGGGCGGCGCGATCGTCAACCTGTCGTCGGTCGCGGCGCGGCTCGGCGGCGCGGGCGAGTACGTCGACTACGCGGCCACCAAGGGCGCGATCGAGAGCTTCACGATCGGGCTGGCGAAGGAGGTCGCGGCCGAGGGCGTGCGCGTCAACGCGGTACGCCCCGGGATCATCGACACCGAGATCCATGCCTCCGGCGGGCGCCCCGAGCGTGCGCGCCAGATGGCCGCGCTGATCCCGATGCAGCGCCCCGGCACGGCCGACGAGGTCGCGGCCGCGATCGCCTGGTTGCTGTCGGACGAGGCGAGCTATGTCAGCGGCGCGATCCTCGACGTCGGCGGCGCGCGCTGAGCCGCCTCAGCGCCGCTCGACGACCACCGGCACCAGCTGCAGCGCCTCGCGCACGCGCTGGGCGGTGTCCTGGGCCTCCTCGCGCGAGGCGTAGGGCCCGGCCTGCAGCCGGTACAGCGGCGCGTCGCTGAACACCGCGAGCAAGGGCGCGAGCCAGTCGAGCTCGCCGGCGACGCGCTGCTGGAAGCGCTCGACGCCCTGGCGTTCGCGGAAGGCACCGAGCTGCACCCACCAGCCGCGCGCGGCCGGGGTCAGCGCGCGGGCCGTGGCGCCGTCGGCGACCGGCGCCGCGCCGCTGGCCTCGGGGGCCAGTCCCACGCCGGCGCCGGGTGCCGGCTCGGGCGGGGCGGCAGGGGCGGGCGGGGTCGGTGGCATCACCGCCACCGCGCCCGGTGGGGACTCGGCCGCGGGGGCTGGCTCGGGCGCGCGGTCGCGGCGCCAGGCGCCGCTGCGGATGTCCTCGAAGGTGAGCCGCTCGACCTCGACCGGCGCGAGCCCGCCGGCGACGCCGAGCTTGACCGCCGCCGCGTAGCTCAGGTCGATGATCCGGTCGGCGGCGAAGGGGCCGCGGTCGTTGACGCGCACGACGATCTCGCGGCCGTTCTTCGGGTTGCGCACCCGCGCGTAGCTCGGCAGCGGCATGGTCTTGTGCGCCGCCGTCATCGCGTGCATGTTGTAGACCTCGCCGCTGGCGGTGCGGCGGCCATGGAACTTGCGGCCATACCAGGATGCGAGGCCAGTCTCGCGGATCGGCACGTCGCGCGTCTCGGGCACATAGGCGCGCCCCAGCACCTCGTAGGGATTGTTCGGCCCGCCGCTGCGCAGCGGCTCGACGCGCGGCTCGGCATCGGGCAGCCGGG
>CAYOXW010000051.1:0-3768 GCA_964408005.1 uncultured Methylibium sp.
CGCCCGAGCCCCGGCGCGGGCGCTTCGGGCCCGGCGGCGGCACCGGCCAGCGTGCCTGGCGCCGCCGCGCCGCAGCCCGTGCCGGCGCGCCTGCCCCGGCTCGCCGAGCTCGCGCCGGAGCTGCGCCAGCAGGTCCCGACGCTCGCGATCGGCGGCGCGATGCACTCGGAGCAGGCCGAGCGCCGGATGCTGATCGTCAACGGCCAGCTCTACCGCGAGGGCGAGCAGCCGGCACCCGGCGTCGTGCTCGAGCGCATCCAGCTGAAGTCGGCGGTGCTGAGCGTGCGCGGCACGCGCTTCGAGATCGCCTACTGAGGCGGCAAGGCGGCGCGCGACCCGGCCGCGGCGCCGGCTCAGTCGCCTCAGTAGCTCTTGTAGGGCAGGAACTTGCCGCTCATCGTGATCGACACGCGGTCGCCGGCCGGGTGGGGCTCGCGCTGCAGGTCCATCTTGAAGTCGATCGCGCTCATGATGCCGTCGCCGAATTCCTCGTGGATCAGCGCCTTGAAGGTCGTGCCGTAGACGCTGACGAGCTCGTAGAAGCGGTAGATCAGCGGATCGGTGGGCACGCTGGTGGGCAGCGAGCCCTTGTAGGGCACGACCGTCAGCCAGCGCTGCTCGGCCTCGGACAGGCCGAAGATCCGGCCGACGATGCCGGCCTGCTCGGCCGTCAGCGTCATCTGGCCCAGGCAGGCGGCCGTGACCCATTCCTTGCTCAGGCCGACCTGGGCGGCCACGTCGGACCACTTCAGGCCCTGGGCGACCTTGGTGGCGACGATCTTCTCGGTGACTTCGATGCGGCTCATCGGGCTCTCCTTCGGTGGGGGTGCCCGGCCCACGCAAGCCGCATGCCGCGGTGCCGCGCGCTCAGGGTGCGGTGATGCGCATCTGCAGGATCTGGCGGCGGTCGCCGGCGGCGTCCTGCGAGGCCAGCGTGCCGCGCTCGCTGCGCCGCGCCGTCTCGCCGGTGCTGGCGATCGTGACCCATTCGCCGAGCGGCAGGCTCAGCGTGCTCAGCAGGCCGCTGCGCTCGACCGCGCCCTCGGGCAGCGGCTGGCCGTCGGGCGCGTAGCGCGTCGGCGCGCCGGCGCCCGACAGCGCCGCCGACTCGGCCCAGACCTCGACGGTGGCCGGCGCCGCGCCACCCGGCCAGCGCGGCTGCACGACGACGCTGCGGCCGGTCTCGACCGGCACGCTGCCGAGCAACGCCACCGGGCCCTGGCCGCTCCAGGCCCATTGCACCCAGTGCATCGGCACCGTGGCACCGACGCGCAGCGCGGCGCGAGCGCCGTTGAGCACACGCAGCTGCTGCTGGACCTCGGCCTCGCGGCGCAGCGCGCGCGACTCGACGCTGACGCCGGCACGCGCCGTGACGCTGCCGTCGCGCGCGACCACGCCGACGCCGCCCTCGGCGCGGCCGCTCTCGAGCACGGCCGCCTCGCCCTGGCGCAGCTCGATCAGCAGGTTGCGCAGCGGCAGCGGCTCGGCCGCGCCCACCGGGGCGGCCAGGGCCGCGAGCAGCGCCAGCGCCGCGCGCCGCTTCATGCCGGCAGCCGCCGCCGCAACAGGCGCTGCAGCGCGCCGGGGTCGGCGTCGGCCAGGCGCTGCAGTGCCGCCTCGGCGTCGGCCTCGAGCTCGGCGTGGCGCTCGGCCTTGATCGCCTCGATGCGCGTGCGCAGCGCCGCCAGCTTGTCCAGCGCGGCCTCGCCGTCGGCCGGCGCGAGACCGCCGCGGCCGGCCTGGGCCAGCAGCGCCTCCGTCAGCCAGCCGAGCTGGCGGCCGTAGGAGGCGAGCTCGAAGGCGCGGCGCTCGACCTGGCCGTCGCCGGCGCGGCGCGGGATCGCGCCGAAGAAGGTCTCGGGGGCGATGTCCTGCGTGACCGCGCCGCTGAAGGGCCAGTGGATCTGCGGGGCCCAGAACCAGAACCAGGGGACCATCGGCGCCTCCGTCTTGGGGTGGACGACGCCGATGCTACTCAGCCGGCGGCGCAGCGCTGTTGCAGATGCGCCAGCGCCTCGTCGACCTGGTCGATCAGGATCAGGCACAGATCGCCCGGCGCGAGGCGCTCGAGCGCGGTGTCGATCGCGACGAATTCGCCGCGGACCTCGTCGACGCGCGCCGTGCGGCTGGCGTCGCGCAGGCCCTCGCGCAGCAGCGCGATGACCTCGCCGTCGGCACGGCCGCGCTGCGCGGCGTCCTGGTAGAGGATCACGTCGTCGAAGGCCGCGCCGAGGATCTCGGTCTGCGCGCGCAGGTCCTCGTCGCGGCGGTCGCCCGCGCCGCTGATCACGACCGAGCGGCGCTTCGCCGGCAGCGCCTCGACCGCCTGCACCAGCGCGCGCATCGCGTCCGGGTTGTGGCCGTAGTCGGCGATCACGGTCGCGCCGCGGTAGTCCATCAGGTTGAAGCGCCCGGGCGCGTTGTCGGCATCGGCGACGAAGCTCGCCAGGCCGCTGCGGATCGCGTCCCAGGGCAGCCCGACCGCCCAAGCCGCGGCGACCGCGGCCATGACGTTCTCGACCTGGAAGCCGATGCGCCCGCCGCGCGTCAGCGGCACGTCGGCCAGCGGCACGCGCTCGCGCCAGGCGCCCTCGGCGGCGATGATCGCCGTGCCGCCCTCGCCGTTGGCCTCGACATAGACCTTGCGACCGCCCTGGGCACGGTGCGTGCGCATCACCGGATGGTGGCGGTCGGCGGCGAAGAAGATCACCCGGCCGGGGCACACGCCGGCCATCTCGGCGACCAGCGCATCGGCCGCGTTCAGCACCGCCCAGCCCTCGGGCGCGACGTTGTGGACGATCACGCGCTTGAGCACCGCGACGTCCTCGACGGTGGTGATGTAGTTCAGCCCGAGGTGGTCGCCGACGCCGACGTTGGTGACCACCGCGACCTGGCAGCGGTCGAAGGCCAGGCCCTCGCGCAGCAGGCCGCCGCGCGCGGTCTCGAACACCGCGGCCTCGACGTCCGGGTGCATCAGCACGCTGCGCGCGCTCTTCGGGCCCGAGCAGTCGCCGCGGTCGAGCGTGCGGCCGTCGACGTAGACGCCGTCGGTGTTGGTCATGCCGACCGTCAGGCCGGTCGCGCCCAGCAGGTGGGCGATCAGCCGCGTCACCGTGGTCTTGCCGTTGGTGCCGGTCACCGCGACGACCGGGATGCGGCCGTCGTCGCCCGAGGGATAGAGATCGGCGACGATCGCCTCGCCGACGTTGCGGCCCTTGCCGTAGGAGGGCGTCAGGTGCATGCGCAGGCCCGGCGCGGCATTGACCTCGACGACGCCGCCGCTTTGCTTCTCGAGCGGGCGGCCGACGCTCTCGCACACCACGTCGACGCCGCAGACGTGCAGCCCGACCATGCGCGCCGCCGCGACGGCGCGCGCCGCCACCTCGGCATGCACCTCGTCGGTGACGTCGGTCGCGGTGCCGCCGGTCGAGAGGTTGGCGTTGTTGCGCAGCACGACACGCTGCCCCTTCTCGGGCACCGACTCGGGCGCCAGGCCCTGGATCGCGAGCCGCGCGACGGCGATCTCGTCGAAGCGGATCTTCGTCAGCGCGGTCGCATGGCCGTCGCCGCGGCGCGGATCGGCGTTGACGAGGTCGACGAGTTCCTTGACCGTGTGCTCGCCGTCGCCGATCACCTGCGGCGGGTCGCGCCGCGCCGCGGCGACGAGCCGGTCGCCGACCACCAGCAGCCGGAAGTCGGGGCCGGGCAGGAACTTCTCGACCATCGGCGCGCCGATCTCCTCGGCCGCGCGGTAGGCCATCTCGAGGT
>CAYOXW010000051.1:3778-16043 GCA_964408005.1 uncultured Methylibium sp.
GTGCTCGCGCGTGACGATGTTGACCGTCACGCCCTTGCCCTGGTTGCCGTCCTGGGGCTTGATGACCACCGGCAGGCCGATGGCCTCGGCCACCGCCCAGGCCTCCTCGGCGCTCGCCACCGGCCGCCCGATCGGCACCGGCACGCCGGCGGCCTGCAGCAGCACCTTGGACAGGTCCTTGTCCTGCGCGATCGCCTCGCTGACCGCGCTGGTCGCGTCGACCTCGGCGGCCCAGATGCGGCGCTGCTTCACGCCCCAGCCGAACTGCACCAGGCTGCCCTCGGTCAGGCGCCGGTAGGGGATGCCGCGCGCGACCGCGGCGTCGACGATCGAGCCGGTGCTCGGGCCCAGGCGCACGTCCTCGTCGAGCGCGCGCAGCCGCGCGACCGCGTCGGCGACGTCGAAGGCGCCGCCCGGCTCGCGCGCCGCCTCGAGCAGCGCCTGCGCGAGCTCGAAGGCGAGCCGCCCGACCGCCTCCTCGGTGTACTGGACCACCACCTGGTAGGTGCCGGCCTCGACGGTGGCCGCGGTGCGGCTGAAGGTCACGCGGCAGCCGGCCGCGGCCTGCAGCGCCAGCGCCGCGTGCTGCAGCACGTCGGCCAGCGCCAGCGTGCGGTCGGTGCTGCCGTGCCAGTGCTCGCCGATCGCCGGGAACAGCGCGCGCACGCGCGCCTCGTAGCCGGGCTGCTGGGCGAGGTCGCGCTCGGTGGGCTCGCAGCGCAGCAGCGCCTCGATCGCGGTGTGGCGGCTCCACAGGTTCGGTCCGCGCAGGGCGCGCAGGCGGATCACTTGCATCGTGTTCGTCCTTCGGCGCGTCGCTCAGCGTTCGCGCACGGGCTCGGGTTCGGGTTCGAAGGTCTCGAGGCCGGCGGCGATGAGGTCCGGCGACATGTCCATCACCCACGCGACCGCGACCGCCGCCAGCAGCGGCTCGCAGTCCTCGGCGCCGCAGCGTGCCACGTGGCGCGCCAGCCCGTCGAGCGGCGTCTCCTCGCCGCCGCGCGCGAGCACCAGCGCATCGCCGCGCGCGAACACGGCGCGCCGGCCCTGCGCGCGCTGTGCCTCGATCGCCGCGAGCGTGCCATCGCGTGCGTACAGCAGCACCTCGCCGTCGCACAGCTCGGCCAGCCCGGCGATGCGCGCGTCGGCCGCATGCAGCACCGCGCAGCCCTCGTCGAGCACCACGTCGACCTGGGTGCGCAGCACCTTCAGGAGCTGATCGGAGTCGCGGATGTCGTGCGCCGCCAGCGCCTCGGCGCCGTCGAGGTCGGTGACGACGCCGATCGTGCAGCGGTCGTAGACCAGGCCCTCGCCGAGCAGGCTCGCCGGCGTGTGCTCGAACACCGCGAGCTCGACCGCGCGGTTGATCAGCAGGCGCCGCCCGGCGTCCCAGCCGCTGGCGTCGCCGCGCTCGACGCGGCGGCGCTCGAGCCACAGGCCCGCACGGCAGGCCAGCCCGACGTGGCGCCCGCTCAGCCGCAGCAGCCAGGCCGCGAGCCGCGCGGTCAGCGTGGCGCCGCGCGTGCCGCTGACGCCGACGATCGGGATGCGGCCGGCCGCCACGCCGTTGCCCTCGTCGCCGCCGTCGGCGAGCGGCAGCGGGAACAGGTGGTCGACGATCGCGCGGCCGACCGGCCGCGCGTTGCCGACCGCCGGCTTCAGGTGCATCAGCAGGCCCGGGCCGGCGTTGACCTCGACGACCGCGCCGCCCTGGGCCTCGAGCGGACGGCCGATGTCCTCGGCGACCAGGTCGATGCCGGCGATGTCCAGCCCGACGGTGCGCGCGGCCAGCGAGCAGATGTGCGCGACCTCGGGGTGGACCGCGTCGCTGCAGTCGATCGCGACATTGCCATTGCGCTGGATCAGCACCCGCCGGCCGGCCTCGGGCACGCTGAGCGCGTTCAGGCCCTGGCGCTGCAGGTCCAGCGCGATGACCTCGTCCTCGCTCAGGTCGAGGCGGTTCAGTGGGTGGTCCTCGGTCTCGCCGCGGCGCGGATCGCTGTTGATCTGCGCGTCGATCAGCTCGGCCACGCTCGAGCGCCCATCGCCGATGACCCAGGCGGTCTCGCCGCGCGCCGCGGCGACCACCTGGCCGCCGACGACCAGCAGGCGGTGCTCGTCGCCGCGCACGTAGCGCTCGACGATGACCTCGCTGCCGTGCCGCTCGGCCACCGCCCAGGCCGCCTCGACCTCCGCCTGGGTCGACAGGTCCAGCGTCACGCCGCGGCCGTGGTTGCCGTCGGTCGGCTTGACGACCACCGGCACGCCGATGTCCTGCGCGGCCTCCCAGGCCTCGGCGGCGCTGGCGACCACCTGGCCCTCGGGCACCGGCACGCCGACCGACTTCAGCAGCCGCTTGGTCAGGTCCTTGTCGCGCGCGATGCCCTCGGCGATCGCGCTGGTGCGGTCGGTCTCGGCGGTCCAGATGCGGCGCTGGCGCGCGCCATGGCCGAGCTGGACCAGGTTGCCCTCGTTGAGGCGCAAATGCGGGATGCGGCGGTCGGTCGCGGCCGCGACGATCGCCGCGGTGCTCGGGCCCAGCCAGCTGTCGTCGAGCTTCTCGCGCACCGCCGCCACCGCGGCCGCCACGTCGAAGGGCAGGTCGTTGATCGCCGCCATCAGCAGGCGGTGGCCCTCGGCCAGCGCGGTGCGCGCGACCTGCTCGTCGCGGGCGCGGAACACCATGCGGTAGACGCCGCGCCGCGAGGTGCTGCGGGTCTGGCCGAAGCCGGTGGGCATGCCGGCGAGGTTGAGCAGCTCGATCACCACGTGCTCGAGCACATGGCCCATCCAGGTGCCCTCCTGCAGGCGCTGCAGGAAGCCGCCGCGTTCGCCGACACCGCAATGGTGCTCCTCGAGCGCCGGCAGCCCGGCGCACAGCCGCGCGGTGAAGCCGGGCAGCAGGTTGGACGGATAGTCCTCGAGTTCGCCGAGGTCCAGCCAGGTCTCCAGCACCGGACGGTAGGTCCAGACGTTGGGGCCGCGCAGGTAGGTGATGCGCAGCAGCGCGATGTCGTTCTTCGGGCTCATCGGTGGGGCGAGTGTCGCGCGTCGTGCATGCCGCGGCGAGGATTGGATGCCGAGGTCTCGCTGTCGGCCCGGCTTGCGCGAGAATCCGCGACCGCCGCCCGCCATGCAAGCCCCCGCCGACGCCCGCCCCGACCCGCTGCCGGAGCTCCTGCGTCGCCGCCTGGACGCTGGCGAGAACGTGCTCGCGACCCTTGGCGTTGACCTCGACGCGGCATTGCGCTTCGCCGCGGGCTCGATTGTCCTGACCGAAAGGCGCCTGATCGCGCTCGAAGCTGACAGCGACTGTCAGGAATGGCCGCTGAGCGAGGGGCTGAGCCTGCGCCACGGCGACCACGGCGGCGTCGGCAGCCTGGAGCTGCACGACGGCGAGCGCCGCCTGGCGCGCTGGCGCTACACCCTGGCGGCCGACGCGCAGGCGCTGCGCCTGCTTGCCGCCTTCGAGCGCCGCCAGCGCGAGCGCGCGACCGGCCTCGCGCCCGAGGAGGACGAGCCCGAGGCCGACTTCGCCGCCGAGCCCGACAGCCCGCCCTCGACCTGGGTGCTGCTGCGCCTGGGCCGCTTTGCCAGGCCCTACCAGCGCGAGCTGCTGCTCGGCTTCGTGCTGACGCTGGCGGCCACCGCCGCGGCGCTGGTGCCGCCCTACCTGACGATCCCGCTGATGGACGAGGTGCTGATCCCGTTCCAGAACGGCCAGCGCATCGACCCCAACTATGTGCTGGGCCTGCTCGGCGGCCTGCTCGGCGCGGCGCTGCTGGCCTGGGGCCTGGGCTGGTGGCGCACCTGGCTGCTGGCGCTGGTCTCGGAGCGCATCGCCGCCGACCTGCGCACCGCCTCCTTCGAGCACCTGCTGCAGCTCAGCCTCGACTACTTCGGCGGCAAGCGCACCGGCGACCTGATGGCGCGCATCGGCAGCGAGACCGACCGCATCTCGGTCTTCCTGTCGCTGCACGCGCTGGACTTCGCGACCGACATGCTGATGATCGCGATGACCGCGATCGTGCTGTTCTCGATCAACCCGGCGCTGGCGCTGGTGACGCTGCTGCCCTTGCCCTTCATCGCCTGGATGATCCACGTCGTGCGCGACCGGCTGCGCACCGGCTTCGAGAAGATCGACCGCGTCTGGAGCGACGTGACCAGCGTGCTGGCCGACACCATCCCCGGCATCCGCGTCGTCAAGGCCTTCGCGCAGGAGAAGCGCGAGGCCGAGCGCTTCCGCGAGGCCAACCGCCAGAACCTGGCGGTCAACGACCGGCTCAACAAGACCTGGAGCCTGTTCTCGCCGACCGTCTCGCTCTTGACCGACATCGGCCTGCTGGTGGTCTGGGCCTTCGGCATCTGGCTGGTCAGCAAGAACGAGATCACCGTCGGCGTGCTGACCGCCTTCATCGCCTACATCGGGCGCTTCTACACGCGGCTGGACTCGATGAGCCGCATCGTCAGCGTCACGCAGAAGGCCGCCGCCGGCGCCAAGCGCATCTTCGACATCCTCGACCACGTCTCCAACGTGCCGGAGCCGACCGAGCCGCTGGCGCTGGCGCGCGTGCAGGGCGCGATCGAACTGCGCGGCGTGGGCTTTCGCTACGGCGCGCGCAGCGTGATCCGCGGCCTGGACCTCGCGATCCGCCCCGGCGAGATGATCGGCCTGGTCGGCCACAGCGGCTCGGGCAAGAGCACGCTGGTCAACCTGATCTGCCGCTTCTACGACGTCAGCGACGGCGCCATCCTGGTCGACGGCCAGGACCTGCGGCGCTACCGCGTCGCCGACTACCGCCGCCACATCGGCCTGGTGCTGCAGGAGCCCTTCCTGTTCTTCGGCACCATCGCCGAGAACATCGCCTACGGCCGGCCCGACGCGAGCCGCGAGGAGATCGTCGCCGCCGCGCGCGCCGCGCACGCGCACGAGTTCATCCTGCGCCTGCCGCAGGGCTACGACTCGCTGGTCGGCGAGCGCGGCCAGGGCCTGTCGGGCGGCGAGCGCCAGCGCATCAGCATCGCGCGCGCGCTGCTGATCGACCCGCGCATCCTGATCCTCGACGAGGCCACCTCCAGCGTCGACACCGAGACCGAGCAGGAGATCCAGAAGGCGCTCGACAACCTGGTGCAGGGCCGCACGACGATCGCGATCGCGCACCGCCTCTCGACGCTGCGGCGCGCCGACCGGCTGGTGGTGATGGAGCGCGGCCGCGTCGTCGAGGTCGGCCCGCACGACGAGCTGATGGAGCGGCGCGGCGCCTACTTCCGCCTCTACGACGCGCAGGCGCGGCGCATCGACGCCGACGCCGACGAGGACGCGGTGCGCGACGAGCTGGCGCGCAGCCGGCTGGCGACCGAGGCCGTCGCGCACGCGGTGGCCCACGCCCCGCAAGGCAGCGGCACGGCATGAGCGGCCCCGAGTTCGCGCTCGAACGCGACGCCCACGGCCGGCTCGTGCTGGTCGCGGCCGACGGCACGCGCCATGTCGGCGTGGCGCCGGTGCGCGCCTTCCCGCTGTCGGCGCCCGAGGCCGGGCTGTCGCTGCTCGGCCCCGACGGCCGCGAGCTCGCTTGGCTCGAGCACCCCGCGGCGCTGGCGCCGGCGGCGCACGCGCTGCTGCAGGAGGAGCTCGCGCAGCGCGAGTTCGCGCCGGTGATCGAGTGCATCCGCAGCGTCTCGACCTACTCGACGCCGAGCACCTGGGAGCTCGACACCGACCGTGGCCCGACCCGGCTGGTGCTCAAGGGCGAGGAGGACATCCGCCGCCTGGCCGACGGCGCGCTGCTGATCACCGGCCGCGACGGCCTGGCCTTCCGCGTGCGCGACCGCTTCGCGCTCGACCGCCACTCGCGCCGGCTGCTCGAGCGCTTTCTCTGACGCGGCGACCGGCCGCGACGATGGTGCCGATGAACGAGCTGGCCCCCCTCCCGGCGCTCCCGCCGGGCCGCTACCGCCACCACAAGGGCGACGAGTACGAGGTCCTCGGCGTCGTGCGCCACAGCGAGACGCTGGAGCCGCTGGTCCTCTACCGGCCGCTCCGCGACCCTGCGGCGCTGTGGGTGCGACCGCACGCGATGTTCATCGAGACCGTCGAGGTCGGTGGCCGGCGCCTGCCGCGCTTCGCGCGGATCGAGCCGCCGGCCCCCGGCTGAGGGCGGCCCCGGCTCCCCTCGGCATGGCGCCGGGCCGTTCGCGGCGCGGCGCCCTCAATCGTCGTCGGCCTCGTGCTGCGTGCGACCCGCCGGGCCGCCGCCCGGGGCGTCCACCGCACTGCCGCCGTCCCGCACCGGGAGCAAGCCGCGCGGCGAGTCGTGCCACTGCCAGGCGCCGAAGCCGACCACGGCCAGCAGCAGCAGGCCCGCGAGCCAGGCGCGGTTGTGCCGCACCAGGCTCGGGCCGGCGCCGCGCACCCGTCCGGTGAGCATCGGCAGGGCCAGGTTCTGGCGCCGCAGCACGCTCATCCCGGCGATCAGCCCCAGGTGCGCCAGCACCACGGCGAGGAAGGCGTTGCCGAAGAACTCGTGCGCCTCCTCCAGCGCGTCGCCCCATTCGTTGTAGCTGCCATAGCCGCTGAGGACGAGCGGCAGCACCAGCGCCAGCATCGCCACGACGGCCAGCGCCATGGCCAGGTTCTGGCCTTGCCGCCAGTTCACCGCGGCGAGCGAGCGCGTGGCCCGCAGGGAGCGCAGCCACGCCGGCGCGCCGGCCACGCGGCGCCAGAGCAGGCCGAGCCCGACCTGGGGCGGCCCGAACAGGCCGTACAGGACCCGAAAGCCCAGCAGGCCGGCGAAGGCGTAACCCAGGCTCACGTGCAGCAAGCGCCAGTGCTCGCTCTCGGCCGTCAGGTAGGCGCCCAGGAACGTCGCCGCAAACAGCCAATGGAACATGCGCGTCGGCGCGTCGACCACCCGCCGGGTGGGCGCCGGGGCGTCGGCCCCGACGGTGGCGGTGGTGGTGGCCGAAGGGGAGGCGGACATCATGCTTTCCTCCGTGACTCAATCGAACCAGGCCCCGCGCTGACGCGGCGTCAGCCCGGCGGGCATGCGCAGCTCGTCGTCGTCGAAACGCCCCGCCTCGGCGCCGGCGTGACAGGCGGCGCAGTTGGCGGCGCTCTTCACGCTCGGCAGCTGCCAGACCGCCGGCTCGACCTGGCGGTGCTTGCGCTCGAACCAGGCCGAGCGCGTGATGCGGTCCTGCGGCGGCGCCTCGGCCACGCGCTGGCCGGTCCCGGCATGGGCCTGCAGCCAGGCGCTGAGCTGCTGCGCCGTGGCGGGGTCCAGCGACGCGTCGCTGCCGTAGTGACGGTCCAGCCCGCCCATCACGCGCTGCCAGGAGCGCGCCGGCAGCAGGCCGGGCGGGTAGGCGACATGGCAGGCCCCGCATTCCTGCGTGTAGGCGGGGGGCACGGTGCGCGGCATCGCGCGGCCGCCGTCCGCGAAGGACGGGGCGATGGTGACGAGGCCGAGGCCGGCGGCCAGCAGCGTGCGGGACAGCAAGGCATTCATCGCGGGGGGCTCCAGATCGAGAGGCCTACTTCAGGCCGTTGAGGTAGGCCAGCACATCGGCCTTCTCCGACGCGCTGCATTCGCGCGCCAGCACGTCCTTGCAGTTGCGGCGGAACCACTTCTCCACCCGGGCCGCGTCGGTGAAGGCCTTCGGGTTGAAGGCCGGCGCCAGCGGGTCGATGGCCTTGCCGGTGTTGGCGTGCTTGCCCGGGCCGGTGGGCGGCAGGCCGTGGCAGGAGGCGCAGGACCATTCGCCGCCCTGCTTGGCGTTGAAGAAGCCCTGGCCGCGACCGGCGTCGCCCGGCCGGCCGGCCTGCGCGCTCCAGTGCGCCAGTTGCTGGGCGATCGAGGTGTCCGCGGCGTGCGCCGGCGCGCCCAGGCTCGCGGCCACGGCGGCCAGCACGAGGGCTGGGGTGAATGAACGGTGCTTCACGGCGAGGCTCCAGGGCAGGGGATGGCTCGCAGTGTGTGAAGCGGTGCTTGAACGTCGCCTGAAGCGCGCGTTCATCGGGGGTTCAGCTCCGGCCCGGGAGAATCGGCTCGTGAACACCTCCCGCACCCCGCTGCTGTCCTGGCTCGCCGCCGTGCTGGCGCTGGCGCTGGCCAGCCCGCCGGCGCAGGCCGACAGCGACCAGGACCGGGCCCGCGCCGCGGTGCAGGCCGGCCAGGTGCTGCCGCTGAAGACCGTGCTGGAGCGGCTGGAGCGCGAGCACCCGGGCCAGGTGCTGGAGGTGGAGCTCGAGCAGGACGACGGCCGCTGGATCTACGAGATCAAGCTGCTGCAGCCGGGCGGGCGGCTCGTCAAGCTCGAGCTCGACGCCGCGACCGCCGCGGTGCTGCGGCGCCAGGAGCGGGCGCGCTAGTGCGACGCCCACCCCTGATACGCTGGACGCCGTGAGACTGCTGCTCGTCGAGGACGACCCAACCTTGCGCGCCCAGCTGCGGGCGGGCCTCGAAGAGGCCGGCTACGCGGTGGATGCCGCCGACAACGGCCGCGACGCGCACTTCCAGGGCGACACCGGCAGCTACGACGCCGTCGTCCTCGACCTGGGCCTGCCGCTGCTCGACGGGCTGAGCGTGCTCCGGCGCTGGCGCGACGCGGGCCGGGCCATGCCGGTGCTGATCCTGACCGCGCGCGACAACTGGAGCGAGAAGGTGGCCGGCATCGACGCCGGGGCCGACGACTACCTGACCAAGCCCTTCCACATGGAGGAGTTGCTCGCCCGCTTGCGCGGCCTGATCCGCCGCGCGGCCGGTCAGGCCTCGCCGGTGCTGCGCTGCGGCGAGCTGGCGCTGGACACGCGCGGGGGCCGCGTCACGCTGGGCGGCCAGGCCCTGGCCCTCACCAGCCACGAGTTCAAGGTGCTCGACTACCTGATGCACCGGCCCGGCGCCGTGGTCTCGCGCACGGAGCTGATCGAACACATCTACGCCCAGGACTTCGATCGCGACTCCAACACGATCGAGGTGTTCGTCGGACGGCTGCGCAAGAAGCTGCCGCCGGGGCTGATCGAGACCGTGCGCGGCCAGGGCTACCGCCTGGCGCCGCCGTGAGGACGCCAGCCGGCTCGCTGCGCCTGCGCCTGCTGGGCGCCACGCTGGCGACGCTCGCGCTGGCGCTGGCCGGGGCGCATTGGTGGCTCACGGGGCTGTTCCGCGACCATGTGCTCCAGCAGTTCGACATCACCCTGTCGCAGCAGCTCGACCAGCTGACGGCGCGCCTCGAGTTCGATGCCCAGGGCCAGCCCCTCATCGGCCCGCGCGGCATGAGCGACCCGCGCTGGGAGCAGCCCTACTCCGGCCTGTACTGGCAGGTCGAGCGGCTCGCCGGCGAGCCGGGCCCGCGCCGCGACGTGCTGCGCTCGCGCTCGCTGTGGGATGCCGAGCTGCGCCTGCCCGGCGATGCCCCGGCCGACGGCGCGCTGCACCGGCATGACATCACCGGCCCGCAGGGCGAGCGGCTGCGCGTGGTGGAGCGCTCGCTGCAGGCGGCCGAGCCCACCGGCGCCCGCTGGCGGCTGAGCGTCGCGGGCGACATGCGGGACGCCGCGCGGGCCATCGAGCACTTCACCGGCGTGCTGGCGGCCTCGCTGCTCGGCCTCGGGGCGCTGCTGGTGCTGGCGGCGCTGGCCCAGGTGGCGGTGGGCCTGGCGCCGCTCCAGACCATGCAGCGGGCGCTGCAAGGCGTGCGGGACGGCCGGGCTCAGCGCCTGCAAGGCCGCTTCCCGGTCGAGGTGCAACCGCTCATCGACGAGTTCAACGGCGTGCTCGACCGGAACGCGGAGGTCGTGGCGCGCGCCCGCGCCCAGGCCGGCAACCTGGCGCACGCGCTGAAAACGCCGCTGGCCATCCTCGGCCAGGCGGCCCGCCAGGCGGGGCCCTCCGAGTTTGCGGCGCTGGTGGGCGAGCAGGTCCAGGTGGCGGAGCAGCACATGCACTGGCACCTGGCGCGCGCCCGCGCGGCGGCCACGCAGCATGTACCGGGACAGCGCACGCCGCTGGCCCCCGTGCTGGACAGCCTGCTGCGGACCATGGACCGGCTGCATGCCGAGCGGCACCTGGACCTGGGCGCCGAGGGCGTGCCACCCGAGCTCGCGTTTGCCGGAGAGGCGCAGGACCTGCAGGAGATGCTGGGCAACCTGCTCGACAACGCCTGCCGCAGCGCGCGCGCCGCCGTCACCGTGCAGGCCGCGCGCGAGGGGCCGTGGCTGCGGATCACCGTGGACGACGACGGCCCCGGCATCGCCCCCGAGCAGCGCGACGCGGTGCTGCAGCGCGGCGTCCGGCTGGACGAAACCCGCGCCGGCAGCGGGCTCGGCCTGGCCATCGTGGTGGACCTGGCGCGCATCTACGGCGGCGATCTCACGCTGGACGGGGCCGAGGCTGGGGGGCTGCGGGCGCGGCTGTCGCTGCCGGCGGCGGGCTGATGGTTGCGGCGATGCGCTGAACCGGGCCGCCACCACGCGTCCATCGCCAATCACTCAGCCCCTGGGCAGCCTCGAAAGAGCGTACGAGTAGCCCCTGTTGCCTGAGGTGATCGCCTGCTCGCAACCCTGCATCGACACCCGCGGCCCTGTTCTCGTCACACCAAAGCTGTTGGTCGGAACCACTCGCAGACGCTCGTTGGAAGCCCCAGGGCGGATCGATAACGATTACGACGGCAACATGGTGAGGCCGCTAGTAACGCTCAGTGCCGCCAACAAGCTTCAGGCGCTGGCTATAAGCCTGCACAGCAGGAAACTCCGTCGCAAGAAGTTCTAGCGAACACCCCTTGTTCTTGTGGAGATCGCCGTCATCGCCGGCATAGCGGCCGTCACGTCGCCCGTCATTGAGGTGCTTACCGCGTCGGGCCCTAGCGGTTTCGTCAAGCGTTACGGCACTCACGGCTCGCTGTCGCGCGGCCCATCCTCTAATAAGCTATCGGTAAGGGAGAGCAAATATGTCTGAAGGCAACCGATCAAGTGTCAAAGGCAAAGCCGAGAGCGAGCTGCTGGTTCACTTCCACCTACCACCAGGCGTTCACGAGCTCGACGCGTTCGTACTTCACCGGTGCGAGGGCGAGTTCCTGGCCTTGCTCAAGGAAATTGGTCGACAACTTGAGGTCCCGTTTGAGGTCGAGGTACAGGCCTACGGTGAAGGCGGCCTCAAGGTCCTGCTGAAGCTGGTCGGCTCGCATGCGGCAGCCCTCAGCCTCATCGGCGGCACAGCGGCTGGAATCTATACAGCTGTTGACTGGTATTCCTACAAGCGTCCACTTCAGCAACAGCAGATCGATCGGAACACGTTTGAGCTTGACCGCGACAAGCGACTAGCCGAGCAGCAGATCGAGCAGAACGAATTGAACCTGAAGAGGGCACGAATCGAGCTGAAGAAGCTAGAACAAGAGGCATCGCCGACCGCCCCGACGATGCCGGAAACCAACGCCAGCAAGCCCTTGCCCCTTGAGCCGACACCGCAACCGGAAGATGTAATTCCCGCCCTGATCTGCCAACGCAAAATCGTGCGCCACCGCTCGCGCTTCTACGAGCAGTTGCTGGAATACGACAAGGTCACACAGGTCGGCTTCGCGCAGTCTCACCACCCGACAGTTGCCGAGGAGATCGTCGTCGCGCGCCAGCACTTTGCTGGCTACGTCGTCACGCTCGACGAGATCGCTCCAACCACACTACTTATGACTCCGCTGGAGATCGTCTCGCCGGTCCTAGGACGCGGGACCTACAAGTGGCGCGGCATTCTCGACAAGAAGGTCATCAGCTTCGAGATTCAAGACCAGTCGTTTTTGACAAGGGTAGCCACCCGAAAAGTTAAGTTTCAAACTGGCACGACCCTCGTATGCGACATCGAAGTTAAGCCGCGCGAAACCGAGTCAGGCGAAACCGACCGCCCCTGCTACACGGTTCTGACAGTTCATCGGCATTTCAATAAGGGAGCTGTGACGCTTGTCCGTCAGTTCCTCAGGGAGTCTGTCGAGGCGGCGGCGATCTCGGAGCCCAAGGAGCTCCAAGAAAAGCTGGATCTTCGATTAGCAGAAGACCACTAGGTGTTCTCTCGCAACCTCAGACGCTTCGACGAACGATTGGGCTCCTCCCTAGGAGGACAGGGCGCCATCGGTCCCGAAGGGCGCTGGATGCGCCGCTGCCGAACCGTCCTCAACCCGACGGCACGCCACCCAGCAAAGCCTCGCGCTCGGCTACCCACCCGCCACCTCACATCGGCCGCACCGCCTCCACCCACACCCGGTCCCCGACCCGCAGCCG
>CAYOXW010000052.1:0-15976 GCA_964408005.1 uncultured Methylibium sp.
ACCGCGCGGGCTGGCGCCTGACCAATGATTTCCCGCGTGCCGTCGCGCACGATGATCGTGCGGGTGACGCGGGCTTCCCGCTCAGCGCGGTCTTCGTCCAGCGCCTGCTGCCACAACCAGCCCACCACGAGCGTGAGCACCGTGACGGCAGCCACCACGGCAAGCCAGATGCGCACATACAGACGGGAGCCAAACAGGGAACTCATTCTTGCTGTTTGGCGAACACGTAGCCCACACCGCGCACGGTGAGGATGCGCTTGGGGTCTTTGCTGTCGGCCTCGATGGCCATGCGGATGCGGCCAATGTGCACATCGATGGAGCGGTCAAACGCCTCCAGCTCACGTCCGCGCACGGCTTCCATGATCTGGTCGCGCGTGAGCACGCGCCCCGCGCGCTCGGCCATGGCCACCAGCAGGTCAAACTGGTAAGAGGTGAGCTCACACAGGTGCCCGGCCACTTGCACGGTGCGCGCATCGCGGTCGATCTCGAGCGAACCAAAGCGCAGCACCGGCGTGGAGCGCGAGACACTGGCGCTGCCGACATCGCCACGGCGGCGCAGCACGGCGCGCACGCGCGCGAGCAGCTCGCGCGGCTCGAAGGGCTTGGGCAGGTAGTCGTCGGCGCCGAGCTCGAGGCCGACGATGCGGTCCAGCGGCTCGCCGCGCGCGGTGAGCATCAGCAGCGGCAGCACGCGGTGGCGCGGCGAGGCGCGCAGCTCGCGGCACAGGTCCAGCCCGTCACCGTCGGGCAGCATCAGGTCGAGCACCAGCGCGTCGTAGAGCTCGTGCGCGAGCCGCTCGCGGCCGGCGGCCAGCGTCGGCGCCACCTCGACCTCGTGGCCGGCCTGGCGCAGGTAGTCGCCCACCATGTCGGTGAGGCGGTCGTCGTCGTCGATCAGCAGCAGGCGGGCCGTCATGGCGTCTCCAGCGGGAGCGCCGCCGCGACCCGGAGCGGGCCGCGGCGGCAAGGGTGCGGTGCGCAGCATAGGCCAGGAGGCGCCGCGCCCGCGGCGCTCAGCGCTGCGGCTCGAGGGCGCGGCGCTCCTCGTGGTGGCGCTGCCTCATCTCGGCGCGCGCCTTCATGCGCTCGGCGAGCCGGGCGCGCTGCTCGGGCGTCAGCACGCGGCTGATCTCGAGCATCGCCTGCGTGAGGCGCTGGCTGGCCTGGTCGTGCTGGGCCAGCTGCTTGCGGCGCAGCTGCTCCACCGCGGCGGCGTCGACCGTCGGCTGGCCAAACAGCCGCAGCTGCTCGTCGCGCAGCGCCCGGCGGGCCTCGCGCTGGCCTTTCAGATCGGTTGCAGCGGCGTCGACGATCTGGCGCACCTGGGCGCGCTGCGCGTCGCTGGCCTGGGCCCCGTCGAGCAGGCGCTCGACCATGCGCCCCAGGTGGCGCGGCGACTCCATCGCCATCGCGCCGCCATGGCCGCCCGGGCCGCCGTGCGGCGCCGCCGCCCAGCCCGTCAGCGCGATCGCACTGCCGACGGCCAGCACGCTGCCGAGCACGACGGCGCGCCAGCCCTGGCCGGTGAGGAGAGAAGAGACTTTCATGCGAGCTCCTTTCGATGCACAAGCCCTTGGAGGGACGCTGTCATCGTCGGCCGCGGCCGTGAAGCCCGCATGGGGCGACGGTAAAGAACTGTGGCCCGCCCCGCCGCCGCGCGACGCCTCAGGAGCGCGGGTCCGGCACATAGCCCGGGAAGGGCTGCGGTGGCAGGCGCCGCGGCGCGATCACGCCGCTGGCCACGAGGTTGGCGACGCTGTCGTAGCGCAGCTGCAGCACCTCGGCCGGCTGCGCGCTGGCGCGCTCGAAGGCGGTGTGCGTGATCGGCGCGTACTCGCGCTCGCCGTGGCCGGTGCCCAGCCGCTCGCCACGCGCCGGCGCCGCGGCGGACTCTGCTGCCTGGCCGTTCGCCGCCGCGGCAGCCGGGGCACGGCGCTCGGCGACCCCGTCCTGCCGAGCCGCCGCATCGTCGCGCCCCATCGAGGGCCCGGGGGCCGGCGCAAAGGGCTCGGGCCGCGGCGCGGGCACGCGCTCGCGGAACACCGCCACGCCGATCACGCCGACGTTCTGCGGGCGCCCGGTGCGCGCCGCGTAGGCATCGGGCAGCGCGGTGAAATAGAAGGCCGCGGCCTCGGCATCGCTCTTGCGCCAGCCGGTGATGTCGGCGCTCTGCCAGGGCCCGAGCACATAGCCGGTCTGGCCGGTGCCGGCGGTCTCGCCGCTGATGGCATTGATGCCATCGACCGACAGCACCACCAGCACGCGCTCGCCGCTGCGGTTGCTCAGCCGCACCGCATAGCGTCCGCCGGGCCGCCCGGCGACATAGGTCAGGCCGCGGTGGCGGTACTGCGGCAACAGGCCCTCGCCGCCGCTGCGATCGACCAGCTGCAGATCGACGAGGCGCCCGCTCGCGGCCTGCGCGGGCGGACTGCCGCAGCCGGCCAGCAAGGCGGTGGCGACCAGACGGAGCAGGAAGGGGCGACGTGAGAGGACCATGGCGGGCTCCAAACGGTGGTGGAGCCGACTGATACGCACGAGCCGCCCGGACGGGGTTGCGCGCCGCATACCCCGGCCCCGTCGCCCACGCCACGCGCCGCCCGGCGCGCCCCCGCCCTGCCTAGAAGCTCGAACCGGGCTGCGTCAGGAACTCGAGCTCTTCCGGCGTCGAGGTCCGCCCCAGCACCTCATTGCGGTGCGGGTAGCGGCCGAAGCGGTCGATGATGGCCTTGTGACGCAGCTCGTAGTCGAGATGGTTCCCCAGCCCCAGCGCCGCAAACAGGCGCTCGGCCTGCTCATGGACCGCGCGCGACTCGCTGTGCATGTAGGGCAGGTAGACAAAGACGCGCTGCTGCGGCGTGAGCGCGGCGTCGTGCCCGCCCGCCACCGCCTCCTGCGCCAGTGCCAGCGCCATCGCGTCGCTCGCGAAGGCCCGGGCCGTGCCACGGTGCATGTTGCGCGAGAACTGGTCGAGCACGAGGATCTCCGCCAGCCGCCCGCGCGGCTCACGCCGCCAGCCCCACAACTCGCCGAGATGCGCCGCGCGATGCAACTCGCTGAAGCGCTCGCGCAGCGCTGCATCGAAGGCCGGATCGACCTTCCACCACTGCGCCGGTTCGATCTCGGTGAACCAGAAGTCGAGCACGTGTTCGAGCATGGGGAGCGCCTTTCGGTAAGGCCGGGCGGGTCTCGGTCATGACCCGGCGGCCGAAGCGCTGCGATTCTCGCCGCCCGCACGGCCGGCGGCCGCCCAACCGAGGCGCTGCCGCGTCTGTCGACCCGTTGCGCGTCGAGCCGGCTCCAAAACCAAAGCCCGCTAGACGGCGGGCTTTCGTTGAAGGTAAGCGGCGTGCCGGAGGCACGTCCGCTTGAGCGACGGATTAGACGGCTCCACCCTTAAACACAGCCTCTTCTGGATTCTGAATGGCGGAGAGAATGTTCTCTGCGACCTTCTCGATGAGTTTGGCGCCCCAAAAAGGATCGCTCACGTCGTAGTAGATGACTCGAATGTGCTGCAAGTCGAACGGTACGTCTTCTTCCTTCGCTGAGACAAGGACAACTGGTTTCTTCAGCGCGTGCGCCAGTCCTAGCTCGTAAAAGACATTGGGGTTTCTTGATGTCAGTTCAGCTACCAGCACCTTGGCTGCGTTGATGCCTTGCCAGACCTGATCCATGATCTTTCCTGTCGCAAAGATCTCCGCGTCTGCTCGAACCGCACGAAGACCGGCCTTCTCAATCGACGGCTTGTAGATCTTCTCGTAGTAGTCACCAAGCGGCGCAGCGAAAGGCTGCATCACAAAGCAGATGTCATGCGCGCCAACGTTTGTGGTCTTCTCAAGGCGCTTCAGGCGCTCCGACTGCACGGACACCCCCAGCTCTTGCCCGGTTGCGTCAGTGACGCGGAGCTTGTCGCCGTGTCGCGATATGAGTTCCGCCGTCTCTAGTGAGTCAATGAGAACTTGCTTGAACTCCGAGAATGCCTCCGCCGGGACTTTGTAGGTTTCAACCACTGTGTTCCGCAGAAACTGATCATCCGGCAGGTTTTCGCCTCTGTAGTGTTGATAGACCTCGGAGAGGTCCGGCGCATTGAGAATCGCTTGGCGGTACCCATCAATCGTGTCGGTCGGCGACTGGGGGCGAAGGATCTGCTTAGCGAGCGCTGTGGGTTGAATTTGGCCCGGCGCGGGTTGCTCGAGCAGACCGTACTTCATGCCGGAGCCAATTTCGACGCTGAACGGACCCACAGGACTGCTTAGTCCAAAGAACTTGGCTGCCTCTTGCCGAGTGCAGGCTTTACCTGCGTTCTGGTCAAAGAGCATCTGCGGAATTCGGAGCGCCTTCCCGACGGGATGCCGCGGGAAGCGCGCCTTCGCGCCAGATGCGGCACTTGCCACCGACTTCGCTGGCTTCTTCTTCGCAGCAACCTTCTTAGCAGACGGCGTCCTTTTGCTTGCTGGCATCTTGCCTTCCTAGCGATGTTCGTCTGTACGTCTAACGACAAAGGTCAGCGGACCGGATTGTTAGGACTCATTTTACGACCTTCTTTTCAACAAGTTCGAATTTGTCGAGCAGTTTGTCCAGAACCATAGCCGAAATATCAGAGGTAGGATGGCCGGGTAGAGGGCTTTCCACATGCTTACCTTTGACGAGCCCAGATGATGATGGCTGGAACGAAAATACTTGATCAGTGAGAGCGAGCCTTACCTCAGACAGGAATCCCGGCGAGGTGTTGTTCGCGGCGATTCGAATCCGCATAAAACCAATCTTGTAATGCTCGGCTTTAGATATCTCATGGAGGTGAAACCGATAAACAGCCATCAACACCCCAAACACAATGGCGAAGATGGCTAGCAAAGCAAAAATTACTGAGTTAGAAAACAGAGTAGAGACGGCGGTTTGCTCAGAAAGCCCAATGAATGGACGGAAAAGCATGTACCCAAATCCGACCAAACCCATGACGACAGCCAAGCCGATCTGAACTAGCAACATGAGCATTCGGCTCGAAGAGCGACGATGTCCTTCAATGTAGCTGTCGCAGGTTGCAATCGCTCGATCAATGCTGTTGATTTCTTCTGTGTCTGCCATAAGCGTCACGAGTCCTAACGTCTGAGTTCAGCGGCGGCCGTAGGTCGTCCGCTGGAACGATGGGTTAGGTGCTGCTCTCTTGACATTGCGCTAACACCGACCTGCCCACGAAGAAACCCTGAAGCGCGCCTCGATACGAGGCTGCGCGTCCGAAGTTGTGACAACAGCGTGACCGTCAAGCAGCTTCCAATGAGCATCACCACTATCGTTTTGGACGTATGTCGGTTCACGCCATTGGGTCCATTGAGCGCAAGAGTTTTTAAGTGATGGTTCGATAGGGAAGACGCGTGCGATGTCTTCGCTGGAAATTTGGACTACTAGAAACCGCCGAGCGGATGGAGTTGGACTGTCGCTCCACTCGTAGAAACTATACGCACCCTCAGACTTAACCCAGTTTCGATTCATTGTTTGCGCTACAGCGGTGTTATCGCGCACGAAGTGAATGCTTAGAGGTTTTGCCAAGGTTAATGAACTTGGCCAGCGAATTTGCCAGTCGAGCTTTAAGTCAGGGTCGGGAGTCGTAGCGCAGGCGGCAATACCTAGCAGCGAGGCAGTGAAGAGAAGAGGGCAACGCTTCATAGCACCTAACGTTCGACGTAAGAGGCGGCCCGCTTGCGGG
This sequence comes from uncultured Methylibium sp., assembly GCA_964408005.1. Classification (GTDB taxonomy): domain Bacteria; phylum Pseudomonadota; class Gammaproteobacteria; order Burkholderiales; family Burkholderiaceae_C; genus Methylibium. The sequence continues at coordinate 5,702 of CAYOXW010000052.1, forward strand.
ACGTCCCCTTGACGGAGGGGTTAGGGCTTGGCGGCGGACGCAGCTGACCCATTGTTGACTCTTTCGAAATCTGCACGAAGAGCAGCACAGCCCTTCATCTCGCGATTGACGCGCTGTGCGATTTCCTCCTGTGATTCGGGGTGATTGTCGGTGCCGACGCGACGAGGACCAATGCGCTTGAGAGTGGGCTCGATTTGACTCTGAACATACTGCTCAGACGTGGCTAGGCGAGCTGCCTTCCAGTTGAGGTCTGCATTCTCTTTCCAGTAGGCCTTGGCCTCTGCCTGCTTACCGCTCAACTCGGCAAAGATGTCTGCGGTGAGGGCGCAATAGATGAACGCGCCGGCGAACTCTTGCATCGAAGGCGGTGGCGCAGAGGCTGCCTGCGATGCGGGCTGGGCGAAGGCCAACGGCGTGGCCAAGACAAAGGCCGAGAGGATGGCTTGCTTCCGAAGCATGTGGAAAGCCCTAACGTTTGAATTCACCGGACTGGCGCGGCCTGCCGCGACAGGTCCGGTGGAATGAGGGGTTGGGCATATGAGTTACGAAGACCAACAGAATTGCTCGGGAACATGTTGCTCATTCCGTTTTCTCTGGAATTCCTCTTGGTTCTTAGGGTCACTCAAATATTGCTGTTCCTTCTGAGCGGATTGTTTAAGACTGGCGATAGACTTCTTTAGATTCTCGGAACGATCACCTGGCAGCGCAGGGATCTGTTCCATGAATATGGCCTGATAAGGATTTTGCTCGACCCAGTTGATTGCCTTTGAGCTTGCATCACGCTGTTTGGCAAGATCGCAGAATGCATAGCTATTTATGAATGGCCCTGCCAACGTGGCGAATCCTTTAACGGCTTCTTCTACTTGGCGAAGTCCGGGTGATCTGACATTAAGTACGTCCGACATTGTGATGTAACGATTCTTGGCCACGTAGAACCAAAACACTGCGTCGTCGCGTAGGCCAACATCGTAGAGTCTGATGGCTAAAACCATCAATGTCATTGGCGTAATTAGTTGTGGTTGAGACTGAATAGCATCCCTGACCGCCAAAATGTCTTCTTTATTGTTGGATGCGAACCTGGCGTTGAACGCCTTGGCCACATCTACTGTTGGATGTTCATCAGGTGATTGCGCAGATTGGTAATAAGGCAAAACATAAACACCAATGTGCTTTACGGGTGCCCTGTCGCGGGTCTTGTTGTCGCCAGCTTCAGCGCCCGCCATGTTGTAAATCATGGCTGCGATCAGTAAGACTAAAACTTTTTTCAACATTGTTTCTCCTATGCCCAACGTGATCGACTTAAGCGGAGCGGCCGAAGGCCGGTTCGCTTGAAGGAGGGGTTCGGCTTACGTCGACGCGGCGCATGAGTCAATTGCTTCGATGAGCGCCAAGTCGGTCGACGACCAGAATGTTCTGCATCGGCTCACGCTGCGCTGAGTGCATGTCCGCTCAAGCAAGCTTGTGCGGCGTGCTCGCAGCGCAGCGCAAGCTAGCAGACTTTTCGCGGTTCATAAACCACCCCGAAGCTCGCTATGAATGCAGATTTGTCTCGGCAGAGTGTCGATGTGAGCTGAACGTCAAATAGGCCAACTGCCAAAGCGATCAGCAGTTGGTCTAACGCACTTCATGCAGTGATGATCACCGCCCGGATTTCTCTGTGCAAACCCCCAAACGGACGTGGCGGGCATGGTGCGTTAGACGGCCTAAATTTCTGCGGACAAGGGCACGCCGACCAATGCCTGGGATGCCCCGGTCGAGACATCCCTCGACGCCTGTCCACCCGCGGCCTGACTCCCGTCTAGGCCGATCGGAACACAGCGCAAGCCACTGACCTGCAGACCGCCCCGCCCACGCGCGGGCAGCCCAAAGACAGAAGGCCCCGCAAACCTTGGGTTTGCGGGGCCTTCTGCGACCGTCAGCGCCGCGTGGGCGCATCGATCTTTGGCGGAGAGGGTGGGATTCGAACCCACGGTACCTTGCGGTACGCCTGATTTCGAGTCAGGTACATTCGACCACTCTGCCACCTCTCCGGTATCTCGTGGTCTCGCTGCAGCAGCGAAGCCCCGGATTCTAGCTCAGGCCGAGAGCCGCTCCAGACCGCCCAGGTAGGGCCGCAGCGCGGCCGGCACCGTCACTGAACCGTCGGCCTGCTGGTGGTTCTCGAGCACCGCCACCAGCGCCCGGCCGACCGCGAGGCCCGAGCCGTTGAGCGTGTGCACCAGCTCGTTCTTGCCCTGCGCGGCCTTGTAGCGCGTCTGCATGCGCCGCGCCTGGAAGGCCTCGCAGTTGGAGCAGGAGCTGATCTCTCGGTAGGTGTCCTGCGCCGGCAGCCAGACCTCGAGGTCATAGGTCTTCGCGCTGCCGAAGCCCATGTCGCCGGTGCACAGCAGCACCACGCGGTAGGGCAGCTCCAGCGCCTGCAGGATGGCCTCGGCATGGCCGACCATCTCCTCGAGCGCGGCGTCGCTGGCCTCGGGCGTGGTGATCTGCACCATCTCGACCTTGTCGAACTGGTGCTGGCGGATCATGCCGCGGGTGTCGCGCCCGGCGCTGCCGGCCTCGCTGCGAAAGCAGGGGCTGTGCGCGGTGAGCTTGATCGGCAGCTGCTCGGCGCTCAGCACCTGCTCGCGCACGCTATTGGTCAGCGAGATCTCGGAGGTGGAGATCAGGTACTGCTTGCTCGCCGTGTCGTCGCCGCCGCGCGTGACCCAGAACATGTCGCCCTCGAACTTGGGCAGCTGGCCGGTGCCCTCGAGCACCTCGCGGTTGACGATGTAGGGCGTGTAGCACTCGGTGTAGCCATGCTGCTGCGTCTGCCGGTCGAGCATGAACTGCGCGAGCGCGCGGTGCAGCCGCGCCGCCGGCCCCTTCAGGAACGAGAAGCGGGCCCCGGCGAGCTTGGCGCCGGTGTCGAAGTCCAGCCCGAGCGGCGCGCCGATGTCGACGTGGTCTCGCGGCGCGAAGTCGAAGGCGCGCGGCGTGCCCCAGCGGCGCACCTCGACGTTGCCGCTCTCGTCGGCACCGACCGGCACGCTCGGCTGCGGCAGGTTGGGCAGTGCCATCAGCGCGTCGTTGAGCTCGGCCTGGATCGCGTCCAGGCGCTCGGCGCTGGCCTTGAGCTCGTCGCCGATGCCGCCGACCTCGGCCATCACCGCCGCGACGTCGCCGCCCTTGGCCTTGAGCTGCCCGATCTGCTTGGACAGGCTGTTGCGCCGCGCCTGCAGTTCCTCGGTGCGAGTCTGGATCGCCTTGCGGTCGGCCTCGAGCGCGCGGAAGCGCTCGACGTCGAGGAAGGCTTGCGGGCGCTTGCGGGTCTCGAGCCGCGCGACGACGGCATCGAGGTCGCGGCGCAGCAGGTTGATGTCGAGCATGGTGGAGCCTTCTGCAAACTAGTGGGATCGGGCGCGGCGCCGGGCGGCGGCACGCGCAGCGGTTCTTCAGGCGCCGGCGGCGGTCACGATCGGGACGCCGCCAGCGCCGCCATCGACTTGTCGCCCAGCCCCACCGGCAGCGGGAAGTGCACCGTCTCCTGCACGCCGGCCATCTTGCGCACCGACACCGCACCGAGGCTGCGCAGCCGCTCGATGACCTGCTGCACCAGCAGCTCGGGCGCCGAGGCGCCGGCGGTCAGGCCCACGCGGCTGCGGCCCTCGAACCACTCGGGCTGCAGGTCGCTGGCCGCGTCGACCATGTAGGCCGGCGTGCCCAGGCGCTGCGCCAGCTCGCGCAGGCGGTTGCTATTCGAGCTGGCCGGGCTGCCGACGACGATCAGCACGTCGACCTGCGGCGCCAGCACCTTGACGGCGTCCTGGCGGTTCTGGGTGGCGTAGCAGATGTCCTGCTGCTTGGGCTCGCGCACCTGCGGGAAGCGGCGCTTGACGGCCTCGAGGATCTCGGCCGCGTCGTCGACGCTCAGCGTCGTCTGCGTCACCACCGCCAGCCGCTCGGGGCGCTGGACCTGCACGCGCTCGACATCGGCGACGTCCTCGACCAGGTAGATGCCCTCGGACAGCTGCCCCATCGTGCCCTCGACCTCGGGGTGGCCCTTGTGGCCGATCATGATGAAGTCGTAGCCTTCCTTGTGCAGCTTGGCGACCTCGACATGCACCTTGGTCACCAGCGGGCAGGTGGCGTCGAAGATGCTGAAGCCGCGCGCCGCGGCCTCGTCGCGCACCGCGCGGCTCACGCCATGGGCGCTGAACACCAGGGTCGCGCCGGCCGGCACGTCGGCCAGGTCCTCGATGAAGATCGCGCCCTTGGCCTTGAGGTCATTGACCACGTAGGTGTTGTGCACGATCTCATGGCGCACGTAGATCGGCGCGCCGAACTTGCGGATCGCGCGCTCGACGATCTCGATCGCGCGGTCCACGCCGGCGCAGAAGCCGCGCGGCTCGGCCAGCGTCACCTCGCGCAGGTCGGGATGGGCCTCGGCCATCACAGCACCCCGATCACATGCACCTCGAAGGCCAGCGGCTGGCCGGCGAGCGGGTGGTTGAAGTCGAACAGCGCCCAGTCCTCGCCGGCGGGGCCGAGCTCGCGCACGACGCCGGCGTAGCTGCCCTTGCCGTCGGGGGTGGGGAACTGCACCACGTCGCCGACCGAGTAGGTCTCGTCCGGGTCGCCATGCTGGCGCAGCAGCGCGAGCGAGACGCGCTGCAGCAGCTGCGGGTTGCGCTCGCCGAAGGCCTCGCCGGCGGCAAGCTCGAAGCGCGCGTGGGCGCCCTCGGGCAGGCCGATCAGGCGCTGTTCCATCGCCGGGGCCAGCTCGCCGGTGCCGAGCGACAGCGTCGCCGGCTTGTCGGCGAAGGTGTCGACCAGCGCCGCGCCGTCGGCGCCGCTCAAGCGGTAGTGCAGGGTCAGGAAGGACCCCGGGCGGACCTGTGGGACCTCGGGCACGGTAGGCGATCTCGCTTCGATAGACTGGCCTGCATTCTAAGTTTTGGCGCCCTGCCCAACCCGGCCACGATGAAGGACCTGCCTGCCGACGCCCGCCCGCGCGAGAAGCTGCTCGCGCGCGGCCCCGCCGCGCTGGCCGACGCCGAGCTGCTGGCGCTGCTGCTGCGCACCGGCACCGCCGGGCGTGGCGTGCTGCAGCTCGCGCAGGCGCTGCTCGACGATTTCGGCGGCCTGGCCGGTCTGCTGGCCGCCGAGCCCGAGGCGCTGGCGTGCGTCAAGGGCCTGGGGCCGGCCAAGCGCGCCGAGCTCGCCGCGGTGCTGGAGATCGCGCGGCGCACGCTGAGCGCGCAGCTGGCCGCCGCGCCGGTGTTCGACTCGCCGCAGGCGGTCAAGGACTACCTGCAGCTACAGCTCGCGCACCAGCCGCACGAGGTCTTCGGCGTGCTCTTCCTCGACGCCCAGCACCGGCTGCTGGCCTTCGAGCCGCTGTTTCGCGGCACGCTGCAGCACACCGCCGTGCACCCGCGCGAGGTGGTCAAGCGCGCGCTGGCGCTGAACGCGGGCGCGGCCATCCTCGCGCACAACCACCCCTCGGGCGTCGCCGAGCCCTCACGCGCCGACGAGGCGCTGACGCAGACGCTGAAGGCCGCGCTGGCGCTGGTGGACGTGCGCGTGCTCGACCACATGGTGGTCGGCCGAGGCGCGGTGGTGTCCTTCGCCGAGCGGGGCCTGCTGTGAACGCCCCCTTGCGACTGAGCCGGCTGCAGGACCTGAAGGCGCTGAAGCGCCGCATCGAGGAGGCGCAGCGCGCCCAGGCCGAGGCGATCGCCGCGCAGCGCGAACGCGAGGCCGCGGCGCGGCGCGAGCGCGAGCTGTTCGCGCTCAGCGTCGGGCCGGTCGTGCCGCTCAAGCCCACGCAGCGCGCCACGCCCTCGCGCCCGCGCCCGGCGCCGGTGCCGCGCCAGCGCCTGCTCGACGAGCAGGCGGTGCTGCGCGAGGCGCTGTCGGACGATTTCGACGTCGAGACGCTGCTCGACACCGACGAGGCGCTGTCCTGGCGCCGCCCGGGCATCACGCTGGAGGTGGTGCACAAGCTGCGCCGCGGCGGCTGGGCGATCCAGGCCCAGGTCGACCTGCACGGCCTGCGCCGTGACGCCGCGCGCGAGCGCCTCGGCGGCTTCCTGCGCGAGGCCCAGCGCCACGGCCTGCGCTGCGTGCGCGTGGTGCACGGCAAGGGCAACGGCTCGCCGGGTCGGCGCGCCGTGCTCAAGGGCAAGGTGCTGAGCTGGCTGGTGCAGCGCGCCGAGGTGCTGGCCTTCGCGCAGGCGCGCGGCAGCGAGGGCGGCGCGGGCGCGCTGGTGGTGCTGCTCGACGGCACGACGTCCTCGTCAGCCTGACCGGAACCCTCCCCCGGGGAGGGCGAGACGGGGCTTTCGAGGCGCATGCGCCGAGCCCGTCGAGCGGCCACGGCCTGCATGCCGTGGCCTGGGCCGCAGGCGGGAGGGCGGTGACGTCCTCATCGAAGATGAGGAGCCGCGGCGCGTCACACGCCGCGGTTCCTCATCCAGTCCGCGGTGTTGGCGAACGAGGCCTTGAGCCGCGTGACCAGCAGCGGGTCCAGGTCGCACTGCTCCATCGCCTGGGTCATGCAGGCCATCCACTGGTCGCGCTCGCGCACGCCGATCGAATAGGGCAGGTGGCGTGCGCGCAGCCGCGGGTGACCGAAGCGCTGCTGGTACAGGTCGGGGCCGCCGAGCCAGCCGCTGAGGAACCAGAACAGCTTGTCGCGCGAGCCTTCCAGCGCGCTCGGGTGCAGCGCGCGCAGCTCCGCGTAGGCGGGCTCCAGTTCCATCAGGTCATAGAAGCGATCGACGAGGGCGCGCACCGCGGCCTCGCCACCGACCCACTCGTAGGGCGTCGCCGGTGTGGGTTCTTGCAGATCAGCGTGAGAAGACATGGCGCGAGCATAGCGGCGACCGCGCGTGCCGCGCCTGAGCGCCGGTCGCCGGCTTGAGGCAGATCAGGGATTGAGTCGCGCCGCGAGCGCCGCGATCGCCTGGGCCGCGGCGGTGCCGGGCAGGCTCTCGACGACGAGCTGGCGCTTCTTGACCGCCTCGCGCACCGCCGGATCGAGCGGTACGTCGCCGAGCAGGCCCAGCTTCACCGGCGCGCCCACGCTGGGCGCGACGAAACGGTCGACGACCTGCTGGAGCTGCACGGCCACCCCCTTGCCGTCGCCGGCGCGCGGCACCTGGTTGACGACCAGGCGCAGCTCGCGCCGCTCCTGCTGGGTCGCGAGCACCTTGATGGTCGCGTAGGCGTCGGTCATCGAGGTCGGCTCCGGCGTCACGACGACCAGCACCTCGCCGGCCAGCGAGACGGTGTAAAGCACCACGTCCGAGATGCCCGCGCCGGTGTCGAGCAGCACGATGTCGTAGCGCGGCGCGACCTGCTCGATCACCGCGAGCAGCTGCTCGCGCACCTCGGGCGTGAGCCGCGAATACTCGACCAGCCCGGAGCCGGCGAGCAACACCGAGAAGCCGCCCGGCGCCGGCAGCACGGCCTGCTCGAGTTCGGCCTGGCCGGTGAACACGTCGTGCAGCGTGACCTTGGGATGCAGGTTCAGCACCACGTCGAGGTTGGCGAGCCCGAGGTCGGCGTCGAGCACGAGCACCTTGAGACCGCGCCGCGCCAGCGCAGCGGCGAGATTGGCCGAGATGAAGGTCTTGCCCACGCCGCCCTTGCCGCTGGTGACGGCGAGGATGCGGGCGCGCGCGGCGAGGTCGGGAAGCGAGGCGGTCATGTCGGCTCGGAGTGGGAAACGGCGGCCTCGACGTCGAGGGGTGTCAGCGCGCTGGAGGCGAACAGCAGCCCCTTCTCCTCCGCACTGACCAGGGAGACGGCCTGCGGCTCGAGGCAGATGCGGTTGCGGCCCTCGGCCTTGGCGCGGTAGAGCTGCGCGTCGGCGCGCTCGGTCCACAGCCGCGCCGAGGAGCGCACCCAGGGCGGCGCGAAGGCCCCGCCGACGCTGATGGTGATCTGCAGCGCGTCGCCGCCGGCGACGGGGATGGCCAGCGCCTGCACGCGCCGTCGCACGCGCTCGGCCACGGTGCGGCCGAAGGCCGGCGCGCAGTTGGGCAGCACCACGGCGAACTCCTCGCCGCCACAGCGCGCCACGGTGTCCATCGGCCGCACGCAGCGCTGCAGGCAGTCCGCGACGGACTGCAGCACCAGGTCGCCGACGGCATGGCCGTAGGTGTCGTTGACGCGCTTGAAATGGTCGATGTCGAGCAACAGCACCAGCGCCGCCTCGCCGGAGCGGGCGACGCGGTCGCACTCGCGCTCGAGCACGAGATCGAAATGACGGCGGTTGGCGAGCCCGGTCAGCGCGTCGCGGCTGGACAGCTCGCACAGCGCGTCGATCACGCGCTGCAGCCAGGCGGCATCGCGCGGGCCCTCGCCGGGGTCGCGGCCGGTCCCGCGCAGCAGCTGCAAGGCCGCGTCCAGCCGCAGCGCATCGGCGCTCGGCAGGAGGACGTCGTCGGGGGCGGCATTCACGGTCGGGCCAGTCTAGCGGCCCGTCCAGCGGCCAGCGCGCGGAACTGGCCGGCTTCCCACCCGCATTCCGAGCGCCGGCACCCCCTCAAGCTCGGCAGACTGGTGCCGATAAACCCTGGGAGGCAGCCCCGCATCCGGTGTGCCCTGCCCGTCCGCTGCCGAGGCCACCCCGACTCCCCTCCCCGCCCATGAACGCTGCTCTGGCTTCCTCGTCCCCGACGGCGCGCGCCATGCCGATGCCGCCGGCCTCCGATCGCGAGTTCAGCTTCGGAGCCGCCGACTTCGAGCGCGTGCGCGAGCTGATCTACCAGCGCGCCGGCATCCACCTGCAGGCGGGCAAGCAGGCGATGGTCTACAGCCGGCTGTCGCGCCGCCTGCGCGAGACCGGTCACGGCGCCTTCACCGACTACCTGCAATGGCTCGAGCGCGGCGCCGGCGGCGACGCCGAGTGGCAGGAGTTCGTCAACTGCCTGACCACCAACCTCACGAACTTCTTCCGCGAGGAGCATCACTTCCCGGTGCTCGCGCAGGCGCTGCAGGCGCGGCGCGGCAAGCCGGTGCGCATCTGGTGCAACGCCGCCTCGACCGGCGAGGAGCCGTATTCGCTGGCGATGACGGTGGTCGAGACGCTGGGCGCCGGCGCCGACTGCCGCATCCTCGCGACCGACATCGACACCAACGTGCTCGCGACCGCCGCGCGCGGCGTCTATGACGCCGGCGCGCGCGGCCTGACGCCCGGGCGGCTGAAGGCGCATTTCCTGCGCGGCACCGGCGTGAACGCCGGCGCGATCCGCGTCAAGCCCGAGCTGCAGCGGCTGATCGAGTTCCGCGTCTTCAACCTGATGTCGACGCAGTGGTCCTTCCAGGACACCTTCGACATCGTGTTCTGCCGCAACGTGATGATCTACTTCGACGCGCCGACGCAGCGCCGCGTGCTCGAGCACATCCACCGCACCATGCGCGCCGGCGGCTCGCTGTTCGTCGGCCACTCCGAGAACTTCAGCGACGCGCGCGAGCTGTTCCGCCTGCGCGGCAAGACCGTCTACGAGCGCCTCGGCGCCTGAGCCCGCGATGTCCGCCGCCCTCGCCGCCGCCCCCACACGCCCGGCCTCGCGCCTCGAGCAGCTGAAGGCGCAACCGCGACGCCCCGGCGAGGCCTCGTTCTTCTTCTACGAAGCCCACTTCAAGTCCGACGCCGTCAAGGTGCTGCCCGGCGAGTACTTCGTCCACGACGAGGACGTGCTGATCATGACGACGCTGGGCTCGTGCATCGCCTGCTGCCTGTGGGACCGCGATCGCCACATCGGCGGCATGAACCACTTCATGCTGCCCGACGGCGGCAGCCCGACCGACGGCGGTCGCTACGGCTCCTTCGCGATGGAACTGCTGATCAACGAGATGCTCAAGCGCGGCGCCTCGCGCCCGGCGCTGGAGGCCAAGGTGTTCGGCGGCGGCGCGGTCATCAGCGGCATGAATTCGATCAACATCGGCGAGCGCAACACCCGCTTCGTGATGGACTACCTGAAGACCGAGCGCATCCCGGTGGTGAGCAAGGACGTGATGGACGTCTACCCGCGCAAGGTGTGCTTCTTCCCGGCCAGCGGCAAGGCCATGGTCAAGCGCCTGGCCAGCAGCAACACCGAGGCCCTGGCCGCGCAGGACCGCGCCGCCGCACGCGCCCCCGCGCCGACGGCCGGCGGCACGATCGACCTGTTCTGACCCCAAGCACAACAAGAATCCCAGGGAGAGGGCATGACGAAGACCCGCGTGGTGGTGGTGGACGCCACGGGGATCTCGTCGACATCGAGCAGGTTCGTGGTG
>CAYOXW010000053.1:0-15936 GCA_964408005.1 uncultured Methylibium sp.
CGACGAAGGCCGGCATGATCGCGCCGAACACCATGATCAGGCCGTGCATCGTGGTGAGCTGGTTGAACAGCTCCGGGTTCACGACCTGCAGGCCCGGCTGGAACAGCTCGGCACGGATGCCCAGCGCCAGGATGCCGCCGATCATCAGCATGGTCAGCGAGAAGACCAGGTACAGCGTCCCGATGTCCTTGTGGTTGGTCGCGAACACCCAGCGCCGCCAGCCGTGCGGATGGTGGTCGTCGTGCGCGTGATCGCCTGCGTGGCCGTGGGGTTCAAGTACTGCGCTCATGGCTATCCTCTCGAAGGCAGGCGATTACTGGCGCGCGGCGACGATGTCGGCCGGCTGCACGATCTGGCCGGTCGAGTTCGACCAGCTGTTCTTGGTGTAGGTGATCACGGCGGCGAGATCGGTATCCGACAGCTGCTTCCAGGCCGGCATCGCGCCATTGTTCTGGCCGTTCAGCAACACGGCGATCTGCTTGCTCTTGTCGGCGTCGAGCACGACCGGCGCGGCGTCCAGCGGCTTGATCGGGCCCATGCCCTTGCCGTTGGCCTGGTGGCAGGCGGCGCAGTTGGCGGCATAGACCTGCTCGCCCTTGGCGACCAGCTCCGGCAGCGCCCAGACCTTCGACGGGTCCTCGGCCTTGGCGGCCAGGGCCTTCTTCTGCCCGGCGACCCAGGCGGCGTAGTCTTCCTGAGACAGCACCTTCACGTGGATCGGCATGTAGGCGTGCTCCTTGCCGCACAGCTCGGCGCACTGCCCGTAGTAGTCACCGGTCTTCTCGGCACGGAACCAGGTGTCGCGCACGAAGCCCGGGATCGCGTCCTGCTTGACGCCCAGCGAGGGCACCATCCAGGCGTGGATCACGTCGTTGGCGGTGGTGATGATGCGCACCTTCTTGTCGACCGGCACGACCAGCGGGTTGTCGACCTTCAGCAGATAGTTGTCGACCGGCTCGGGATTGCCGCTGTTCGAGGACACGCGCTGCGCGTTGTCCAGGGTCGACAGGAAGGCGATGCCCTCGCCCTCACCCTTCAGGTAGTCGTAGCCCCACTTCCACTGGTAGCCGGTGGCCTTGATGGTCAGGTCGGCGTTGGTCGTGTCCTTCATCGCGACCACCACCTTGGTGGCCGGCAGGGCCATCGCGATGACGATCAGGAAGGGCACGATGGTCCAGATGATCTCGACCGTGGTGGACTCGTGGAAGTTGGCCGGCTTCGCGCCCTTGCTCTTGCGGTGCTTGAACACCGAATAGAACATGACGCCGAACACGCCGATGAAGATCACCGTGCAGATGACCAGCATGAACCAGTGCAGCCAATGCTGCTCCGCAGCGATGCGGGTGACCGCAGGATGCAGGTCGAGCTGGTTGACCGCCGGGCCGCCCGGCAGGTCATTGACGGCCGCCCAGGACAGCGGGTGAGCCAGCAGGGTGGCCAGCGCGAGGCCGGCTTGGGCGCTACGCTGCCGCAGGCCGCGGAGCACGTCGATCGTTTTCATCATGGCTCGTTTCCCAACTTCTCCGTTTCAGACGCCCCGCGGCACGGCCCGGGCGGCATGCGCCGCACGGCTGCGCGCAATTCCTCGGCCAGCGCCCGCCTCAACTCTGGACGGATGAACCGCCCCACCTCAAACACCTGACCGCGATCCGACAACTCGATCAGCGACCGGTCGTCGTTCCGCAGCTCGATCCGGACCCATTCGGGCAGGAACTCAGCGCGCTCGATGCGCCCGCCACCGCGCCACTCGACCGTCAGTCGCCCGGCCTGCAGCGCCAGGCGCTCCACATCGTCGGCATGGCGGGCGTACAGCAGCAACATCCCGCCGAGGAGCAACAGCTCGGCCCAGGCGAACGGCATGACCAGCCGTGCACCGAGGGCCCAAAAGTATGTCGCCACGGCCAGCGAGATCACGCATAGAGATGCATAAACCGCCAAGACCTGTTTGGGCGACATCGAGCAATTGCGCTTCAGCACCCATTCGATCCGGACGGCATCGTGGTCCGATGCCGTGCTGCACTTCCCGACCCGGCCGAATTGCAGCGGGGCAGGTGCCTTCTCGATGGGGGTGGACGCTGACATACAACCCAGCTTCTGCACACCACGCGAGCCTCATCGACAGGGAAATGCCCGCAGGTCGGCCCTCGCGGCCGCGAGTGTAGCTCAGCCCGCCGCCGCTTTCGGCATGCCGCGCTCAGCCGCGCGGCGGTCGGCGCGCGAGCTCGCGCAGCGTCTCGACCGACAGGCGCGTTTCGGCCGCCACCGGGACACGCGGCGCCGGCTTGAACGCGTGGCCGTAGACGATCTCGAAGGCGAGCGCGAGCCGCCCGTCCGGCCCGGCGAGCGAGCGCGTCAGCTCCTCGCGCAGCCGGGCATGCCAGCGCGGCGTGCGCAGGCCGGCGTACCGCGCGGCGGCGGCGTTGCCCCCGAGCCCGCGCAGCTCGGCGAGCAGCGCATCGGCATCGGCCCAGGTCAGCGTCAAACGCTCCATGTCCATCACCGGCTCGGCGAAGCCGGTGCGCACCATCGCATCGCCGAGGTCGTGCATGTCGATGAAGTCATGGGCCGGCGCCCCCCACCCGAGCCGCCGGTACAGCGCGCGCAGGCCGGGCAGCGTGTCGGGCCCGAAGCACGAGAACATCACGAAGCCCTCGGTCGCAAGCGCCGCGTGCCAGCGCTGCAGCCGCGGCGCCGGGTCGGCCTCCCAGTGCAGCATCATGTTGGACCACACCAGCTGAGCCTCACCCGGCGGCGGCGACTGCTGCGGCTCACACCACACGCGGGGCGCGGGGCGAAGCCAGCGCCGGGGCTGCCACCACGCGGGGCGGGCTGCGCTGCGCTCGGCGAGCGCAGCGGTCGGCTCGCAGGCCTCGACGACCGCGCGCGGATAGTGCTCGCGCAGCGCCTCGCCGTGGCCGAGCGCGGCCCACCATTCGATGATCTGTCTCGGCTCGGCGCGCATGATCGCGAGCCGCTGCGCCATGCGGCGCGCCACCTCGCCGTGCAGCCACGGCGGGGCGGAGGCACGCGCGGCACGGCGCAGATGGGCCGCGACGGCGGCCCCCTGCGCGCCCGACGGGGGAGGGGCGGCTTGCATCGCCGCGGCAGTATATTGAGCCGACCATGGGGATCGGGCGAGCCGCGGGCTGGATCGAACAGGCGCTGCGCCCGCCGCGCCGGCTCGCGCGGCTGCTGCCCAACCACTGCGCGGTCTGCCACAGCCCGACACGCGGTGCGCTGCGGCGCCTGTGCGAGGACTGCGTGACTCGCTTCGCCGCCGAGCGCCCACGCTGCCGGCGCTGCGCGCTGCCCCTGCCGGCCGGCCCGTCGCTGTGCGGTGGCTGCCTGCGCTCGCCGCCGCCCTGGTCGGCGGCGGTCGCGGTCGGCGACTACGGCTATCCCTGGGCCGACCTGCTCGCGGCGCAGAAGTTCGATGCCGCGCTCGACCTCGCTCCGGCGCTCGCGGCGCTGCTGGCGGCGCGCGTCGATGCCTCGGCGGTCGATGCGCTGGTGCCGGTGCCGCTGGCCCCGCGCCGGCTGCGCGAGCGCGGCTACAACCAGGCCGCGCGGCTCGCCGGCGCGCTCGCGCGCCGCATCGAGCGACCGTTGCACGAGGGCTGGCTGCTGCGCCTCACCGACACCGCGCCGCAGCTGGGCCTGCCGCGCGAGCAGCGGCTCGCCAACCTGCGCGGCGCGTTCGCGACCGAGCCGCTGGCGCTGCCAGCCCTGCGTGGCCGGCGCATCGCGCTGGTCGATGATGTGATGACCACCGGCGCGACACTGGCCGAATCGGCGCGCACGCTGCTCGCCGCCGGCGCGGCCGAGGTCCAGGCCTGGGTCGTCGCGCGCACCCCGGACTGAGACCCCGCATGTTCCACATCGTCCTCGTCGAACCCGAGATCCCGCCGAACGCCGGCAACGTGATCCGCCTGGCGGCCAACACCGGCTGCACGCTGCACCTCGTCGAGCCGCTCGGCTTCTCGATGGAAGACCGGCTGCTCAGGCGCGCCGGGCTGGACTACCACGAGCATGCCGCGGTGCGGCGTCACGCCTCCTGGGACGCGCTGCTCGCCGCCGAGCAGCCGGACGCGGCGCGCATGTTCGCGTTCACGAGCCGAGGCAGCCGCCCGCTGGCCGAGCTGCGCTGGCGACCCGGCGACTGGCTGGTGTTCGGCGGCGAGACCAGCGGCCTGCCCGCGGCGCTGCGCGAGCGCTTCCCCGCGGCGCAGCGCGTGCGCCTGCCGATGCGCGCCGGCCAGCGCAGCCTGAACCTGTCGAACGCCGTCGCGGTCGCGGTGTTCGACGCCTGGCGCCAGCAGGACTACGCCGGCGCGGCCTGAGCGCAGTAGCGCCCGATCAACCCGAGCAGCTCGTCCTCGTTGTAGGGCTTGCCGAGATAGTGGTTGACGCCGAGCTCGGCGGCATAGTCGCGGTGCTTCTGGGCGATGCGCGAGGTGATCATGACCACCGGCAGCGCCGCCAGCCGCGCGTCGCCACGCAGGTTGCGCACCAGGTCGAAGCCGTCCATGCGCGGCATCTCGATGTCGCTGAGCACCACCGCCGGCAGTTCGTCGGCCAGCTTCTCGAGCGCATCGAGCCCGTCCTTCGCGAGCACGACGCGGTAGCCCTCGCGCGCCAGCAGGCGCTGCGTCACGCGCCGCACCGTCAGCGAATCGTCGACCACCAGCACCAGCGGGGCCAGCGGCACCGCCGGCGCGGCCGGCTCGAGCGGTTGCGCCGGGGCCGCGGCCGGCTCGGCCATCGCCGCGCGTGCCGCCTCGGCGTAGACGGTCGCCAACGCCACCGGGTTGTAGATCAGCGAGACCGCGCCCGAGGCCAGCAGCGTCATGCCCGCCAGGCCCGGCAGCCGCGACAGCTGCGGCCCGAGGTTCTTGACCACCACCTCCTGGTTGCCGAGCACCTCGTCGACGTGCAGCGCGATGCGCTGCGCGGCCGAGCGGATCACGATCACCGGCTGGGTGCGCGCGCTGCTCGGCTCGCCACGCGCGCTCTGCTGCAGCAGCGCCCCCAGCCAGAAGAAGGGCAGCGTCTGTTCGCCGTAGTGGTAGAGGCCGTGGCGGTAGCCCGTGCCGATCTCGGCCGGCGTCGCGCGTCGCACGATCTCGATCAGCGTCGCCGGCACCGCGACGCTCGCCTGGCCGCAGCGCAGCATCACGACCTGGGTGACCGCGGTCGTGAGCGGCAGCACGAGCTTGAAGCTCGTGCCCTGTCCGGGCGCGCTGGCCGTCTCGATGCGCCCCCCGAGCGCATTGACGTCGGAGCGCACCACGTCCATGCCGACACCGCGACCGGCCAGCTCGGTGACGTTAGCCGCCGTCGAGAAACCCGGCATGAAGATCAGGTTCGCCAGCTCGGCGTCGGTGTGCGGCGCGGCGGCATCGATCAGCCCCAGCGCGACGCCCTTGTCGCGGATGCGCGGCAGGTCCAGGCCGGCGCCGTCGTCGCGGAACTCGACGCTGACCTCGTTGCCCTCCTGGCGCAACGCGACGACGATGTGGCCCGCCGCGTCCTTGCCGACCGCAGCGCGCACCTCGGGCGCCTCGATGCCGTGGGTCACGCAGTTGCGCAGCAGGTGCTCGAAGGCGCCGGTCATGCGGTCGAGCACGCCACGGTCGACTTCGATGCTGCCGCCGACGATGTCCAGCCGCACCTGCTTGCCGGTTTCCTTCGCGGCCTGACGCACGACGCGGTAGAGCCGCTCCGACAGGCCCTCGAACTCGACCATGCGGGTGCGCAGCAGATCGTCCTGCAGATCGCGCGTCAGCCGCGCCTGCGCGGCCAGCTCGTCCTCAGCCGCCTCGAGCGTGCGCTGCAGCGTGCGCTGCACGGTGGCGACGTCGTTGACCGACTCGGCCATCATGCGCGTCAGCTCCTGGAAGCGCGTGAAACGGTCGAACTCGAGCGGGTCGAAGGACTGCGCCGCGGCCTTGGCGGCCTCCATGCGCGTGCCCATCTGCGTCTCGGCCTGCAGCTCGATGTCACGCAGCTGCTGGCGCAGGCGCTCCAGGTTCTCGGTCAGGTCGCCGACCGAGCCGCGCATCTGCGCGACCCCGGACTCCAGACGCGCCCGCGCGATGCTGACCTCGCCGGCCTGGTTGACCAGGCGATCGAGCAGCTGCGGGCGCACCCGCACCGCCGCGGTCGCGGCCACCGGCTGACGCCCGGCCGCGCGCGCCTCCGCGGCGCGACCCGCCTCGACCGGGGCGAAGCGTGACCAGTCGATCGCGTCGTCGCCGGCCTCGAGCGCCTCGGCCGCGTCCGGTGCGGCACTCGCGGCCCGCGGCTCGGCGACGGTCGGCGGCTCGGCCAGCACCGGCATCGGCACGGGCAGATCCTGCAAGACCGCCGGTTCGTCCAGCGGCGGCCACGCGGTCGTGACCACCGGGCTGTCGGCCGTGTCGTGCAGCGGCTCGACGGCCGCCTGCGCGGCGGCATAGGCCTGCACGTCACGCTGGCGCAGGCGCTCGAAGCCCGCGGCGATCGCGTCGGCGCGGCCCAGCAGCGCCTCGACGTCGGCGGCCTCGGCCGTCTCCCGCTGCAGCAGGTGCTCGATCGCGGTCTCGAGCCGGTGCGCGAGCTCGCCCAGGCGCATCGCGCCGGCCAGCCGCGCGCCGCCCTTGAGCGTGTGCAGCGTGCGCATCGCCGCGCCCGCATGGGCCGGCTGCTGCGGCGCCGCGACCCAGTCGCGCAGCTGGGCCGTCAGCGCCGGCAGCAGCTCCTGGGCCTCTTCCTCGAAGAAGGGGAAGAGGTCGACGTCGACCACGTCGGTCGCATCGACGTCTTCGTCGCTGTCGAGCGCGGTGGCCGATGCCGGCTGCGCCAGCTCGGGCGCGAGCGGCACGAAGGGCTTGAACTCGGCCTGGCCGAGTTCACCGACGCGCGGTTCGACCGGCCCGGGCGGCGCCTCGGGCGCAGCGGCTTCGGCCCACACCGGCGGCGGCACCTCGGCCATGACGGCGCTACCGGGCTCGGCCACCGGCACTTCGGGCTCGGCAGGCACCGGAACCTCCGCCGGCTCCATCGGCACGAGCGCCTCAGCAGGGGCCAGCGTCTGCGGCCCGGACTCGCTCGCCAGCGCCGCCGCACGCTGCGCCTCCTCGAGACGCCGGGCAATGTCGACGCCCTGCTCGTGCAGCCGCACCCCGAGCTCATCGGGCGGCGACTTCAGGAAACCGGCGGCGAACTGGTGCAGCAGCCGCCGCACCTCCTCGGCCACCTCGACGAACACCTGGGCATCCTCGCGGCTGCCGTGCCCCAGGGCCTGCGCGTGCTCGAGCACATGCTCGAGCTGGCGGGCCAGCGCGGAGAGCTCGGCGAAGCCCACGGTGGCCGAGCTGCCCGCGAGCGAATGCGCCAGCGCGACCGTGCTCTCGCCGACCGGGCGCTGCAGCTCCAGCGCCCATTCCGACAGCTCGGTGGCGAGCCGGCGCGACAGCTCGTCGGCCTCGTTGAGGTAGATGTTGAACAGCGGGATCGCGATGCGCAGCGGCCCGACGACCTTGACCTGCTCGCTGTCGGCCGGCGCCTCCGGCGGCAACGGCTCGGGCTCGATGGCCGCCGGTGGCAGCGTCGGCGCCTCGGCCAGGGCGTCCAGGGACGCCGGCCGCGAGGGCTGCAGCGCCTCGACGATGGCCTCGCCGTCACCGGCCGGGCCGGACCAGGACCCCTCGATGACACCCGCATCCGGCGCCGCCGCCTCGTCGGCGAGCGGCTCGTCGAAGCCCTCGGCGACCGGCACCGACGGCTGCAGCGGCTCGAACACGGCCGGTGCATCGTCGCCCGATGGCAGGACCTCGGCCGGGATGTCGAACTGGACCGAGGTGATCTGCGCGTCCTCGAGCGCCGGTGACAGCGTGCCCTCGTCGAGCGGCGCGGGCGAGGTCGGAGCGATCTCGTAGCCGTGATCGACCTCGTAGCCGGCCAGCCGCTCGACGACCTCGGGGGCCGCCAGCGGGACAGGCTCGGGCAGCGCCAGCGGCTCGAGGCTCGGCTCGGGCAGCGCCTCGGGCTCGGCCAGATCAAAGGTCAGCGCGATCGCTGGCGCGGGCAGTGCCTCGCCAGCCGCCTCTTGCGGTGCCTCGTTCGGCGCCTCGAGCGCGGGCGCGGCGGAGGGCTCGGGCGGGGCCTGCGGCTCGACCAGCTCGCCGAGATCGAAGCTGAAGTCCATGCCCGGGAAGGCCGGCGTCTCCTCGACCGGGGCAGGCGGCGGCTCGATCGCCACGGGCGCGGCGACCGGCGCCGGCGCGACCAGATCCAGGTCGCTGGCCGGCGGCAGCAGCAGGGACAGCGGCGGCAGCGCCGGCGCGGCCACGGCCGCGTCGTCGAAGCCGATGCGCCGTCCGTCGAGCCGCAGCGCGTCGGCGACGCGACGCGCGGTCGCGCCATGGCGGTCGCCTTGATCCCCGGCGGCGATCGCCGCGGTCCATTGCTCGAGGTGGTCGAGCGCGGCCTCGCTGACCTGCAGCAGGTCGCCGTCGGCCGGGCGCTGGCTCGCCAGCCAGGCGTTGTAGAGCTGCTCGAAGGCCCAGGCCGCCTCGCCGAACTCGGTCAGGCCGACCATCCGCGAGCTGCCCTTGAGGGTGTGGAAGGCGCGCCGCACGGTGGTGAGCTGCTCGACGTCGGCCGGGCTGTCGCGCAGCACGGCGAGCGCGCCGCGCGCGGTGTCGATCACCTCGCGCGCTTCCTCGAGGAAGATGTCGCGCATCTCGGCGTCGTCCTCGAGCCCGCTCGCGGCGGCGGGCGGCGGCGCCGCCGGCGGCGGACTCAGCGAGATCAGCGGCATCGGCGACGAGGGCCCCGCCAGGGGCGCCGGCTCGTCGAGCGCGACCGCCTCGATCGCGGTCACCGCGAAGTCGTCGGCCTCGGACTGCCCGAGGTCGATCTGCGCCGCGGCGGCGTTGCGCACGGCCGGCTGGCCGAGCACCGACCGCAGCAGGCCGCTGGCCGGATCGAAGCGGAACATGGCCTTGACGACCTGCGGCTGCACGCCCAGCAGGTCGATCAGGAAGCTCAGCGCGCTGAGGTTGCCGGCCAGCCGATCGAACAGCGACAGCTGCTGCTCGGCCTGCGCGCCGGCCGCGATCAGCGCGTCGACATCGTCCCGCATGCGCAGCACCGCCTGCGTCGCCTGCTCCAGCCCGAGCACCGACAGCACGCCGCGCATCGCCTGCAGCTGCCCCGGCACCGGGATCAGCACCGAGGGATCGGCCGGCGCGCGGAAGAACTGGTCGATCAGCTTCTCGGACTCGGACAGCGCGCCGCGCAGCTCGTGCACCACGCTGCCGAGGGTCTGGCGGTCGGAGACGCGGCGGTAGAGCTCCTCCATCCAGGGCTCGAGCGCCTCGGGCGCCGCGCCTGCGCGAACCGCCTCGATGCGCTGGGCGAGGCGCTTGACGCGCTCGGCCTGGCCCGGTTGATCGAAGGCACCGTCCTCGAGGGCGGCCTCGAGGTAGAGCACGCTGGTCGCGACCTCCATCGCCAGCGCCGGCTCCGGCGCAGCGGCCGACTGCACCGCCGCCGCGGCGACCCGTGTCAGCGCCTCGCCGAGACCGTCGCCGCCCGGCACCAGCCGGCGCAGCGACTCGGCCACCAGGGTGAACTGCTCGTTCAGCCCGGACAGGCGGTGCATCTCGCCCCCGGCCACCGCCGACCAGCTGTCACGCGCACTCGCGACACGCTTGCGCGCCTGCGTGACCCAGGCCGGGTCATAGCGGCCAAGCACGACCTCGTGGTAGTCGGCCGGCAGCGGATCGCGTCCCGGCGGGTAGGCGCGCCGCACGGCCGCCAGCCGCGGCGCGGTGCCGGGGGCCGGCTCGCGCGCCTGCACGCAGAAGAAGGTCAGGTCCTGGGCCAGGCGCTCGCCGGCGGCGGCCGGGTCCTTCTGCTGGCTGCGCAGCTGGGCGAGCAGCCGCGAATTGATGCGCTTGCTGTAGACGTCGGGCGTCAGCAACCCTTCGGCCTGGGCCTCGAAGAAGCCGGCGGCGAGCCGCCACAGCGTCGCGGTGTGCGGATGGCCCGCCCCGGCGGCCAGACCGGCGCTGAGCTCGGAGAGGCGGCGCAACACCGCCGCCGCCGGATTGCGCATCAGCACCAGCGCCTGCGACTCGAACTCGGCGGTCACCAGGGCGTCGGCGCCGCGCGGCGCGGCGCCGGCATCGGGCTCGATCGCATGCCATTGCCAGTCGCGCGGCCACAGGTCGGCCGGGTGCACGCGCTCGGCACCGGCGAGCTCCTGGACCGCGCTGTACTGCGGGAACAGCGCGACCGGCGACACCGGCTTGCCGGCCAGCCGCCGCGCGAGGAAGTCGAGCAGCGCGAACGAGGCGCGCTCGATCGCGTCGACGGTCGGGCTCTCGAGCTTGTGCGGCTTGCTGATGTAGCGCTGCACCACCGCCTCGCTGCCGCGCAGCAGCGCGGCGCCGGCCGGCAGGCCGACCAGCTCGAGCACGCCGACGCCCTGGTGCAGATGCTGGCGCGCGATGCGCAGCTGTGCCGGGTCGGTGTCGTCGAGGTCCGAGTCGTAGGTCGACTCGGTCTCCTTCAGCGTGCGCCGCAGCGCCTTGTGGGCGGCGTCGAGCGACTTGCGCAGTTCGTCCTGCACCCAGGCCAGGGCGCTGACATCGTCGAGGGTGTCGTACGTGGCGTCCATCCGGGGCCCTGGTGCGCGGCGAGGTCAGGCAATCTTGAAACGTGCAACCGAGGCCTTGAGCTCCTCGGCGCTGCGGGACAGCTCGCGCACCAGCGTCGCGGTCGAGCGCGTGCCCTCGCCGGTCTGCTCGGTCACCGCGAAGATGTGCTGGATGTTCGAGGCCACGACGTTGGCGGACCGCGCCTCGTGCGAGGTCTCGGTCGAGATCTGCTCGATCAGCTCGGCGAGCTGGCGCGACACGCGGTCGATCTCGCCTAGCGCGGTGCCGGCGTTGTCGGACAGCCGCGCGCCCTCGACCACGCCCTGGGTCGAGCGCTCCATCGCGGCCACCGCGTCCTGGGTGTCGGTCTGGATCGCCTTCACCAGCGCGGCGATCTGCTTGGTCGCGTCGGCCGAGCGTTCGGCCAGCCGCTGCACTTCCTCGGCCACGACCGAGAAGCCGCGACCCGCCTCGCCGGCCGAGGCCGCCTGGATGGCGGCGTTGAGCGCCAGCACGTTGGTCTGCTCGGTGATGTCGGAGATCAGCTCGGTGATCTCGCCGATCTCCTGCGAGGACTCGCCCAGTCGCTTGATGCGCTTAGAGGTGTCCTGGATCTGGTCGCGCAGCTGGTTCATGCCGCCGATGGCGTTCTGCACCGCCTGCAGGCCGGACTCGGCGGCCACCAGCGACTGGCGCGCCACCTGGGCCGAGTTGCTCGCCTGGGCCGACACGCCGTTGATGCGACCGGCCATCTGCAGCACCGACTCGCCGGTCTCGCGGATCTCGCGCAGCTGCTCGTCGGAGGCGGCCAGCAGCTCGGTCGAGGTGTTCTCGACCTGCTGGGTCGTCTCGGTCACGCGCGCCACCGTGCCGGTCACCTGCGACACCAGTGTGCGCAGCTCCTCGACGGTGTAGTTGACCGAGTCGGCGATCGCCCCGGTGATGTCCTCGGTCACGGTGGCCTGCTGGGTCAGGTCGCCCTCGGCGACCGTCTGCAGCTCGTTCATCAGCCGAAGGATCGCCGCCTGGTTGGCGTCGTTGACCCGCTTGGCCTCCTGTTCGAGGCGCTCGGCCTCCTCGCGCTGGCTGTCGGCCAGCACGGCGCGCTGGCGCTGGTCCTGCACGTACTGCAGGAACAGGCCGAGCGCGCCACCGGCCACCAGCAGCACCGCAATGCCGCCGAGCAGGAGCAGGCCGATGCCGAGGCCGGACAGCGACTGCAGCGCATCCTGCACTTCCTGCAGGCCGGTGCGCAGCTTCTCGCTGTCGGCGACGATCTGCGACTGCGCCTCGCGCGCCTGCACCAGGCCCTGGAGGTTGGCGAGGATGCCGGTGGCCTCGGCGCGCGTCTTCTCGTAGCGGCCCAGCAGCGTCTGCAGGTGCTCGCGCGTCGCGGCATCGCGGCTGCCGGACAGGCGCAGGTCGCTGTTGCCGTCGAGCAGGCCCTGGACCAGCTCGCGGAAGGTGTTCAGGTCCTTGCCGAGCAGGAACACCGCCTCGGGCGACACGCCCTCGATGGTGAGGAACTCGTTGGCCGACTTGCCGATGCGCTGCGTCAGCATCACGACCTGGCCCATCGCGGCGAGCTCGCTGGCCGGGGCATCCTGCGCCAGCTTCAGCGACAGCGCGGTCTCGGCGACCTCGAGCAGCTCGGCCGACTGGCGGTTGATGTCGCGCAAGGCCTTGCCGATCTGGGTCAGCGTCGCCTGCTGCGCGAGGATGGCGTTGGCGTGCTTCTCGGCACGGTCGACCAGCGGCATCACCGGCTCGAGCACGCCCTGCACGCCGGGCGGCGCCGGGCTGAGCTCGTCATTGCCCGATTGCAGGCCGCGCGTCGCGGCGGCCAGCACGGTCGCGCTGTCCTTGACCTCGGCGAAGGCCGAGGCGCTGCCCAGCAGCGCCTGCGAGGCCGACTTCGCGAGCCGCTGGGACTGCATCTGCGCCACGCCCGTGGCCGCCACCTGACTCGCCCCCTGGCTGGCCGCATTCAGCGACGCGACCGTCACGAACACCAGGCCGACCAGGCCGAAGAACAGCATGCCGCCGAGCAGGCGCTGCTGGTCGGCCGGCGCCATGCGGCCGATCAGCGGCAGCGGCGTGACCGCCGGCGGCGCCGCCGCGGCCTCGCCGCCACGCGTGTCGGCGAAGTCCGGCAGCTCCGAGGGCGCCGACTCGGTGATGATCGACGTGTCGCCGCCGGGCAGGCGGGTCGTGTCGAGCGCGAGCGTCGCCGCATCGCCCAGGGCGAAGTCGTCGGCCACCGGGTAGGCCGCGTCGGCCGCTCCGTCGGCCGGCAGGTCGCCGTCGGTCCGCCGCTGGGTGGTCTTGCCTCGGAGTTTGTCCAGGAAGCTCATCGAAAATCCCTCTCGCTCGGTGCGTCGGCCCGCGTGCAGTGCGCTGCGCTCAGCGCGCAACCCTCAAGAACACCTCGTCGGTCGCCAGGGCGGCGAGGTCCAGCACCTGCCAGTGGCGCCCGGCCTCGTCGATCCGTCGCTGCGCCGCGAACGCCGGCCGCGCCCGAGCGTCGGTCAGCGCGCGCATCTGATCCTGCGCGCGCAGCCCGAGCAGGCGGTCGACCAGCAGCGCGCAGTTGCAGTCGAGCGCCGGGTTGAACGCCACCAGCCGGGCCTGTTCGCGCGGCGCCTCGCCGCGCGTGCCGCGCAGGCCGAGAAAGGCCGCCAGGTCGACCACGCCGTGCAGCCGTCCGCGCAGATTGGCCACGCCCAGGAACCAGCCCAGCGTGTGTGGCACCGGCAGCAGCGGCGCCAGCGAGAAGATCTCGCCGGCCTGACCGAGCGGCAGCAGCAACCCCTGCCCGCCCGCCTCGACCGCCAGCCAGCGGGCCGTCTCGGTCTGGGCGCGCGCGCCCTGCAGCCGCTCGGCCAGCCGGCTTTGCAGTTCGCGCAGCGCTTCGCGTCGGGCCATCGTGGCGGCCGCTCAGTCGAAGGCGCGGATCTTGGTGATCAGCTCGTCGGCGTTGACCGGCTTGACCACGTAGTCGCGCGCCCCCTGGCGCATGCCCCAGACCTTGTCGGTCTCCTGATTCTTGCTGGTGCACATGATCACCGGCACATCGGCGTAACGCGGGTCGCGGGTGATCGCGCGGGTCAGCTGGAAGCCGTTCTGGCCCGGCATCACCACGTCCATCAGGATCAGGTCGGGCTTGGCTTCCTCGAGCCGGCGCAGCGCCTCGTCGCCGTTCTCGGCGGTGCGGACCTTGTAGCCACGCTTGGTCAGCAGGTCCGAGAGGTAGTGCAGCTCGGTCTTCGAGTCGTCGACCAGCAAGATGTTGGCGATCGTCATGAACAGTCCTCTCGGCGGCCCGGCGCCTCAGGGGGCGCGGCGGTGCTGCTGCACGGCCTGCAGCAGCTGGTCCTTCGTGAAGGGCTTGGTCAGATAGTCCTGCGAGCCGACCATGCGGCCACGCGCCTTGTCGAACAATCCGTCCTTGGACGACAGCATGATCACCGGCACCGCGGCGAATTTCGGGTTGCGCTTGATGATCGCGCAGGTCTGGTAGCCGTCCAGGCGCGGCATCAGGATGTCGCAGAAGATCAGGTCGGGCTGGTGGTCGTTGACCTTGGCCAGCGCATCGAAGCCGTCCTCGGCCAGCACGACGGTGTAGCCGCCCTGCTTCAGGAAGATCTCGGCGCTGCGCCGGATCGTGTTGCTGTCGTCGATGACGAGCACCCGGGTCGGGGCCGGCTCGGCAGCGGCGGTCACGGGCAGCGTAGGCTCTTCGTTCACCGGCACGGCTCCTGGCGGGGGGAGGTGGTCAGATCTGCACCATCTCGAAATCTTCCTTGCGCGCGCCGCACTCCGGACAGGTCCAGTTCATCGGCACGGCGGCCCACGCGGTGCCCGGCGCGATCCCGTGCTCGGGGTCGCCAGCGGCCTCGTCGTAGATCCATCCGCAGATGAGGCACATCCAGGTCTTGGGTTCGCTCACGGTCAGGCTTCGGCTCACTACAATGCGGAAAGATTGTAGCCAGCGCCCAGAAGAAAAAATCGACGGCCCGTAGGCACATACGCAACATTCCTCATAAATCTCTGGAACTTCGCGCCGGCCCCTCCGGTGGCGCCTTCCGCCTCCGCCCCCGCCGATGAAGCCCCCCCAGCACCCTGCCGAAGACCCTGTCGATGCGGAAGCCACCGAGCCGGCCGCGCCGGCTTGCGTGATGAGTTTCAACGCCAGCGAGCCGAGCGGTGCCGGCGGCCTGGCCGGCGACATCTCGACGATCGCGGCCATGGGGGCCCATCCGCTGCCGGTGGTCACGGCCATCTTGATGCGCGACACCGCCGAGATCTTCGAGTCGCACGAGATCGACACCGACGTGGTGGTCGAGCAGGCCCGCAGCATCCTCGAGGACGTGACGATCTCGGCCTGGAAGGTCGGCTTCCTCGGCAGCGCCGAGGGCGTTGCCGCCGTCGCCGAGGTGCTGAGCGACTACCCCGACGTGCCGCTGGTGACCTACCTGAGCACCGTGTCTTGGCTCGACGAGGACGACCAGCAGGCCTACCTGGACGCCTTGCGCGAGCTGGTGCTGCCGGCCACCGAGGTGCTGGTCGGCAACCAGCAGACCCTGACCGATGTGCTGCTGCCGGACTGGGAGGGCGAGCGGGCG
Organism: uncultured Methylibium sp.; assembly: GCA_964408005.1. GTDB lineage: Bacteria > Pseudomonadota > Gammaproteobacteria > Burkholderiales > Burkholderiaceae_C > Methylibium. The sequence goes on from CAYOXW010000053.1 coordinate 15,275, forward strand.
CCGTCGGCGCGCGAACTCGCGGTCGCGGCCGGCGATCTCGGCGCGAAGTACGTGCTCGTCACCGGCATCGTGCTGCCCGGCAGCAAGGGCACCGAGGGCTGGGTCGACAACGTGCTGGCCTCGCCGCAGGGCGCGATCACCGGCGAGAAGTTCGAGCGTTTCGAGACCAGCTTCGTCGGCGCCGGCGAGACGCTGTCCGCCGCGCTGGCCGCGCTGCTGGCCAGCGGCCAGGACCTGCACCTGGCCGTCGGCGAGGCGCTGAGCTTCCTCGACCAGGCGCTCGACGCGGGCTTCCGCCCCGGCATGGGCAACATCGTGCCCGACCGCTTCTTCTGGGCGCTGCCCGAGGACGAGCCCGGCACGGAGGCCGCCGAGGGCGAGGCGCCGCCGGCCGACACCACGCTCGACGACGGCCCCGAAACGCCCCGCGGCCCGCGCCGCATCCACTGATTTCCCCGCCATGACCGACCGCAACGCGGCCCTGTTCGCGCGCGCCCAGCGCGTCATTCCCGGCGGCGTCAACTCGCCGGTGCGCGCCTTTCGCGCCGTCGGCGGCACGCCGCGCTTCATCGCCCGCGCCGACGGGGCCTACCTGTGGGACGCCGACGGCAAGCGCTACATCGACTACATCGGCTCCTGGGGGCCGATGATCCTGGGCCACG
>CAYOXW010000054.1:0-14816 GCA_964408005.1 uncultured Methylibium sp.
CCCGCGAGGCCGATGATAAGAACCACGGCCTCGCGGGCCAAGTGCCATGCCGGTGCGAGTCGGCTCCAGCGAAGGGTTAGGCCGCACTGGAAGTGGGAAGCAAGCCTGTGAGCTTGGAGTCACCGTACGTGCGCAGCACCTGAGAGATGACTACTTGATAGCCGGCTAGCCAATTGGCTTGCTTTGACTTCGCCTGCAGGTGCGTCGGATGACTCATGAGCGCCTGCAAGGCCTCAAGAGACTCCCAGTAGTAGACGTTTGAAACCAAGCCCGTGGACGTGTTCTCCCACGACTCCTCGCCCAGATAGCCAGGCGTTGACTTTGCAGCCTTGGCAATCTCTTCATCGAGCCGATAGAACTCCTCATCCCACTGGCCCTTGGCGAAGATGAATGTCGATGAATACATGCGTTGCCTCGGGTCTGGGCCTTGGAGCTGTGTTGATGCTCGTTCGACGAACGCTCAGTGTCACGTGTGCGGCCTAACGTTCGACATGAGCGGCAGCTGGAGGCAGGCGAAGCCTGCCGGAAGCTGTCCGCTCGATGGAGGGGTTAGGCGCCTGCATAGAGCGCGAACGCGAATGCGGCGACTAGCAAACCGACCCAAAGCGGCTTGAGCCCCGATGGCGCATCGTGTTCGACGCGGGCGATGGCTTCGGCGACGACCCTTTCGCTCTTTGGATGCTTGGGGTGCAGAACCACGAAGACTTGCCACAAAGCAACGGCAACCATGATGACGCCCACGATGCCTACGGTCGCAACGCCTATTGCGAAAGGAAAGGGATCGTCGGCCCTAGTGAACACGAACGTGAACGCACGACGCCTTGACGTGAACGAGAACACTTCAGTTGCGATGGAGCTCCACGATATGTAGAGGCACGCGCCACCGATGCCCAACGAAGCGATGGAGAGCATCAGGAAACGGAGCCTGTTGCACACGGATGGCATCTTCTGGCGTCTAACGTTCGAGGTAAGGGGCAAAGTGCGGCTTGCCGCACTTTGTCCCCTTGACTGAGGGGTTAGGGCTCAGCGCTTGGGGGGAATGAAGACCCATACACCACTGCCATGGAAGTTTGCTTCCCAGGCAATCTCCTCCCGTTCTTTTTGGCGCCAGGTGGTGCAACTGATTTCTTGTCTTCCTTCGAGGATAACCACCACGCACTCGCCTTCAAGAAGCATATCGGCGTTGACAGACGTGTCGTAGACGTGTGAGACGGGATACGTTGCGATCGTATTCCCTCGTGCGTATACGGCGGGTCCGGATGCAACAAAGAACCAGGCTTCTGCACCATGCGAAAAGACAAAGCGAGGACGATCGTCATCCCATGCGACAACGCCGACAAACGGCTTGCATGAGGAAGTGAGATCGGTCTTTCCCTGAACAAGCTTGATGCACGTACCGTTCTGCCGGTACGTGCCGACGGGAAACGTGCGAGCTGGCTCAGCCGCTGCACAGACGCTGCAAGAGAAGGCTATCAGCGACAGCAAGCCAAGCGTGCCAGTTAATGAAGGGAGCGACGGCATGGACGACATGGTTTGAGCCCTAACGTTTGAGTTCACCCGCGGACGGAAGCGGGCAAAGCCCGCTGTAGGCCGTCGGGTGCAACGAAGGGTTAGACCGCACTTTGCTCATTGACCTTTGCTCCCGAACTTACGAACGAGCGGGACGAGAAACAGCAGGCCAAGTAGAACAAAGGTGAGGCCGGTAATGCTGCGCAGAAACGCCGACCCGAATAGAGCCGCAATGGCCTTCGGAACTTCGCACTGCTTGAAGCACAGCAGCGCAGGGTCGATGTCCGAGGCAAGCACGGCGACACCTGAGGCGAACAGCACAGCGCCGATGAACCAGACCCCGAACGTCTCGATTCGCATGTTGGTGCGGTCTAACGTTTGAGCTGAGCCGCGAGCGCCGGGATGGCGCTTGGCCCGCGAGGCCGATGATAGGAACCACGGCTTCGCGGGCCAAGTGCCATGCCGGTGCGAGTCGGCTCGAGCGAAGGGTTAGGCCGCATTCTCGGTGCAGAGAGCGCTACGCCGAAGTTGGCGGCTGCTCATGTTGTGCGAGCAATTGACGCGACGGATTGAAGGGCAGTAGGAAGTACCGAATGATCGCTAGCGGAGCAAGCAAGTAGTACCAAGGGCTGAAGCGCTGAACTTGCGTTTCGATCTCGGCGAAGAGCGGCTCGTCCGCGGGTTGACCGACTAGCGAGACCCAGACATTCACCAAGGGCGTGTTGATGACAAACAGTCTTCCCTTGTAGAGGAAGAAGGCTTCAAAGTCGTCCGTGAGCGCCCAGGACTTCTTGGCTATGACGCGCAGGCCAGGAAGGCGCTCTAACCACAGAAGGAGCACGGAAGCGGGCGCCAGTTGCGAAGAGACTTCCAGTGCCAGTGGCTCGCGTTCTGTAGATCCTAGACGTTCTGTGCGGAGGGTCATGCGGCCTAACGTTTGAGCTGAGCGGGCCGGAAACAGCTGGCCGCGCGGAACGGACAATATCGCGCCGTGGAGCGCGGCCAGCTGTTGGAGGTCCGCTCGAGCGAGGGGTTAGGCGGCTGGGTAAGAAGCGACCTGTATGCGTGGCTCATTGCTGAGAATGCCTTGAAGCTGACGAGTGACGACATCGACTTGCTCGTGCGTGCTTGCCCGACCAATGAGCTTCTTCCAAAAGAATGAGGTCCAAACTGGAGTGTCGCTTCCGACAATGCAGCTCCACACAACTTCTCGTCCGTCTGGTGCGAAGGACGCTTTCTGCTCGGGCATGACTTTGCTATAGAACTCAGCCCTATTGCAACCGCATCCGACCCACAACATGAAAGGCTCGCGCTTGAGCATGACACACCACCCCCAGTCTTCCGCAATGACCTGCTCGGGTTGATATTCCAGCGCTTCGAACTTCGTGCGCACCCATTCGGCCAACGACCTGCCGTAGCAAAACGGGTTGGTCTCTTCGTCTTCCTTCGGATCAATCACGAAGAGGTCGCTGCGAAAGGAAAACGTGGTGGACTCTGGAGTCATCTCGCGAGACGCCTAACGTGATCGACTTAAGCGGAGCGGCCGAAGGCCGGTTCGCTTGAAGGAGGGGTTCGGCTTACGTCGACGCGGCGCATGAGTCAATTGCTTCGATGAGCGCCAAGTCGGTCGACGACCAGAATGTTCTGCATCGGCTCACGCTGCGCTGAGTGCATGTCCGCTCAAGCAAGCTTGTGCGGCGTGCTCGCAGCGCAGCGCAAGCTAGCAGACTTTTCGCGGTTCATAAACCACCCCGAAGCTCGCTATGAATGCAGATTTGTCTCGGCAGAGTGTCGATGTGAGCTGAACGTCAAATAGGCCAACCGCAGGAGCGGTGGGCGGTTGGTCTAATGTGATTCACGGCGCGATGATCGCCGACCCGTTTCCCCTGGGCAAACCCCCCAAAAGCACGTGATGGGCGTGGTGCGTTAGGCGGACTAAATCTTCGCGGACGAACCCCACGCCTCCGTGGGCCTGACGCCGGCGGGGCGGGCCGTTGCCACCGCCGCGCTCCCCCATGAGTTGAGCCGGCCGCGTACTGGCCGGCTCAGCCCGTCGCCGGCACCGCAACCACCGGCACGACGCGCCGCCCGCCGGGCGCGGCCTCGCGTGCCCGCAGTTGCCCGCAGCCCGCGTCGACCTCCTGCCCGGCCGAGTAGCGCAGCTTGGTCAGCACGCCGTGGCGGTGCAGCGTGCGCGCCATCGCCGCCGCGTGCTCGCGCTCGGGGCGCTCGAAGTCGACGCCGTCGACGCGGTTGTAGGGGATCAGGTTCAGCACCGCGCGGCGCCCGCGCAGCAGGCGCACCAGGCCCTCGATCTCGGTCTCGTCGTCGTTGACGCCGGCCAGCAGCGTCCACTGCACCTGCAGCGGGTAGCCGCTGGCGTCGGCGTAGCGCAGCGCCTGCTCGACCAACGCCTCGGGGGCGATGCGCGGCGCGTTCGGCAGCAGCGCGGCGCGGCGCGCGGCGTCGCTGCTGTGCAGCGAGAGCGCGAGCGCCGGGCGCACGCGGGCCGCCGGCTCGGGCGCGAGCAGGCGCTCGAACAGGCGCTCGTCGCCCACGCTGGAGAGCACCAGTTCCTTGTGGCCGATGCCGCCCTCGCGGCCGAGCAGCTCGATGGCCTCGAGCACGTTGTCGAGGTTGTGCGCCGGCTCGCCCATGCCCATGAACACGACCTTGCGCACCGCGCGCTGCCGGCGCGCCAGCGCGACCTGGGCGACGATCTCGGCGCTGCCGAGCTGGCGCAGCAGGCCGCCCTGGCCGGTCATGCAGAAGCGGCAGCCGACCGCGCAGCCGACCTGGGTGGATACGCACAGCCCCTCGGCGCGCGGCAGCAGCACGGACTCGACGGTCTGGCCGTCGGCCAGGCCGACGAGCAGCCGCGTCGAGCCGTCGGTCGCCGGGTGGGCCGAGCGCAGCGTCGCCAGCGCCGCGAGCTCGGCCTCGATCGCGGGCAGGGCATCCTGCAGCGCGCGCGGCAGCACGTCCTCGCGCGCACCGCGCTGGCCCTGCGGGCGCGCACCGGCCCAGTGGCGCAGCACGCTGGCCTCGTGGCGAGGCTTGGCGCCGAGCGCGCGCAGGCGCTGGCGGAGGGGGTCGATGCGCAAGGCGGCGGTTCCGGGGGCGGGGCGGGGTGGCTTGGCGCGCAGTGTATGCAGACGCCGGGCCGCGCCGGGGGCATCATCGCGGCGGGCGCCGCGGGGCGCGAATCAGGAGTCCGATGCCATGCCGAACGGTGCCACCGCCACGCACGATCTGTCGATCACCCGCCTGCTGCAGGCGCCGCGCGCCGCGCTGTGGCGCGCCTGGAGCGAGCCGGCGCTGCTGGTGCAGTGGTGGTGCCCAAGGCCCTGGAGCACCGAGCTGCTCGCCTTCGAGCCGCGCCCCGGCGGCGCCTTCCACACCGTCATGCGCGGCCCGGACGGCGGCGTCAGCGACAACCCGGGCTGTTTCCTCGAGCTGCGGCCGGGCGAGCGGCTCGTCTTCACCTCGCTGCTGCTCGGCGGCTGGCGCCCGGCGACGCCCTGGCTGCCCTTCACCGCGGTGGTGACGATGGCCGACGAGGGCGCCGGCACGCGCTATGTCGCGACGGCGATGCACCCCGACGCGGCGACGTGCGAGCGCCACGCCGAGCTCGGCTTCCACGAGGGCTGGGGGATCTGCATCGACCAGCTCGAGGCGCTGGCGCGCACGCTGGGCTGAGCCGGCTCAGCCCAGCGCCGACTTGCGTCCGCGCTTGACCGCGTACATGCGCGCGTCGGCCAGGCGCACGGCCTCGTCGGCATCGGCCTCGCCCGGGTCGACCGCGACCACGCCGACGCTCGCGCCGCCGTAGTCGAGGCTCAGCGTGCCGAGCGTGTAGTGGCCGACGGTGGCCGCGCTCGCGCGCTGCTGCAGCAGGCGCGCCGCCTCCTGCGCTGCGGCGGCGGGGGCGGCGACGGGCCCGGGGCCGACGATCAGGAACTCGTCGCCGCCCAGGCGGCCGAGCATGTCGGTCGCGCGCAGCGTGCGCGCGAGCCGGCCGGCGACCTCCTGCAGCAGCAGGTCGCCGACCGGGTGGCCGTGGCTGTCGTTGAGGCGCTTGAAGCCGTCGAGGTCGACCACGCCGACGAGCACGCGGCCGCGCTCGCGCCGCGCGCGCGCCAGCAGGCGCTGCAGTTCGTCGACGAGCGCGCGGCGGTTCGGCAGGCCGGTCAGCGGGTCGCTCATCGCATGGGCGGCCAGCGTCGCGTTGGCCTGGCGCAGGCGTTCGACGAGGCGCTCGCGCTCGACGAAGTCGCCGATCAGCCGCGCGAACAGCGTGAGAAGGGCCTGCGCGTCCGGCGACATCGGCCGGCGCTCGGCGCTGGCGGCGCACAGGGTGCCGAGCAGCGTGCCGTCGTTGGCGCGGATCGGCGCCGACACATAGGTCTGCAGGCCGAGCGCGCGCGCGGCCTCGGAGTCGCCCCAGCAGCTGGCGACCGCGTCGGTGTAGGGCCGGCCCTCGTCGAGCGCGCGCTTGCACAGCGTGTCGGCCCAGGGCACCGCCAGGCCCTCGGGGATGGTCAGCGCGCCGGCATTGCGCGCGAACTGCACGCGCTGCACGTCGGCGTCGAGGTCGATCGAGGTCAGGTAGGTCGACTCGAGCCCGCTCATGCCTCCGAGCATCTCCAGCAGCGGGCGGCTCAGCGCCTCGAGCGTGCGCGCGGCGGGGATGGCGACGGAGAGTCGGTCGAGCAGAGGGTCCACGGGAGGCTTCGAAGGGGGAGGGTGCAGACGCCGCGCGACCCGCTACTGCACCAGCAGCACGCGCATGCCGAGCTGGCTGCCGCCCGGGCGGTCGAGCACCTGGATCGTGGTCTGGCGCGGCCGGAAGCCCTCGGGCAGCGGCGCGCTGCCGCGCAGCACCTGGTGCGTGCCGAGCTGCAGCGGCACCGGGTTCAGCGTCAGGCTGCGCTCGCTGCCGCCGGCGGCCTCGCCCGCGACGACGAGCTGCAGCACGCCGGGCAGCGGCGCCGCACCCGGGCGCGCCGCGCGGCTGAGCACCAGCGCCCAGTCGAGCTGGCCGGCTCGTGCGTTGAGCTCGCCACCGCGCACCGCGACGCTGCCGCCGCGCGGGTCAGCCGGCAGCGCGTCGACGAGCACCGCGATGTCGCGCTGCAGCCGCTCGATGGTCGCGCGGCTGCCGGCGTGCTCGGCGGCCGCGCCGTCCTTCTGCGCCAGCGTCTCGTCGAGCCTGCGCGTGGTGTCGGCCAGCTCGGCGGCGAGGCGGCGCTGCTCGGACTCGGCGCGCTCCAGCGCGGTGCGCAGGCGCTCGCCGGCCTCGGCCGACAGGCGTGGCGGCAGGTGGTAGGCCTGCACGTAGAGCACGCCGCCGGCGCCGCCGGCGAGGCCGATCAGCAGCAGCAGCAGCCAGCGCGGCAGACCGCGGCGAGAGCGCCGGTAGCCGGCAGGTTCGAAAGGCACGGGCTTGAACATGGGGGCGAAGCGTACATCGGGTCGCTACACGAATCGATACAGCTTGATGCGCGGCCACGGCGGTCATCCTGCACGGGTGGGGCCATGTCCTTGCGCGGCACGGCCGGCGCGCCTGCCTAAGATGCGCGCCGGCCGCTGCGGCCGTCACACCGGTGCCCCTCCATGATCAGGATCTCTTTGCTGCTTCTCGCGCTGGCCGGCGCCGCCCTGTCGGGCTGCGCGGTCTACACGCCCTCGGGCGCGATCGTCATCGACCCGCAGGGCGGCGGTGGGGGCGGCCAGGGCGGCTTCTGCCCGCCGGGGCAGGCCAAGAAGGGCAATTGCTGAGGCGCGGCGCGCGGCCGCGCCGCCTCAGCCCGCCGACGGCGGGCGCGCGCGCATCTTGGCGTTGATGTAGGCGCCGTGCGGCACGTGCAGCAGGTCGGCGACACGCCACAGCACGTGGTTCTCGTGCGCCGACAGCGTGCCGTCGGCATAGGCGACGCGCCACAGGTGCTCGACCATGCGCAGCTTCTGCGGCATCGTGAAGTGCGCGTTGAGGCGCGAGGTGAAGGCGTGGAAGTCGGTCGCGTCGCGCGCCGTCGCGACGGCCAGGTCGGCGAGCCGCTCGCACTCATCGGGCGCCAGCGCGAACTTGTCGGCCAGCGCCTCGAGCACGGCGCGCCGCTCGGCGTCGGCGAAGCCGGCGTCGGCGCGCATCACCTCGACCAGCAGCACCGCGGTGGCGAGCTGGAGCTGGTGCTCGGCCTGCGCCGGCGACAGGGCCGGGCCGGGAGCGGCGAGCGAGTCGAAGAGGTCCCGGAGCGTGCGCAGCATGGCGCGAGCATCGCACAGCCCCGCCGCCCCCGTGCTGCGCGCGGCCCGGCGTCGCGACGCGGGCCGCGCGCGCCGGCTCAGTACTGGAACTGCGCGCCGATCAGGAAGCGGTCGCGCTTGACGCCGGTGGTCTCGGTGTCGGTGTAGACCGCCATCAGCTTGGCGTTCTGGCCGTTGATCAGGTAGCTCAGGCCGACCTCGATGCTGCGCATGTCGGCACCGGCATCGGGCTCGAAGCGCTGGTAGCGCACGTGGGGCTGGAACTTGCCGTAGCCGACGACCTGCGGGAACAGCCAGGCCGCGCCGGCCTGGTAGCCGTTGCCGGCGGTCAGGCCCCCGATGTTCTTGCGGTAGAGGGCCGCGTCGACGACGTCGAAGTCGTACTCGTAGGCGATCCCCTCGAGCGTCAGCACGCCCGGGCCGAGGTTCTTCTCGAACAGCAGGTCGAGGCTGTAGCCGGTGTAGTCGTCCTTCTCGGTGCTCGAGCGGCCGACGCCGTCGGCCTGGTACATCCCCGCCACGCCGACGCTCAGGATGTCCTTGGCACCGTAGTAGGTGCTGGAGGTGTAGTAGCCCGGGGCCGGCTCGGCGTCGAGGAAGGCGTAGGCCAGGCGCGCCGCGTACAGCGGGTTGCGGTCGTCGTTCGAGCAGCCGCGGCAGCGGTTGTGGCCCTCGAAGGCGCCGATGACATAGGTCAGCTTGCCCTCCAGCGGCTTGCCCCACACGGTGACGCCGTTGTCGCGCCCGATCGTGTGGCCCGGGTACTGCGTGACGAAGGGGTAGTCCCAGGCCATCAGGTAGAAGGGACCGTCGAGGTGGGCGCGGTCGCCGGGCGGCAGCAGGCGGCCGGCCCAGATGTTGAACACGGGCGAAGGCTCGTACTGCACGTAGGCGTCGAGCGCGCGGATGCCGTCCTCGTTGCCGCTCGGATCGCGGCGGATCTCGGTGTTGAGGGTGAAACCGAACACCTTGTCGAAGCGGGCGCTGAGGTACAGGCGCGCGTTCTCGAGCGAGAGGTCGTTGTCGCGGCCCGTGCCGGGCGCGCTCTCCTCGGTGGAGCTGTAGCTCACGCGCAGGCCGCCGCCGATGCTCAGCGAGGCCCGGTCGTTGAGTTCGATCGTCGTGCCGGCCAGCGCGAGCGGGCTGGCGATCAGGGCGGCGGCCGCGGCCGCGAACCGCATCGGGGTCGGTTTTCGTCGGCGCAGGGTGTTTGCAGGCATGGCTTGTCTCGGTGTGTTGTCGTTGGCAGGGGCGGGGAGATCGGAGCGACGGTCGGGCCGGTGCGGCACGACCGATGACGTCGAGGGACATCGTCGCGGCGCCGTCGTGGGAGGGCGCGAATTCAGCATAAGTCAACTCTCATAAAGGCTGCAGGCGAAGGGCTTCACGCGGGCCTGCGGCCGGCGTTGCCGCCGGGCGGGCCCCCGCTCGCCCCGGGGGAGCGGGCCGCGAGCGACTCAACGTGGGGTGCGCTGCTCGTGTTCGAGCAGCGCGGCCTTGCGCTCCAGTCCGCCGGCATAGCCGGTCAGCGCGCCGTCGCGGCCGAGCACGCGGTGGCAGGGCACGACGATCGAGACCGGGTTGCGCCCGATCGCCGCCGCGACCGCGCGCACCGCGTCGGCGCGACCCAGCGAGGCGGCCAGCGCGCCGTAGCTGGTCGTGTGTCCGGTGCCGATGCCGCGCAGCGCCTGCCACACCGCGCGCTGGAAGGCGCTGCCCTGCGGGTCCAGCGCCAGCGTGAAGCCGGCGCACGGATCGGCCCAGTAGCGCGCCAGTTCGGCCGCCGCCTGGGCGAGCCAGCGCTGCGCGGGGTCGACGGGCGCGTCGAGCGCGCCGGGGTGGTGCTTCTGGCCATCGAACCACAGCCCGGCGAGGCCGCGCTCGGTCGCGGCGAGGGTCACCGGGCCGAGCGGCGTGTCGCTGCGCGCCTGGGCGAGATAGGGGCTCATGCGGAGGTCTCCAGGTGCTGCCACAGCTGCATCACCGCGTAGGCGCGCCAGGGCCGCCAGGCCTCGGCGAGCGCGGTCGTGTGCTTTGCATCGCGGGTGCCGAGGGCCTGGTACAGGCCGATGTCGGCGGCTGGCCAGGCGTCGGGCCAGGCCAGCACGCGCATCGCGATCAGCTGCGCGGTCCACGGGCCGATGCCGGGCAGCGCCTGCAGCGCCGCGAGCGTGGCCTCCAGCGGCGCGGCGCGGTGCAGCTCGAGCGTGCCGTCGGCGACCGCGCGCGCGAGCGCCTGGATCGCGCCGACGCGCTGGCGCACGATGCCCAGCTCGCCGAGCGCGGACGCGTCGGCGTCGGCGAGCGTCTCGGCCTCGGGGAAGAGGCGCTGCAGGCCGGCGTGCGGCGTGTCGATCGGCAGGCCGAAGCGCGCCACCAGCCGCGCGGCCAGCGTGCGCGCCGCCTTCACCGTGACCTGCTGGCCCAGCACCGCGCGCACCGCGACCTCGAAGCCGTCGAGCGCGCCCGGCAGCCGCAGGCCGGCGCGCAGCGGCACCGGCAGGCTCGCGAGCGCGGCGTCGATGCGCTGCGGGTCGGCGTCGAGGTCGAAGGCCTGGCGCAGCCGCTGGAGCAGCGGGCCGAGCGCCGGCGCCAGCGCCGCGGCCAGCTCGACCTGCAGCTCGCAGCGCTCGGGCACGAAGCGCGCGAGCAGCCAGCCGGCGTGGCGCCGCCCGTCGTGGCGCAGCGCCAGCGTGCGCTTGAGCACGAGCCCGTCGACGACCTCGACGCCGTCGAGCGCCCGGCGGGCGTGGAAGCCGAGCAGGGCCTCGATGTCATAGGGCGGGCGCCAGCCGAGCCGCAGCGTCAGCGCCTGCGGCGCGCTCGCGCCGGCGCGACCCTCGCGGCGCAGCGCGCTCGGGTTCAGGCCGTAGCGTCCGGCGAAGGCGGCGTTGAAGCGGCGCAGGCTCGCATAGCCGCTGGCGTGCGCGATCGCGCTCACCGGCTCGGCCGTGTCGGTCAGCAGCTGCTTGGCGAGCAGCAGGCGCTGGGTGCTCAGGAAGTCGATCGGCGTCACGCCATGCGCGGCCTGGAAGATGCGGCGCAGGTGGCGCTCGCCGACCCCCAGGTGCGCGGCGACCGCCGGCATGTCGATGGCGCGGCCCGCGTGCACCGCCTCGCGCATCCAGTGCGCGGCCTGCTCGGCCAGGGTCTGCGACGAATCGGCCAGCGACAGCCCGGGCGCCAGCTCGGGCCGGCAGCGCAGGCAGGGGCGAAAGCCGTCGCGCTCGGCGCTCGCGGCGTTGGCGTAGAAGCGCATGTTGGCGCGCTTGGGCAGCTTCACGCGGCACACCGGGCGGCAGTAGATGCCGGTCGAGGTCACGCCGACGAAGAGCCGCCCGTCGAAGCGCGCGTCGCGCGCCGCCCAGGCGCGGTAGGCGGCGTCGGTGTCGATCGGCGTGGGGGCGGTGGCGTCCATGCGGGCATCTTAGGGGCCGGGGCCGTGAAGACTCGCCGTTTTCGGACCTGTGGCTGGCAGGGGGCGCCGGCCGCGCCGCGCCCCCTTCCTACAATGCCCCGCACTTCAAACGCAGAGGGCTCGCATGCAGGTGGACGCGTCGATCTTCAAGGCCTATGACATCCGCGGCATCGTCGGCAAGACCGTCGACGAGCGTTTCGCCGAGCAGCTCGGCCGCGCCTTCGGCACCGAGGCGCTGGCCGCCGGCGAGCGCGCCGTCGCGGTCGGCCGTGACGGGCGGCTGTCGGGGCCGGGGCTGGCGGCGGCGCTGATCCGCGGGCTGGCCTCGACCGGTCTCGATGTCGTCGACCTCGGCGCCGTGACGACGCCGATGCTCTATTACGTCGCCGCGACGCGCGGCCAGCAGGGCTGCCGCAGCGGCATCCAGGTCACCGGCAGCCACAACCCGAAGGACTACAACGGCTTCAAGATGGTGCTGGCCGGCCGCGCGATCCATGGCGAGGAGATCCAGGGTCTGCGCCGTCGCATCGAGGCCGAGGACTACGCGACCGGGCGCGGGCGCAGCGCCGCGATGGACATCGGCGCCGAGTACCGCCACCGCATCGTCAACGACTGCAAGCTCGCGCGGCCGATGAAGATCGTCGTCGACTCGGGCAACGGCATCCCCGGCGCCTCGGCCCCCGGCATCCTGCGCGCCCTCGGCTGCGAGGTGATCGAGCTGTATTCGGAGGTCGACGGCAACTTCCCCAACCACCATCCCGATCCCTCGAAGCCCGAGAACCTCGCGGAGCTGATCCGCACCGTCAAGGCCAGCGGCGCCGAGCTCGGCCTGGCCTTCGACGGCGATGGCGACCGCCTCGGCGTCGTCACCGCCGACGGCCAGAACATCTTCCCGGACCGCCAGCTGATCCTCTATGCGCGCGACATCCTCGCGCGCAACCCGGGCGCGCCGGTGATCTTCGACGTCAAGTGCAGCCAGCGCCTCGCGAGCGCGATCCGCGAGGCCGGCGGCGAGCCGGTGATGTGGCGCACCGGCCACTCGCTGATCAAGGCCGAGATGAAGGTCCGCCGGGCGCCGATCGCCGGCGAGATGAGCGGCCACATCTTCTTCGGCGAGCGCTGGTACGGCTTCGACGACGCGACCTACACCGCCGCGCGGCTGCTCGAGATCCTGTCGCGCCACAAGAACCCGAGCGCCGTGCTGAACGCGCTGCCGACCAGCCACGCGACGCCCGAGATCAACGTGCGCTGCGCCGAGGGCGAGCACCACGCGTTGATCGAGACGCTGCGCCAGACGGCGCGCTTTCCCGGCGCGACCGAGGTCATCACGATCGACGGGCTGCGTGCCGAATACCCGGACGGCTTCGGCCTGATCCGCGCCTCCAACACCACGCCGGTGCTGGTGCTGCGCTTCGAGGGCCAGACTGAGGCGGCGCTGCACCGCATCGAGGCCCAGTTCATGGCCGCGCTGCGCGCCGTCAAGCCCGACGCGCAGGTCGCCGCTGCGGCGCACTGAGCCACCGATGGACGCCGTGGCGCGTGCGCTCTACGGCGGCCTGCTGGCCCTGCTGAGCCCGGTCTATGGGCTGCGGCTGTGGTGGCGCGGCCGTGCCGAGCCGCTGTACCGCCATGCGATCGGCGAGCGCTTCGGCTTCTGCGCGTCGGACGCGGCGCCCGGCGCGCTGTGGATCCATGCGGTCTCGCTCGGCGAGACACGCGCCGCCGCGGCGCTGATCGAGGCGCTGCGCGCCGAGCGTCCCGGCCTGAGGCTGCTGCTCACGCATGGCACCGCGACCGGCCGCGAAGCCGGCCAAGCGCTGCTGCGCCCCGGCGATGCGCAGGCCTGGCTGCCCTGGGACACGCCGGGCGCGGTGCGGCGCTTCCTCGCCCACTGGCGGCCCGCAGCCGGCGTGCTGATGGAGACCGAGATCTGGCCGGTGCTGCTGCACGAGGCCCGGGCGGCCGGCGTGCCCATGCTGCTGGCCAATGCCCGGCTGTCCGAGCGCAGCCTGCGCCGCGGCCGGCGCCTCGCGGCGCTGCTGCGCCCGGCCGCCGCCGCGCTGGCGCAGGCGCTGGCGCAGACCGAGGCCGACGCGGCGCGGCTGCGCGCGGCCGGCGTCGGCGAGGTGGCCGTGATGGGCAACCTGAAGTTCGACATGAGCCCCGATGCGGCGCTGCTCGCGCGCGGTCGCGCCTGGGCCGCCGCCAGCGACAAGCCGCTGCTGCTGGCCGCCAGCACGCGCGAGGGCGAGGAGGAGCCGCTGCTGGCCGCCTGGGGCGCGTGCGGCCTGGCGGCGCACGCGCGGCTGTGGATCGTGCCGCGCCACCCGCAGCGCTTCGACGCGGTCGCGCGTGCGGTGGCACTGGCCGGCCACTCGCTCGCGCGCCGCAGCGCCTGGGGCGAGGGCGGGCCCGACGCGTCGGCGTGCGCGGCCGAGGTCTGGCTCGGCGACAGCCTCGGCGAGATGCCGGCCTATTACGCCGCCGCGTCGGTGGCCTTGCTGGGCGGCAGCTTCGCGCCGCTGGGCGGGCAGAACCTGATCGAGGCCGCGGCCTGCGGCTGCCCGCTGCTGATGGGGCCGCACACCTACAACTTCGCCCAGGCCGCCGAGCTTGCGATCGCCGCGGGCGCGGCCGAGCGCGCCGCCGGCATCGAGGCCGCGCTGGGCCGCGCGGGCGCGCTGATCGGCGACGCCGAGGCCTGCGCGGCGATGGCCGAGGCGGCGCACCGCTTCGCCCGGGCCCACCAGGGCGCGGCGCGGCGCATGGCGCGCGCCATCGTGGCGCGCCTGCCGCAGGCTTGACGGCAGGCTGAGAGGGCGTGCGCGGCGCAGCGCTTATCCTTCGCCCTGTCTTTGGGATCAACAAGAGGAGCCACATGGCCAAGACCCTGGCACAGCTGCAAAAGCAGATCGCCAAGCTCGAACGCGAGGCCGAGGCGATCCGTCGCAAGGAAGTCGGCGAGGTGATCGCGCGCATCAAGGAGGCGATCGCCTTCTACGGCCTGAGCGCGGCCGATCTCGGCCTGGGCGGTGCGAAGCGCGGGCCGCGCGCGAGCCAGCGCGCCGTGGCCGTGGCGAAGAAGCCGGCCGGCAAGATCAAGTACCGCGACGAGCAGGGCCACGGCTGGAGCGGCCACGGCCGCCGGCCGCAGTGGTTCCTCGACGCCATCGCCGCGGGCAAGACGCCCGAGGACCTGCTCGCCTGAGCCGCCATGGGTGAGGCCAAACGACGCGGCCTGCAGGCCAAGCAGGTCGGTGAAGGATTGCGGGCGCGCATCGCCGCCGGCGAGTTCGGTGCCGAGCGCCCGGCCCAGGGCTGGCTGTTCGTGATCGACCGCTCGCAGCGCGGGCTCGAGTTGCGGCGCCTGCTCGGCGAGCTCGGCGACTGCGAGGGGCTGGCTGCGCTGCTCGCCGCCGAGCCCTTCCGGCTCTGGGAAGTCTCGAAGCTGTTTCCCTACGTGGTGCTGCGCGGCGGGCCGGGCACGCCGGAGCAGCGCACGCAGCTCGTCGCGAACGCCGAGCGCCTGCTCGGCGAGGCGCTGCCGCGCGCGGCGCAGGCGCTGGCGGGGCGGCGCTGGGGTGCCGAGGCGGGCGTCGACCCCGCGGTGCAGGCCGCC
>CAYOXW010000055.1:0-14603 GCA_964408005.1 uncultured Methylibium sp.
CAGGGCATGGTGCTCAACCACATCTACTCGCGCCGCGGCGCGAAGGGCGGCATCGAGTACTTCTGGCCCCACGAGGTCGAGGACCTGCACGACGCCACGGGTCGCGTCGTCGGCGCCCGGCTCAAGAGCGACGGTAGCGCGGTCGACTACGAGGGCGTCGGCACGATGTCCAAGTCCAAGAACAACGGCGTCGACCCGCAGGCGCTGATCGACAAGTACGGCGCCGACACCGCCCGGCTGTTCGTGATGTTCGCCTCGCCGCCCGAGCAGACGCTGGAGTGGAACGACGCCGGCGTCGAGGGCGCGCACCGCTTCCTCAAGCGCGTCTGGGCCTACGGCCAGAAGCATGCCGCGGCCATCGGCGCGGCCGGCGCAGTGCCCGCCCAGCTGCCCGCCGGCGCCCAGGTGCTGCGCCGCGAGGTGCACCTGGTGCTCAAGCAGGTCAGCTACGACTACGAGCGCATGCAGTACAACACCGTGGTGTCCGGCGCGATGAAGCTGCTCAACGCGCTCGAGGGTTTCGAGCCCGGCGCCGACGCCGAGGCGCAGGCGGTGCTGCGCGAGGGCTATTCGGTGCTGCTGCGCGCGCTCTACCCCGCCTGCCCGCACCTCACGCACGCGCTGTGGCAGCAGCTCGGCTATGCCGCCGCCTTCGGCGATCTGCTCGACGCGCCCTGGCCCGCGGTCGACGAGGCCGCGCTGGTGCAGGACCAGATCGAACTCGTGCTGCAGGTCAACGGCAAGCTACGCGGCGCGATCAGCGTACCGGCCGCGGCCGACAAGGCCGCGATCGAGGCGGTCGCGCTCGCCAGCCCCGAGGTCGAGAAGTTCGCCGAGGGCCGCAAACCCAAGAAAGTGGTTGTCGTGCCGGGCCGGCTCGTCAACGTGGTGGTGTGATGCGCCGCCGCCTCGCGCTCCTCGCCCCCGTCGTCGCGGCGCTGGTCGGCTGCGGCTTCCAGCTGCGCCGCCCGCCGAAGCTGAACTTCACCACCATCCAGCTGATCGGCTTTCCGCAGCGCTCGCCCTTCACCGAGGATCTGCGCCGCCATATCGAGGCCAGCGGCAGCACCCGCGTCGTCGAGGCGCAGCCCCAGGTCATCCTCGAGGCGCTCGAGGACGCGCGCGACAAGTCGGTCGCGGCCCAGACCTCGGCCGGTCAGGTGCGTGAGTTCACGCTGCGCACGCGGCTGCGCTTCCGGCTGCGCACGCCGGCCGGCCGCATCCTGATTCCGCCGACCGAATTGATGCTGATGCGCGACATGAGCTACAACGAGACCAACGCGCTGGCCAAGGAGCAGGAAGAGGCGATGCTCAACCGCAGCATGCAGAACGACATCGTCGAGCAGGTGATGCGCCAGCTCGCCGCCGTGCCGCCGCTCTGACATGAACCCCCCCCGTTGCGGCTGCGCCGCTCCCCCTCCAGGGGGCGCCGCTGGCGGACCGGCACAGCCGGATCCGCGGCGGCTGCTGGGGGGCGCACAAGGCGTGTGGTGCCCTGCGCGCCACGTTGGGCGGCAGTGACATGCAGCTGAAGTTCGAGCAGCTCGCCGGCCACCTGCAGCGTGGCCTGCAGCCGCTGTACGTGCTGCACGGCGACGAGCCGCTGCTGGCGCTGGAGGCCGGCGACGCGATCCGTGCCGCCGCCCGCGCCGCGGGCCACACCGAGCGCGAGGTTTACACCGTCAGCGGCGCGCATTTCGACTGGAGCTCGCTGCTCGGCGCGGCCGCGGCGCTGAGCCTGTTCGCGGCGGCCAAGATCGTCGAGATCCGCATCCCCTCGGGCAAGCCGGGCAAGGACGGCTCGGCGGCGTTGCAGCGCTACTGCGAGGTCCTGCCCGAGGGCGTGGTGACGATCGTCACGCTGCCGCGGCTGGACCGCCAGCAAAGCAGCAGCGCCTGGTTCGCCGCGCTCGAATCGGCCGGCACCTGCGTGCGGCTCGATCCGGTCGAGCGCCGCGCGCTGCCGCAGTGGCTGGCCCAGCGCCTCGCCGCCCAGGCGCAGCGCGTCGCCGCCGGCGAGGAGGGCCAGCGCACGCTCGCCTTCTTCGCCGACCGCGTCGAGGGCAACCTGCTCGCCGCGCGCCAGGAGCTCAGCAAGCTCGCGCTGCTCTACCCGCCCGGCGAGCTGAGCTTCGAGCAGGTCGAGGGCGCGGTGCTGAACGTGGCGCGCTACGACGTCTTCAAGCTCGGCGAGGCGGTGCTGTCGGGCCAGATCGCGCGCGTGCTGCGCATGCTCGAGGGCCTGCGCGCCGAGGGCGAGGCGGCGGTGCTGGTGCACTGGACGCTGGCCGAGGACATCCGCGCGCTCAAGCGCTGCCGCGACGCCGTCGACGGCGGCAAGCCGCTCGCGCTGGCGCTGCGCGAGAACCGCGTCTGGGGCCTGAAGGAAAAGCTCTACGAGCGCGCGCTGCCGCGGCTGAGCGCGCAGCGGCTCGAGCAGCTCGTCGAGGCCGCGCACGACTGCGACGGCCTGGTCAAGGGCCTGGCCCATCCGCTGTGGCCGGCCGATCCCTGGGGCGCGCTGCGGCGTCTTGCGCTGCTGCTGGCCGAGCCGCTGGCCGCGGCGGCTCCGGCCGGGGGGACGCGCCGGCTCGTGCTGCAGGCCTGAGCCGGGCTCAGTAGCCGCGCGCGCGGTCGACCAGGTGCGCGAGCGGCGCGCCGTTGGCGAGCGCCTCGAGGTTGGCCGCCACCACCTGCGCGGCGCTGCGCGGATCGGTCTGGGCCGCGGCATGCGGCAGGACCGTCACGCGCGGATGCGCCCAGAACGGATGCCCGGGGGGCAGCGGCTCGGTGCGGAACACGTCGAGCACCGCGTGGCGCAGCCGTGCGGCGTCGAGCGCGGCCAGCAGGTCGGCCTCGACCACATGCGCGCCGCGCGCCAGGTTCACCAGCGCGGCCTGCGGGCGCAGGCGGGCGAGCCGCGCGGCGTCGAACAGGCCCTCGGTGCGCGGCGTCAGCGGCAGCAGGTTGATGATGATGTCGGCCTCGACCAGCAGCGCATCGAGCGCCGCCTCGCCATGCGAGGCGAGCACGCCGGCGGGCAGCCCCGTCGCGGCGTGGGCGCTCCAGCCGCGCAGCCGGTAGCCGAGCGGTTGCAGCCGCTGCAGCACCGCGCGACCCATCTGACCGGTGCCGAGCACCGCGACCGTCAGCTCGTCGGCACGGCGCTGCGCGTGCGGCGCCCAGCGCTGTTCGCGCTGCAGCCGTGCATAGCGGAAGTAGTCGCGGTGCAGGCCGAGCACCGCCCACAGCGCGGTCTCGGCCATCGCGGCGTTCATCGCCGGATCGACCATGCGCGCGAGCGGCACGTCCGGCGGCAGCGTCGCGTCGGCCAGCAGCCGGTCCACGCCGGCCCACAGCGACTGGATCAAGCCCAGCCGCCCGAAGCCCTGCAGGCTGCCGGGCGGCGGGTTCGCGACCACCGCGGCGCGCACCGCCGCGGGACGCGCCCGCGCCTCGGCCAGGTCCAGCCAGCGCCCCGCCGGCCAGGCCCGGGCCAGCGCGGCGTGCCAGGTTTCTCGTTCGCCCGCCCCGAAGCGGCCCCACAGCAGGACATCCATGCGGCGGCGAGCTTAGCGCGGGCACAATCGTCCACATGCGGGCCGGGCTTGCATCGATCGTGACCGCCGCCGCGCCGGCGGCCGCTGCACAGACACTGACCTTGCATTACCAGGACCGTCCTTCCTCTTCGCTCGGCGTGGCCGCAGGCGTGATCGCCCGCGCCGCGGCCGGGGTGCGCTGAGCGATGCGCCTGCCACCGGTCTCGATCCGCGCGGCGGTGCTGCTGGCCATCGTCGTCGGCGTGGTGCTGCCGGCGCTGCTGTTCCTGCTGATCGACCAGCGGCTCGCGCGCGCGGCGCAGGAGCCGGCGGTGGAGCGCAAGCGCGCCGCGGTGGTCGCGCTCGCGACCGCCGCGGTGATCGAGCCGGTCTGGACGCTCAGCGAGCCGGCGCTGCGCGAGGCGCTGCAGCGCCTCCTCTCCGAGCCGGCGGTGTGCACGGTCGCGGTGCTCGATCTGCAGCCCGGCGCGGAGCCCGTCGAGACGCGCGACGCGCGCTGCGGGGTCGGCACGCCGCTGGTGCTGCGCGAGACGCCGGTGCTGCACGAGGGCCAGGTGATCGCGCGGCTGCGCGTCGGCTTCGATGCCGGCGAGCTCGACCAGGCGCTGGCCGAACGCCACCGCACGATGCTGTGGCTGGTGGCCGCGCAGGTGCTGTTCGGCGTCGTCGTGCTGACCGTGGTGCTGTCGTCGCGGCTGCTGCGGCCGATCGACCGGCTCAAGCAGCAGGCCGGTGCGATGGCCGCGGCCGGGCCGGCGACGGGCTTCGACTGGCCGCATGACGACGAGCTCGGCCAGCTCGGGCGCCACCTCGGCGCGGTGCACGCGCAGAACCGCCGCTTCGTCGACGAGCTCGAGGCCAAGAATGCCGAGCTGCACCGGCTCGCGATGCACGACCAGCTCACCGGTCTGCCGAACCGGCGGCTGCTGCGCGAGCTGTTCGAGCACGAGGCGGCCGCCGCGCGCCGCGAGCACAGCACGCTGGCGCTGCTGTTCATCGACCTCGACCACTTCAAGTCGATCAACGACACCCATGGCCACGCCACCGGCGACGAGCTGCTGGTCGCGGTCGCGCGCCAGCTCGGCGCGGTGCTGCGCCAGTCCGACGTCGTGTGCCGCATGGGCGGCGACGAGTTCCTGGTGCTGCTGCCGCGCGTCGAGGGCTGGGAGCAGGTCGCCGCGACCGCCGACCGGCTGCTCGAGCGACTCGCCAGGCCGCTGGTCGTCAGCGGCCTCAAGGGCGAGGTGCGCATCGGCGCGAGCGTCGGCATCGCGCTGTATCCGCGCGACGGCAGCGACTTCGACGCGCTGGCGCGCACCGCCGACCTGGCGATGTACCGCAGCAAGGACCTCGGGCGCGGCCGCTACAGCTTCTTCCAGCCCGAGCTCGACACCGATTTCCGCGCCCGTCTCGAGCTCGAGCGCGAGCTCAGCGAGGCGATCGAGCAGCGCCAGTTCGTGCTCTACCTGCAGCCGGTGGTCGACCTGGCGGCCGGGCGCATCGCCGGCTGCGAGGCGCTGCTGCGCTGGCACCACCCGCAGCGCGGCCTGCTCGCGCCGGGCGCCTTCATCGAGGCGGCCGAGCGCACCGGGCTGATCCACGCGCTCGGGCGCTGGGCGCTCGAGGCGGCCTGCGCCCAGCTCGCCGCCTGGCGCGCCGCCGGTGCGCCGCCGGTGCGCCTCGCGGTCAACCTGTCGGCGCTGCAGCTGCGCGATCCGCTGCTGCCGCAGACGCTGCGCAACGTGCTGCGTCGCCACGCCATCGGCCCCGGCGAGCTCGAGCTCGAGCTGACCGAGACCACGCTGCTGGCCGAGGGCGAGGAGACGCTGGCCACGCTGGCCGCGCTGCGTGGCGCCGGCGCGCTGCTGGCGCTGGACGACTTCGGCACCGGCTACTCCTCGCTGTCCTACCTGAAGCGGCTGCGCCCGGACAAGCTCAAGATCGACCGCAGCTTCGTGCAGGGCCTGCCCGGCGACGCCGACGACCGCGCGCTGGTGCAGGCCATCATCGCGATGGGGCGGGCGCTGGGCGTCACCGTCGTCGCCGAGGGCGTCGAGACACCGGCGCAGCGCGACTGGCTGCGCGCCGCCGGCTGCATGCTGCAGCAGGGCTATCTGTACGCGCGGCCGATGCCGGCCGAGGCGCTGGACTTCGACGCCCCCGTGCTGGCCGTGACCGCCGAGGCCTGAGGCCGGCCGCGCCGCAGCGCGGCGCCGCTCACAGCGCGCGCAGCGCCCCGGCGATGTGGTCGCCGAAGGCGCGCACCTTGGCCGAGTCGCGCCGCTCGCGCGGGCTCACCAGGTGCATCGGGATCGGTTGCGCGGTCCAGTCGGGCAGCAGGCATTGCAGCTCCCCGTTCGCGAGCTCGGGCTCGAACAGCCAGGTGGGCCCGTAGCCGACGCCCATGCTGGCGAGCACCGCCGCGCGCACGACCTCGCTGCTGTTGGTCTTCAGCCGCCCCTGCACCGCGACGCTGCGGGTCGTGCCGGGCGGCACCGCGGCGCCGGGGCCGGCGGTGAAGCTCCAGCTGTTGCGGGTGCTGAGCTCGGTGTAGACGATGCAGTCGTGCTGGGTCAGGTCCTCGGGCCGGCGCGGCGCGCCCAGGCCCGGCGGCAGCGTGCGCAGGTAGTGGCGGTGCGCCACCAGCACGCGTTTCGCGAAGCCGACGCGGCGCGCGAGCAGGCTGCTGTCGCGCAGCTCGCCGACGCGCAGCGCCACGTCGATGCCCTGCTCGACCAGGTCGACCAGGCCGTCGTTGAGGCGCAGGTCGATCCGGACCTCCGGGTGTGCGGCGAGGAAGCGCTGCACCAGCGGCATCAGCACGCGCCGCCCGACCCCCACCGAGGCCGCGACGCGCAGCCAGCCGCTGAGCTGGCGCGCGCCGCGGCGCAGCGCGTTCTCCGCCTCGGCGACCTCGGCGACCAGGCGGCGGGCCTCCTCGAAGTAGCGCTCGCCCTCCTCGGTGAGCGCGAGCGAGCGGGTGGTGCGACTCAGCAGCCGGGCGCCGAGCGCCCGCTCGAGCGCCGCGACCTGCTTGCTGATGGTGCTCTGCGTCGCGTTCGCCTCGCGCGCCACGGCCGAGAAGCTGCCCCGCTCGACGACGCGCACGAAGGTCTGCATGGCGGCCAGTCGGTCCACGGCGCTCCCTTATTGATTCCAAATTCGACTGAATGTTAGGACGACATGAGGTCTACCGGGAAACAAGCGCATAGATCAAAGTGCACTTCCTGCGACCCCATTCCCCCAACGGAGACCCCCGATGACCTCGTCCCCCACCAGCGCCACGCCCGTCGTCCTGATCACCGGCGCCCTCACCGGCATCGGCCGCGCCACCGCGATCGCCTACGCGCGCGCCGGGGCCCGGCTGGTCGTCAGCGGCCGGCGCGACGAGGTCGGCCAGGCGCTGGCCGCCGAGCTGCGCGGCCTGGGCGCCCAGGCCGAGTACCTGCGCGCCGACGTGCGCCGCGAGGCCGATGTGCGCGCCCTCGTCGAGCAGACCGTCGAGCGCTACGGCCGCCTCGACATCGCGGTCAACAACGCCGGCACCGAAGGCGAGCTCGGGCCGCTGACCGAGCAGACCACCGAGAACTACGCGAGCACCTTCGACACCAACGTGCTCGGCGTGTTGCTGTCGCTGAAGCACGAGCTGCGCGTGATGCTCGCGCAGGGCGCGGGCTCGATCGTCAACCTCTCCTCGGTCGCCGGCCAGGTGGGCTTTGCCGGCGCGGCCGTCTACGTCGCGAGCAAGCACGCGGTCGAGGGCCTGACCAAGAGCGCCGCGCTCGAGGGCGCGGCCGGCGGCGTGCGCGTCAACGCGGTCGCCCCGGGGCCGGTCGCGACCGACATGTTCGACCGCTTCACCGGCCGCAACGAGGACGCCAAGGCCGGCCTGCTGGCCTCGCTGCCGGCGCGCCGTGCGGCGACGACCGAGGAGATCGCCGAGACCATCCTGTTCGTCGCCAGCGACAAGGCGCGCTACCTGACCGGGCAGAGCATCACCGTCGACGGCGGTTACACCGCGCAGTGAGTTCGCGCGGGCCGGTGCGCCTAGGGGCGGAGGCCGGACGGCGCGCCGTCCGCCGCCGCGCGGCGCTGCCGTGCCCGCAGCCCGAGCACGGCGACGGTGAAGAGCAGGCAGGCGCCGAGCGCGCGCGCCAGCTCGGGCGCCGTGGGCGGCAGCACCAGCACGAAGCCCTGGCCCTTGATCAGTGCGGCGAAGCTCGACACGCAAAAAGGCATCGCGAACAGCCGGAAGGTCTGCCAGCGCTCGGCCGTGGCGCGGCGCAGGCCGCCGACACTGAGCAGCAGCGCGAAGCCGATCAGCACGCTCAGGCCGGCCGAGTTCAGCCAGATCGCCGGCGCCGGATCGAAGTGGTGCGCCAGCGTGTTCAGGTACCAGATCAGGTAGCACCACAGCACGATGCGGCCGTTGGGCAGCTCGGCGAAGTAGCGGGCGAGGGCGGGCATCGTCGGCGGGCGGGGTGCACGGCAGCGGGTGCACGCCAGGCCATGCAAGACCAGGGCCACGGCGGGCCGGGCCCGTGGGGTGGCGCGCGCCACCCCGGGGCGCTCAGCGCCAGCCGAACATCATCTGCCGCGCCAGCGCCCGCTTCGCCGGGCCGAGCGCCTGCAGCGCCGCCAGGCCCAGACCGCGCGCGCTCGCCAGCCCGGGCAGCGGCCAGGTGAAGCTGCGCGCGAGGAAGTCGGTCGTCGCGATCAGCGCCCAGCGGTCCGGCGCACGCTGCCACTCGACGCGGCGCAGCACCGCATCGAGCCCGCCGGCCTCGGCGCGCTGCAGCGCCGCGACCAGCGCGTGGGCGTCGCGCAGGCCCAGGTTCAGGCCCTGGCCGGCCACCGGGTGCAGGGTCTGGGCGGCGTTGCCGATGCGCACGATCCGGCCCAGGCCGGGTCCCTCCCCGTCCTTGCAGCCCTCGACCAGCGTGCGCTCGGCATTGAGCCCGAGCGCGAAGTCCTTCAGCGGCGTGATCGCGGTCAGCCGGCCGACGCGCGGGGGGAACACGCTGTTCAACACCGCGAGGCGCTGCGCGTCGTTCAGATCGCGCACCGGGTCGGCGGCGGCATCGACGCACCACACCAGCGCGGCACGCGCCGCGCCGTCCTCGCCGGGCGGCAGCGGCAGCAGCGCGGCCGGGCCGTGGGGCGTGAAGCGCTCGTAGGCGGTGTCGGCCTCGGCCGCGCCCTCGAGCCGGACCTGGCCGACCCAGGCGGTCTGGCCGTAGTCGGCGCTCAGGCCCTGGGGAAAGGCCTTGCGCGGCTGCCCGGCGAACACGCCGCCCTCGGCCACCACCGCCAGGTCGTGGCGCTCGGCGATGCCGGCGTCGAGCTCGACGCCGCCGTCCAGCGGCTTGAGCGCCGCCACCGGCGTGCCGAAGCGCGCCGCGAGGCGCTGCGGCTCGGCGGCGACGGCGGCCTGCCAGGCCGCCTGCAGCGGCGCGACGATCGCGCCGTAGCTGGCCACCGCGCCGAGCTGGGCCACGCCGCACTCCTGCGCGCTGAGCAGCAGCTCGGGTTGCGCCAGCCTCGCGACGGCGGCCAGCAGGGCCGGCTGCTGCTGCGAGACGTGCACCGCGCGGATCGGCGCGGCGCGCGGCGCGATCGCCGCCCACACGCCCAGGCGCTCGAGCTCCTGCACGCTGCCCAGCGCCAGCGCCAGCGTGCGCGGATCCTGGGCGACGTCCTGCTCGGCCGGTCGGCGGTCGAAGACGGCGATGCGCGCCTCGGGCAGCGCGCGCGCGGCGTGCAGTGCCAGCGCCAGGCCCACCGGGCCGGCACCCACGACGGCGAGGGACAGGTCGTTCACGCTCGGCCTCTTTGCGCGCTCTATGATTCAGCGCCAATTGTGTCCGCAACCGGGAGAGGCTCCATGGCGCTGATGGATTTCATCAAGAAGCAGTTCATCGACATCCTCGAATGGACTGAGGACGGCGAGGGCACGCTGGCCTGGCGCTTTCCCATGGCGGGCAACGAGATCCAGTACGGCGCCTCGCTGACGGTGCGCGAGTCGCAGATGGCGGTGTTCGTCAACGAGGGCAAGGTGGCCGACGTATTCGGCCCCGGCATGTACAAGCTGACGACGCAGACGCTGCCGGTGCTGACCTACCTGAAGAACTGGGACAAGCTGTTCCAGTCGCCCTTCAAGAGCGACGTCTACTTCTTCAGCACCCGCCAGCAGATCGACCAGCGCTGGGGCACGACCCAGCCGGTCGCGATCCGCGACAAGGACTTCGGCGCGGTGCGTCTGCGTGCCTTCGGCAACTACGCCTACCGCGTCGCCGATCCGAAGCGCTTCCACACCGAGATCTCGGGCACGCGCGAGCGCTACACCGTCGCCGACCTCGACGGCCAGCTGCGCGCGCTGATGGTCCAGCACCTGTCCGACGCGGTCGCGCAAAGCGGCCTGCCCTTCCTCGACCTGGCCGCCAACCAGGTCGAGTTCGCGGCCCGGCTGCTGGCCGCGACCGCCGCCGACTTCGAGAAGATCGGCCTGAAGCTCGAGACGGTCACGGTGCAGAACGTCTCGCTGCCCGAGGAACTGCAGAAGGTGCTCGACCAGAAGATCGGCATGGGCATGGTCGGCAACGACATGGGCAAGTTCATGCAGTACCAGACGGCGCAGTCGATCCCGAAGTTCGCCGAGGGCGCGGCCGGGTCCGGCGGTGCCGGTGGGGGCGGCGGCGTGATCGGCGACGCGATGGGCCTGGGCGCCGGCGTCGCGCTCGGCCAGGTGATGGCGCAGCAGCTCTCGCAGGGGCTGCAGGGCGCGGCGGCCGCGCCGACGGTCAAGCCCGATGAGGTGATGGCCACGATCGAGAAGCTCGCCGACCTCAAGGCCAAGGGCATCCTCACCGACGAGGAGTTCAGCGCCAAGAAGGCGGAGCTGCTGAAGAAGCTGGTCTGAGCCGCGGGTGGCGACCGAGCCCTCGCCGCAGCGCGCCTACCGCGCTGCCTGCCCGAACTGCGGCGCCGCGGTCGAGTTCCGCTCGGCCGCGTCGGCCACCGCGGTCTGCAGCTACTGCCGCAGCACGCTGCTGCGCGAGGGCGCGGCGCTGCGCCGCATCGGCCAGAGCGCCGAGCTGTTCGACGACCACAGCCCGCTGCAGCTCGGCACCAGCGGCCGCTGGCAGGGCGCGGCCTTCACGCTGGTCGGCCGGCTGCAGCTGCGCTACGCCGGCGGGTACTGGAACGAGTGGCATGCGCTGTTCGACAGCGGCAAGTCGGGCTGGCTGGCGGAGGACAACGCCGGCCACGTGATCACCTTCGCGGCGCCCCTGGATACCCCGGCGCCGGCGGCGGCCGAGCTGCGCGTCGGGGCGCGCGTGGTGGTGGCCGGGCAGGGCTGGCAGGTCGCGTCGCTGACGCGCGCGCAGGTCCACGCGGCCCAGGGCGAGCTGCCGGCGCCGCCGCCGCGCGGCGAGTTCGTGGTCGCGGACCTGCGCAACGCCCAGGGCGAGGTCGGCACGCTCGACTATGGCGAGCCGGCGCGGCCGGCCTGGACGGTCGGGCGCGAGGTCGAGCTGTCGGCCCTCGCGCTGACCGGGCTGGTGGCGGGCGTGTCGGAGAAGACGCTCGGCGCGCGCGGCCTGTCCTGCCCGAGCTGCGGCGCGGCCCTCGAGATCCAGCTCGCGAGCACGCAGACCGTCAGCTGCGGCCAGTGCCAGGCGGTGGTCGACGTCTCGGGCGGCGTCGGCGCCGAGCTGAAGCATTACGCCCAGCTCACGCCGGGCGAGGGCGCCGAGCATGCCGCGCCGCTGATCCCGCTGGGCCGCGTCGGCACGCTCGCGCTCGGCGACGGCGGGCCGCATCCCTGGCAGGTGGTCGGCTATGTCGAGCGCTGCACGCTGCCCGGCGGCGACGACGACGAGCAGTACTTCTGGCGCGAGTACCTGCTCTACCACCGCGTCGCCGGCTTCGCCTTCCTGGTCGACGCCGAGGAGGGCTGGAGCTGGGTGCGGCCGATCACCGGCACGCCCGAGCCGCTCGGCGGCGGCGTGCGCTGGAAGGGCGAGGCCTACCGCGAGACCGAGCGCTACGCGAGCCGCACGACCTATGTGCTCGGCGAGTTCTACTGGAAGCTCGCGAGCGGCGAGCGCACCTCGCATGTCGACTACCTCGGCCCGGGCGGCCGGCGGCTGAACCGCGAGCAGACCGGCTACGCCGGCCACGAGGAGGTCACCTGGTCGGCCGGCGGGCCGCTGGAGGCCGACAAGCTGATCGCCGCCTTTCGCCTCGGCGCCGAGCGCCGCGCGGCGATGGCGCGCGACGCGAAGCCGCTGTCCGGGCTGCCCTCGCTGGGCACGCTCGCCGACGGGGTGCGCAGCGGCGGCTCGCTGGCCGCGTGGTTCATCGCGCTGCTCGTCTTCGCGCTGGCGGTCTCGCTGGAGCGCTGCAGCGACGACACGCGCTGCGAGGAGCTGCGCCTGAGCTTCGGCGAGAACAGCAGCGAGTACCAGCAATGCCTGCGCAGCGGCTCGGGCGGCGGCGCCCGCGGCTCGGGCGGCTCGTTCGGCGGTTTCAGCACCGGCGGCGGCCACAAGTAGCGGCCGCGATCATTTCATCGACCTAGGAGCGTTCACCATGATGATGGGCATCGAGTGGTTCCGTCCGTCCGTCCTGCTCGGCTCGATCGCGTACGCGCTGATCGGCGTCGGCGTGTTCTGGCTGTGCTTCGTGATCATCGACAAGCTCACCCCCTACGACCTGTGGGGCGAGCTGGTCGAGAAGCAGAACGTCGCGCTGGCGATCGTCGTCGGCGCGATGTGCCTGGCGATCGGCCTGATCGTCGCGGCGGCGGTGCTCGGATGAGGCGGCTCGCGCTGCTCGCGACGCTGGGCCTGGCTATGGGCGCCGCGGCGGCCCCGCCGGCCCCTGTGCGCGGCGTCGTCGCCGTCGAGGCCGTGCTCGAGGGGCCGAGCCTGGACGTCACGCTGCGAGCCCCGCTCGAGACGCTGCTCGGCTTCGAGCGCGCCCCGCGCAGCGAGGCCGAGAAGCGCGCCGTGCAGGCGCTTCTCGAGCGCCTGCGCCATGACGCGGCGATGCTGCGACCCGACGCGGCGGCCGGCTGCGCACGCAGCGGCGTGGAGCTGAGCTCGGCGGCGCTCGGGCTCGGCGCGGCCGGGCCCGGCGCGACGGGCCATGCCGGGCTCGAGGCGCGCTGGCGTTACGGCTGCACCGCCCCCGACAGGCTGGCGCACATCGAGCTCGGCTTCGTCGCGCTGCATCCGCGCATCGCGCGCGTCGAGGTCCAGACGGTGGGCGCGCGCGGTGTGCACAAGCAGCTGCTGCGCCGGCCCGCGCAGCGTCTGGTCTGGCCGCGATGAACGCACCGGTCGCGCCGCCGCCAGCGGCGGCGCGGGTGCGTCCGGCCGAGCTGGCGCTGCTGGTCTCGGTCTTCGTGGTCGCGGCCTGCGGCCTGGTCTACGAGCTGGCGGCCGGCGCGCTGGCGAGCTACCTGCTCGGCGACTCGGTGCTGCAGTTCAGCACCGTGATCGGCGCCTACCTGTTCGCGATGGGCATCGGCTCCTGGCTGTCGCGCTACATCGAGCGCCAGCTGGTCGCGAACTTCCTGCGCATCGAGCTGCTGGTCGGCTTCATCGGCGGCCTGCTGCCGGCGGCGCTGTTCGTCGCGCACAGCCTGCTGCCGGCGAGCGCCGCCGCGCCGTTTCGGGTGCTGCTCTACGGCCTCGTGCTCGTCGTCGGCATCCTGGTCGGGCTCGAGATCCCGCTGGTGATGCGCATCCTCAAGCGCCACTTCAGCGAGCGCTATGCGCTCAAGGAGCTGGTGTCGCAGGTGCTGACCTTCGACTACCTCGGCGCGCTGGCGGTCTCGGTCGCCTTCCCGCTGCTGCTGGTGCCGCAGCTCGGGCTGGTGCGCACCGGGCTGCTGTTCGGCCTGCTGAACGCGGCGGTCGCGGTGTGGGCGCTGTGGCTGTTCCGCGCCGAGCTGCGCGCCTGGCGCGCGCACGCGACGGCCTGCGCGCTCGTGATCGCCGCGCTCGTGGGCGCCTTCGCCGGTGCGGACCGGCTGACCCGCTGGGCCGAGGACCGCTTCTACGGCGAGCGCATCGTGTTCAGCCACAGCTCGCCCTACCAGCGCCTGGTCGTGACCGCGGGCGGCGGCGGCGTGCGGCTCTACCTGAACGGCAACCTGCAGTTCCACTCGCGCGACGAGTACCGCTACCACGAGGCCCTGGTCCACCCGGTGATGGCCGCGCATGGCGCGCCGAAGCGCGTGCTGGTGCTCGGCGGCGGCGACGGCATGGCGGTGCGCGAGCTGCTCAAGTACCCGGCGGTCGAGCAGATCACGCTGGTCGACCTCGATCCGGCGATGACGCGGCTGTTCGCCACCGAGCCGCTGCTGACCGCGCTGAACGGCAACGCGCTGAACTCGCCCAAGCTCCGCGTCGTCAACGACGACGCCTTCGGCTGGCTCGACCGCCACGATGCGCTGTGGGACGTGATCGTGGTCGACTTCCCCGACCCGAGCAACCACGCGCTCGGCAAGCTGTACTCGACCAGCTTCTACGCGCTGCTGGCGCAGCGGCTCGCCGCCAGCGGCTACGCGGTGATCCAGTCGACCTCGCCGCTGGTCGCGCGCAAGAGCTACTGGACCATCGCGAGCACCGTCGAGGCGGTCGGTCTGAACGCGACGCCCTACCACGCGCATGTGCCGAGCTTCGGCGAATGGGGCTTCGTGATCGCCGCGCGCCGGCCCTACGCGATGCCGCGCGCGCTGCCCGAGGGGCTGCGCTTCCTCGCGCTGGACGGGCTGCCGGCGCTGTTCCAGTTCCCGCCCGACATGGCGCGCGTGCCCGCCGAGGCGAACCGGCTCAGCACCCAGGGCCTGGTGCACAGCTTCGAAGAGGAATGGGGCAAGGTCCAGCGCTGAGGCGGCGCAGCGTGCTGGCCGCCTCGGCGGCCTGGCCCTGGCTGGCCGGCTGCGAGCGCGCCGCACCCCCGATCGCCGGCGGCTGGGTCGGCGCCGACGCGGCGCGCGGCCATGCGCTGCGCGACGGCCGGCTGGCG
>CAYOXW010000056.1:0-14546 GCA_964408005.1 uncultured Methylibium sp.
TCGGCCAGGTCTCGATCGACCGGCCCTTCGTCGACTGGAGCGGCAACTGCGGCAACCTCTCGGCGGCCGTCGGGCCCTTCGCGATCGCTGGCGGGCTGATCGAGGCCGCGCGCGTGCCGCGTGACGGCCTGTGCACCGTGCGCATCTGGCAGGCCAACATCGGCAAGACCATCGTCGCGCAGGTGCCGATCCGCGACGGCCAGGTGCAGGAGGGCGGCGACTTCGAGCTCGACGGCGTGACCTTCCCCGCCGCCGAGCTGCGGCTCGAGTTCGTCGATCCGGCCGCGGACGAGGACGGCAGCGGCGGCGCGATGTTCCCGACCGGCCGCGTGGTCGACGCGCTCGAGGTGCCCGGGATCGGCACGCTGCAGGCGACGCTGATCAACGCCGGCATCCCGACCATCTTCCTCGACGCGGCCGAGCTCGGCTACCGCGGCACCGAGCTGCAGGAGGCCCTCAACGGCGACGCCGAGGCCTTGCGCCGCTTCGAGACCATCCGCGCCCACGGTGCCCTGCGCATGGGCCTGATCGGCCATCTGGACGAGGCCGCCACGCGCCAGCACACGCCCAAGATCGCCTTCGTCGCGCCGCCGGCCGACTACACCGCCTCCAGCGGCCGGCACGTGGCCGCCGCCGACGTCGACCTGCTGGTGCGCGCGCTGTCGATGGGCAAGCTGCACCACGCGATGATGGGCACGGCCGCCGTCGCGATCGGCACCGCGGCCGCGATCCCCGGCACCCTCGTCTGCCGTGCGGCGGGCGGCACCGCGCGTCGCCAGGTGCGCTTCGGCCATCCCTCCGGCACGCTGCTGGTGGGGGCCGAGGCCCGCTGCACCGACGGCGTCTGGACCGTGACCCGCGCCGTCATGAGCCGCAGCGCGCGCGTGCTGATGGAGGGCTGGGTCCGCGTGCCCGACCCGGCCTGCTGAAGACGCCTCCCCCTTTTCCCGACTCCACCGACCCTCCCATGCCAACCTCGAACGACCGTTCCCCCCTTCCCACCCCCGGACCGCGCCAGGCCCTGCGCGCGCTGGTCGAGGCGCGCCGCGGCGCCCTCGTGCCCGGGGCCTTCAACGCCCTGTCGGCCCGCGTGATCGAGGACCTGGGATTCGAGGCGATCTACGTCACCGGCGCCGGCGTCACCAACATGTCGCTCGGGCTGCCGGACCAGGGTTTCATGGGCCTGCACGAGATCTGCGAGCACACCGCGCGCATCCGCGATGCGGTCCGGCTGCCGCTGATCGTCGATGCCGACACCGGCTTCGGCAACGCGCTGAACGTGCGCCACGCGGTGCGCCAGCTCGAGCGCGCCGGCGCCGACGCGATCCAGCTCGAGGACCAGGTCAGCCCGAAGCGCTGCGGCCACTTCTCCGGCAAGGCGGTGGTCGAGACCAGCGAGATGGTCGGCAAGATCAAGGCCGCCGTCGATGCGCGCCAGGACGCCGACCTGCTGATCATGGCGCGCACCGACGCCTGCGCCGTGCACGGCTTCGAGGCCGCGGTCGAGCGCGCCCGCGCCTACACCGAGGCCGGCGCGGACATCCTGTTCGTCGAGGCGGTCGAGAACGCCGACGAGATCCGCCGCCTGCCGCGGCTGCTCGAGCGGCCGCAGCTGATGAACATGGTGATCGGCGGCAAGACGCCGCTGTTCGGCCAGCGCGAGCTGGCTGAGCTCGGCTACGGCATCGTGCTCTACGCCAACGCGGCGCTGCAGAGCGCCGTCGCCGGCATGCACAAGGCGCTCACGGTGCTGCGCGACAGCCGCGGCCTCACCGAGGACCCGGCGCTGGTGGTGTCCTTCAAGGAGCGCCAGCGCCTGGTCGGCAAGCCGGACTGGGACGCGCTCGAGCAGCGCTACCGCGGCTGACGTCCGCCCGAGCGGCGGCGCGCGCCGATACTGCGGCGATGTCCGACCCCGCGCCGCCGGCGCTCCCGATCGACGACCTGTTCGGCCTGCAGGTGCCCGCCGCGCGCCCCCGCCGCGCCGGCGCGCGACGCGTCGAGCCCGCCGCGCCGGTGGCCGAGCAGCAGCGGCTGGCGCAGCAGCTCGGCCCGCTCGCCCATCTCGGCACCTCGTCCTGGTCCTTCCCCGGCTGGGACGGGATCGTCTACCACGGTGAGCACAGCGCCCAGAAGCTGGCGCGCGAGGGGCTGCGCGCCTACGCCGCGCACCCGCTGCTGCGCAGCGTCAGCCTGGACCGCAGCTTCTACCGCGCGCTGCCGGCCTCGGCCTACGCGGCGCTGGCCGCGCAGGTGCCGCCCGACTTCCGCTTCGTCGTGAAGGCGACCGCGAGCGTCACCGACGCGGTGCTGCGCGAGCCCGGCTCCGGGCGTGCCGCGGCGCCGAACCCGGGCTTCCTCGACCCGACGCTGGCACGCGCCGAGGTGCTCGAGCCGGTCGTCGAGGGGCTGGGCGAGCGCCTTGGCGCGCTGGTGTTCCAGCTGTCGCCGCTGCCGCGGCGCTGGCTCGACGAGCCGGGCGCCCTGCTCGCCGCGCTCGAGCGCCTGTTCACGGCGCTGCCGCGGCCGCCGCACGGCGTGCTCGCGCTCGAGCTGCGCGACGCGGCGCCGCTGACGCCGGCGCTCGCGGCGCTGTTGAAGGCGCAGGGCGTGCGCTACTGCCTCGGCCTGCACGACCGCATGCCGCCGATCGACGCGCAGCTGCCGATGCTGCGCGCCACCTGGCCCGGGCCGCTGGTGTGCCGCTGGAACCTGCAGCGCGGCTACGGCTACGGCCAGGCCAAGTCGACCTTCGAGCCCTTCGACCGGCTGCAGGCGCCCGACCCCGCCACGCGCGCCGCGCTGGCCCGGGTGATCGCGGCGACGCTGGCCGCCGGCCATCCGGTCTTCACGACGATCAACAACAAGGCCGAGGGCAGCGCGCCGCTGTCGGTGCTGGCGCTGGCCCGCGCGATCACGGATTAGCCGCGGCGGCCGCGGGCCCCCCGGGCTGCGGCTCCAGCCGCAGGCGCTCGCCGCGCTGGCCATCGCCCCACAGCGGCAGGTACTCGCCGCGCGACCAGGGTTCGAGCAGGCTGCGGTAGCTCGCGCTGAAGGGCAGGCCGCTCTGCCCGCCGCCAAGCATGACGCGCGAGCGACGCCGGTTGGCCAGGTCGTAGAGCGCGCGCAGGCTCGGGCCATGCTCGTCGAGGAAGAGCTCGCCGGTGTGCGGGTCGGGACGCAGCGAGACGCGCGCGACGTTGACGGTGAAGGTGTCGCCGCCGGCCGGTGCGCGCAGCTCGAACCACGGCGCCAGCTCCGACACCCTGCTGAAGGGGCGGTGCTCGGCGCGCGCGACGTGCGCATCGCCCCAGTGCCACAGCGACACGTCGCTGCCGTAGCGCTCCTGCAGGTCCGCCAGCGCGCGCGTCAGCGCGCGGTCGGACTGCTCGGCGCAGGTCTCGGTCACGGGCGTCGCGGCGGCGTCGCACCAGCCCAGGTCGTTGCGATCGAGCACGGCTTCGAGGGCGTCGCGGAAGCTGCGGCGTGCCAGCTGGCGTTCGAACAATTCCCTGCCGATGTCGTCGGCGAACACGCCCTGCGTGAGCTGGCGCACCCAGGCCCAGAAGATCAGCGGCGCGGCGCGTTCGGCGGCCATCGTGCCCTCGAAGCCCTCGAGCTCGCGGCGCGCCGCCTCGGCCAGCGGGTGTTCGCTGCGGGCGCGCCGCAGCCAGGGCAGCAGCCGCTGGGTGGCGGTGGACAAGACATCGGCCTGGATCGCCGCGAGGCTGTCGAGCGTGTGCAGCGGCCGCTGCGCGAGCAGGCGCTCGATGCGCTGCTGGCGGTAGGGCAGCATCCACTCGCTGGTGATGAAGTGCGGGTACTGCGGGCCGTGGATGCGCTGGTTGGCGGTGGCGATCCAGCCGCGCTGCGGGTCCCGCTCGCGCGGCGTCTCGCCGGCCGGCACGTAGCCGGCCCAGTCGTAGCGCGGATCCCAACCGGGCGCCGGCGCCAGCCCGCGCAGGTCGTTCTCGGGCTTGCGGCGCGGCACGCGGCCGGCCGCGACCATCGCGATGCGCTGGGCATCGGCGACGACCATGCTCTGCATCGGCGCGACGTAGTCCGTCGATACCGCGAGGAACTCGTCGATCGAGCGGGCCCGGTTGAAGCCGAGCCCGGCATCGAGCGTGGTGGCCGCGTCGAGGTCGAGCGCGGTCCAGCGCAGCGCCAGCGCGTAGGGCGCGACGCCATTCGCGCCCGGCAGGCCGGTCAGTCCGTCGGCCAGACCCGGCAGGTCCGACACCACCGGCCCGTGGCGGGTGCGCCGCGCGGTGAAGCGCAGCGGCGTGCCGCCGCGCACCTGGATCACCTCCTCGAAGCTCTCGAAGCTCGCCCAGCCGCCCGGTGTCTCGTAGCGGCGCGGGTCGCCGCGGTCGACGCGCTCGAGGTAGAGGTCCTGCACGTCCGGGCCGGTGTTGGTCCAGCCCCAGGCCAGGTGTTCGTTCTGACCGAGCACCACGGTGGGCAGTCCCGGCATGGTCGCGCCCGCGACCCGCATGCCCGGCACCTCGATGCGCGCGAAGTACCACAGCGCCGGCGCGGTGAGCTTCAGGTGCGGGTCGTTGGCCAGCAGCGGGCGGCCGGTCACGCTGCGCGTGCCGGCGACGACCCAGTTGTTCGAGCCGGCCCCCTCGACCGCGCCGTCGGCGATCGCCGGCAGGGCCGCGACGCTTGCCGTCGTCGCGGCGGCGCCGAGGCCGAGCTGGGCGTAGAGGCTGCGGTAGTCGGCCGTGGCCAGCGGCTTGTCGCCCGGATAGGGCGGCAGCAACTGCTGGATGCGCTCGACCGGCATGCGTTGCGCCAGCCGCATGCGCAGCAGCTCGCTGCCCCA
This sequence comes from uncultured Methylibium sp., assembly GCA_964408005.1. Taxonomy (GTDB): domain Bacteria; phylum Pseudomonadota; class Gammaproteobacteria; order Burkholderiales; family Burkholderiaceae_C; genus Methylibium. The sequence goes on from CAYOXW010000056.1 coordinate 4,832, forward strand.
GTTGCCGCCCAGGTCCCAGGCCATCATCGTCATCCAGGCGATGCTGTCGACCGGGCTCCAGGGCTGCGGCTGCAGCCCGAGGATCAGGAACTCGGGCGGCCGCGCGCGCAGGTGCTGCCGCACATAGGCGTTGATGCCGGCGCTGTAGGCGACGAGCATCTGCCGCACCGCCGGGCTGGCCTGCTGCCACTGCTGCTCGGCGCGGCGGCGCACACCGAGGATGCGCACGAAACGGTCGGTCTCGACGGCCGCGGCGCCGAAGGCCTCGGCCAGTTCGCCGGCGGCGATGCGGCGGTGGGTCTCGAGCTGCCACAGGCGGTCCTGCGCATGCACGAAGCCGAGCCCGAACCAGGCGTCCTCGTCGTTGGCGGCGCGGATCGTCGGGATGCCATGGGCGTCGCGCTCGACCTCGAGCGCGGCGTGCAGTCCCTCGATGCGCAGCCGCCCCTCGGTGACGGGCAGCGCGAGGTGGCGGTAGATCAAGGCGCCGACCCCGACGATCAGCGCCAGCGCGACCACCAGCCCGAGCAGCAGCTTGGCGCTGCGCAGCATCCATGTCATGCCCGCAAGCCTAACCGCAGCGGCGGGCCGGGCGACGCCTTCGGTAACTGCCTCCCGGAGCCCGGCGGGCACAATGGCGACGTTCCGGCCGCGCTGCGCGGCCCTGCCCTGCCCCATGAACATCATCATCCTGGACGACTATCAGGACGCGGTGCGCAAGCTCGCCTGCGCCACCAAGCTCGACGGCTACCACGCCAAGGTCTTCACCAACTCGGTCAAGGGCATCGGCCAGCTCTCTGTGCGGCTGCGCGACGCCGAGATCCTGGTCGCGATCCGCGAACGCACCCAATTCCCGCGCCAGCTGCTCGAGAAGCTGCCCAAGCTGCGGCTGATCGCACAGACCGGCCGCGTCGGCCCGCACATCGACCTCGAGGCCTGCACGCGCCTGGGCATCGCGGTGGCCGAGGGGGTCGGCTCGCCGGTCGCGCCGGCCGAGCTGACCTGGGCGCTGATCATGGCGGCCTCGCGCCGCATCCCCCAGTACGTCGGCAACCTCAAGCACGGTGCCTGGCAGCAGTCGGGGCTGAAGGCGGCGTCGATGCCGCCGAACTTCGGTCTCGGCACAGTGCTGCGCGGCAAGACGCTGGGCCTGTGGGGTTATGGCCGCGTCGGCCAGCTGGTGGCCGGCTACGGCCGCGCCTTCGGCATGACGGTGCAGGTCTGGGGCAGCGAGGCCTCGCGCTACCAGGCCCAGGCCGACGGCTGTCTGGCGGCCGCGTCGAAGGAGGCCTTCTTCGAGACCAGCGACGTGCTGTCGCTGCACCTGCGGCTGCACGAGAGCACGCGCGCGGTCGTCACGATCGAGGACCTGCAGCGCATGAAGCCGACGGCGCTGTTCGTCAACACCTCGCGCGCTGAGCTGCTCGAGGAGAACGCGCTGGTCACCGCGCTGAACCGCGGCCGTCCCGGCATGGCGGCGGTCGACGTGTTCGACAGCGAGCCGATCCTGCAGGGCCACCCGCTGCTGCGGCTCGAGAACGCGGTGTGCACGCCGCACATCGGCTATGTCGAGCAGGAGAGCTACGAGCAGTACTTCAGCACGGCCTTCGACAACGTGATCGCCTTCATCAAGGGCGAGCCGACCCACATCGTCAACCCGGACGCGCTGCGCCTGCGGCGCGGCAATTGAGCACCGCATCGCGGGCGGCAGCGCGCCCGCGCCGCTGATCAGCGCGGCGCCTCGAAGAACACGTAGTTCGTGTACTCGCCGATCTCGAAGTAGACGCGCTTCTCGCCGTCGTTGACCTGGCCGTCGAGGTTCTCGTCGAGCACGCCGTAGCCGTAGCGGTAGCCGCGCGCCGCGCCGTCGTCGGTGCCGTAGGCGGTGCTGAGCTTGTCGATCTTCAGGAAGCGCTTGACGACCTGCGGGCCCGAATAGACCTCGAGCACGCCGTCGGTGCCGGTCCAGTTCTGGATGTCGCGCTTCAGGCGGTTCTGGGTTTCCTGTGTGCAGGCAGTGAGCAGCACGAGGGTGGCGGCGGTGACGAGGAGTCGTTTCATCCGGGGGTCCCGAAGATCTTGTCGCCGGCGTCCCCCAGGCCGGGGAGGATGTAGCCGACGTCGTTGAGGTGGCTGTCGATCGCCGCCGTCCAGCAGCGCACCTCGGGGTGGGCGGCGGCCAGCGCGGCGATGCCCTCCGGCGCCGCCACCAGCACCAGCGCGCGGATGTCACGGCACCCCTGGCGCTTGAGCAGATCGATCGTCGCGATCATCGAACCGGCGGTGGCCAGCATCGGGTCGATGATCAGCGCGGTGCGTTCGTCCAGGTGGTCGACCAGGTTCTCGTAGTACTGCACGGGCCGCAGCGTCTCGTGGTTGCGCGACAGGCCGACGACGCTGATCTTGGCATTGGGCAGCAGGTCGAGCACGCCGTCGAGCATGCCGAGACCGGCGCGCAGGATCGGCACGACGGTGAGCTCGCGGCCCTGCAGGCGCTCGACCTCGACCGGGCCGCACCAGCCCTCGATCGTCACGCCCGCCAGCGGAAGATCGGCGGTGGCCTCGCAGGCCAGCAGCCGCGCGAGCTCGACGGTGAGCGCACGGAAGCGCTGGGTCGGGATGCCGGACTCGCGCAACAGCCCGATCTTGTGCCGGACCAGCGGGTGGCGGACTTCGATGACGGGCATGCGATCCTCCGTTTCAGGTGCCGCGCTGGCGCACCGCCTCGTACAGGCAGATGCCGCTGGCCACCGACACGTTCAGGCTCTCCACGGCACCGGCCATCGGCAGGCTCACCAGCTCGTCGCAGGTCTTGCGCGTGAGCTGGCGCATGCCCTGGCCCTCGGCGCCGAGCACCAGCGCGACCGGCTGCCGCAGGTCGGCCGCGTAGAGCGTGCGCGGCGCGTCGTCGGCCGTGCCGATGATCCAGATGCCGCGTTCCTTGAGCTCGCCGAGCGTGCGTGCGAGGTTGGTGACCATGAAATAGGGCACCGTCTCGGCGGCGCCGCTCGCCACCTTGGCGACCGTCGCGTTGACGCCGACGGCGTGGTCCTTCGGGGCGATCACCGCCTGCGCGCCGGCGCCGTCGGCCACGCGCAGGCAGGCTCCGAGGTTGTGCGGGTCGGTCACGCCGTCGAGCACCAGCAGCAGCGGCGGTGCCTCGACCGCGTCGAGCAGGTCGTCGAGTGACTTCGTGATCGGCGGCGGCACGACCTTCGCCACCACGCCCTGGTGGCGGTGCGTGCCGGCCAGCGCCTGCAGGCGCAGCTCGTCGCTCTCCAGCAGCCGCACGCCGGCCTCCTTGGCGCGCTCGACGAACTGGCGCATGCGCGCATCGCGCCGCGTGCCGTCGACATAGAGCTCGACGATCGAGCCGGGGGCCGTTTTCAGGCGGACGGTGACGGCATGGAAGCCGAACAGCACACGGGGCGAGGACATCGCCCGATTATCGGCGGCGCTGCGCCGCAGCGACCGGGCTCACGCCAGGCACCCGGCCTCGATGCGCAGCTGCCGGTCGCAGCGCGCCGCGATGGCGCGGTCGTGCGTCACCAGCACCAGGGTCGTGCCGCGCTCGCGGTTGAGCTCGAACATCAGCGCCATGACCTTCTCGCCGGTGGCGAAATCGAGGCTGCCGGTGGGCTCGTCGGCCAGCAGCAGCGCCGGCTGCACGACGAAGGCACGCGCCAGCGCGACGCGCTGCTGCTCGCCGCCGGTGAGCAGCTCCGGGTAATGGCCGAGCCGCTCGCCGAGGCCGACGCGCTCGAGCATCTCGGTCGCGCGCGCCCGGGCGTCGCTGCGGCCCTGCAGCTCGAGCGGCAGCATCACGTTCTCGAGCGCCGTCAGGTTGCCCATCAGCTGGAAGCTCTGGAACACGAAGCCGACGCGCTCGGCCCGCACCGCCGCGCGCGCGTCCTCGTCGAGCGCGAACAGGTCGATGCCGGCGATGCGCACCGTGCCGGCGCTCGGCGTGTCCAGCCCGGCGATGATCGACAGCAGCGTGCTCTTGCCCGAACCGGAGGCCCCGACGATCGCGACCGACTCCTGCGCCGCGAGCGAGAAGTCGATATCGTCCAGGATGGTCAGCTCGCCGCTGCTGTCGCGCACGCGCTTGCTGACGTGCTCGACGGCGATGATCGGATCGGCCATGGACGGAGGGGCTCGCGGATGAGTGGAAGTCGCAGGGACTGTATCAACGGGGCGCTCGCGCTGGGCCTGTGGGGGCTCGGCGTGGCGCGGGCCGAACCGGCGCGGCCGCTCGTGCTGGTGGTCGGCGACAGCATGTCGGCCGAATACGGTCTGCGGCGCGGCAGCGGCTGGGTCGCGCTGCTCGAGCAGCGGCTGGCCCGCGACAAGCTCGCCGCGAGCGTGCTCAACGCCAGCGTCAGCGGCGACACCAGCGCCGGCGGGCGCTCGCGGCTGCCGGCCTTGCTGGCGCGGCACCAGCCTCGCGTCGTGATCATCGAGCTCGGCGGCAATGACGCGTTGCGCGGGCTGCCGCTGGCCATGACCGAGGCCAACCTGGCGGCGATGGTGCGCGCGGCCAGGGCGGCCGGTGCCCGCGTGCTGCTGGCCGGCATGCAGGTGCCGCCGAACTACGGCCGGCGCTACACCGAGGACTTCGCCGCGCTGTTCGTGCGCGTCGCGCAGGCCGAGGGCGCCGCGCTGCTGCCCTTCCTGCTCAAGGGCGTGGGCGACGTGCCGAACGCGGCCGAGCTGTTCCAGCCCGACCGCATCCACCCCAACGAGGCGGCCCAGCCGACGCTGCTGGCCAACGTCTGGCCGGTGTTGAAACCGTTGCTGGTGCAATAAACGGAAACAGGCCGGCCTTGGCCGGTACTTTTCCACGCCTTGCCCCGCGCGGACGCGTTCACCATCGCGGGACGCGGAGGCGGTGCTCCCGGGTCGTTTCAGCCCGCCGCCCCGCGCAGGACGACGACGATGAAATCCCGCACGATGCCCCCGGCCCCACGGCCGCCCGACACCGGCACTGCCGTGGCGCGCCCGCTGGACGCCGGCTGGCGCCAGTGGATCGCCGAGAACCGGCTGCGCGACTGCACCCCCGCCTCGATGCTCGCGACGATGAGCGCCGCCGGCCTGGACCGCGCCGAAGCCGAACATGCGCTGGTCGCGCTCGAGGCCGACCCGGTGTTCCTGGCGGCACGGCGCCACCAGCAGCTCTACCGCAAGGTCTGCTCGGTGATGGCCAACCAGCAGAAGGTCTGGGAACTCGGCTGGAACTACGCCCAGGTCGAGAAGCGCAGCCGCGTCGCGCCGGCCGAGTTCTTCGAGCGTTACGTGGTCGGCTCGCGTCCGGTGGTGCTGACCGACCTCGCGCACGACTGGCCGGCGCTGACGCGCTGGTCACCGGCCGACCTGAAGGCGCGCTTCGGCCACCTCGACGTCGAGGTCCAGGCCGAACGGGCCGCCAACCCGCGCTACGAGCAGGACAAGGCACAGCACCGCCGCAACGTGCGGCTGGGCGACTTCGTCGACCAGGTGATCGCCGGCGGGCCGAGCAACAACCACTACCTGACCGCCAACAACGAGTTGTTGCGCCGTCCCGAGTTCGCGCCGCTGCTCGGCGACATCGGCACGCTGCCGCTGTACTGCGACCGCGAGCGCCTCGCGAGCCATTCCTCGTTCTGGTTCGGCCCCGCGGGCACGATCACGCCGCTGCACCACGACGCGATCATGCTGCTGCACACCCAGGTGGTCGGCCGCAAGCGCTGGCGCTTCATCTCGCCGCTGGAGACGCCGCGCCTGTACAACCACGACGGCTATTTCAGCGCGATCGATCTCGAGAACCCGAACTTCGACCGCCACCCGGCGCTGCGCGGGGTCACGGTGATGGAGGTGGTGCTCGAGCCCGGCGAGACCATGTTCCTGCCGCTGGGCTGGTGGCACCAGGTGGCCGCGCTGGAGCTCAGCCTGTCCTTCTCGTACTCGAACCTGGCCTTCCCGAACAGCTACGGCTACGACAACCCCACACTGCGCGACTGGTGAGCGCGGCGCCGGTGCCGGCGCACACGATCCCTCGCGCCGCTCGGCCGGGCGCGCCTGTCGCTCAGGCGGGCTTTGCGGCGACGATCTCGACCGGCGCGATGAGATGGCGCGAGATGTTGTCGATCATGTTCCTTACTTTCGTCGGCGCCGAGTTGCCCATGAGGATCTGCAGGCCCAGGGGCGGCGCAACCGTGGCGCTCGTCACCTTCGCCTGAAGCTGCGCAAAGAAATCGAGCGCAAAGTCGCGCCGGTTCCGCTGCGCCGTGATGGCGAATCCGGAACGCTCCAGCGCGGCTGTGTAGGCCGACACCGGGGCCACCGCGCTTCCCTGGGGCTCCATGGCCCACGGCACCGGAAACGTGAGGTCGCCGTCGCTGACGCGCATCACATCGTAGATCCCGACCTTGGCGCCCGGCCGCAGCACCCGGAACAGTTCGGAGATCAAGCGGTCCTTGTCGGCGATGTTCATGCCGACATGCAGCATGTACGCCCGATCGAAGCTCCCGTCGGGATGATGCAGGTCGGTGGCGTTGCCGACCTCGAGGGCAATCCGGTCGCTCAGCCCGACCCATGTGCACAGCACATTGCCGGCTTCCACGTACTCCCGTGTCAGGTCGACACCGGTCACCCGGCACCCGTAGGTGTGGGCCGCGAACCGACTCCCTCCGCCGAGCCCGCACCCGACGTCCAGCACGTGATGGCCGGCATCGATGTCGAGCTGATCCAGGAAGCTGCGCGTGGCCACTCGCCCGCCGATGTGGAACTCGTCCACCGGCGCCAGATCGTCGATGCCGACGTTCGCGACGGTCTTGCCCAGTTTCGCAATGCCGTCACGGATGGCCTCGAGCAGCCCACCATGCGTGTAGTGGTCCGCAACCAACTGTGGATCTGGCATCGATTCGCTCCTATTGCGTGGACGGCGGGGCTCCGTCAGTCCTTTCGAGCGGCGCTAGTCATCGGCCGTGTCCAGCCCCGGGAACAGCACCTCGGTGTAGCCGAAGCGCGTGAAGTCGCGCACCCGCATCGGGTAGAGCACGCCGTCGAGGTGGTCGCACTCGTGCTGCACCACGCGGGCGTGGAAGCCCTCGGCCTCGCGCTCGATCGGGCGGCCCTGCGGGTCGAAGCCGGCGTAGCGGATGCGCGCGGGGCGCGGCACGACGCCGCGCAGGCCCGGCACCGACAGGCAGCCTTCCCAGCCCTCCTCGATCGCCTCGCCCAGCGGCGTGATCACCGGGTTGAGCAGCACCGTGCGCGGCACCGGCGGGGCGTCGGGGTAGCGCTGGTTGTTCGCGAAGCCGAAGATCACGACGCGCAGGTCCACACCGATCTGCGGCGCCGCCAGGCCGGCGCCGTTGGCCGCCTCCATGGTGTCGAACAGGTCGGCGATCAGCGCGTGCAGCTCGGGCGTGTCGAAGGCGGCGACCGGCTGCGCGACGCGCAACAGGCGGGCATCGCCCATCTTCAGGATGTCTCGGATGGCCATCGCATCAGCCTAGCAGAGCGGCCGTGCCGGCGCCTCAGGCCGGCGCGAGCGGCAGATCCAGCGTCACGCAGGTCCCCTCGCCGGGCCGGCTCTCGACCTCGATCGTGCCGCCCATCGCCTCGACGAGCTGCTTGACGACGACCAGGCCGAGCCCGGTGCCGGGGATGCTGCTGCGCTCGCGGCCCAGGCGGTTGAAGGGCTGGAACAGCTGCTCCTGCTGGATCGTGTCGATGCCGATGCCGGTGTCGCAGATCTCGAGCCGCACGCCGCCGTTGTGACCCGCCTGGGCGTCGATGCGGACCTCGCCGCGCGGTCGGTTGTACTTGATCGCATTGCTCAGCAGGTTGGTCAGCACCTGCCGCAGCCGCTGCACGTCGCCGCGCCAGGCGGTGCGCGCCGGCATCGCCTCGACCTTGACCTGCACCTGCTGCGCCTCGGCCGTGGCCTTCAGCTCCTGCTCGCAGTCGCGCACCAGCCGGTCCAGCTCGAAGCGCTGCTCGTCGAGCTTCAGCCCGCCGGCCTCGATGCGCGAGACGTCGAGCACCTCATCGACCAGCTTCAGCAGGTGACGGCCCGAGCTCTCGATGTGCGAGACCCAGGTCGCGTGGCGCGGCGACAGCTCGGCGGCATCGGCCTTGAGCAGCTGGCCGAAGCCCAGCACGCCGTTCAACGGCGTGCGCAGCTCGTGGCTGACGCGCGACAGGAACTCGCTCTTGGCCTTGCTGGCCAGCTCGGCCGCCTCGCGGGCCCGCTCGACGCCCTGCAGGCGCAGACGCTCGGTGGTCTCGGTCTCGAGCTGGCGCGTGCGTTCGGCGACCCGGCGCTCGAGCTCGTGGTTGAGCTCGTCGAGACGCCGTTCGGCGGCGCGCCGCTCGCCGACCTCGGCCTCGAGCCGCACGACCAGCGCCTCGAGGTCGGCGTGGCTGGGCAGCTGGAGCGCCTTCGGGATCAGCGGCCACAGCAGCAAGGCGGTGACGATGGACACGCCCGCGGTCACGGCCTTGGTGCCGGCCTGCAGCCAGTAGTCGGGCCGCCAGATCACCAGGATGTCGACCAGGTGGGTCGTGCCGCAGCAGAAGATGAACGCCGAGAACAGCACGAAGATCCAGTTGAAGTGCAGGTCCTTGCGGCGCCGCACGAACACCAGCAGCGCGATCGGGATCGAGTAGTAGGCCGCCGCGGTCACCGCGTCGGCGGCCACCATCGTGCTCAGGAGCCCGGGGCTCCACTGGAAGCAATAGCCATGGGGCAGGAAGCCCTCGGCCGCCAACAACTCCAGGAGTGCTTTGTCCATCCGCTGTGCCTCGCTGCCTATGAGGACCCCGATCCGCCGGACCACCCCATCGGGCACGGGTCACACGGGAAGGCTAGTGCAAAGCCTGCGTCGCCGCACCCCCGAAGCCAGGCTTTTACAAGCCGGCTCACCGCCCGACGGACGCCTCAGGCCAACAACGCGCGCAACCCATCCTCGTCGAGCACCGGTACGCCGAGCTCCTGCGCCTTGGCGAGCTTGCTGCCGGCCTCGGCGCCGGCGACCACGTAATCGGTCTTCTTCGACACCGAACCGGCCACCTTGGCGCCGGCGGCCTCGAGCAGCTCCTTGGCTGCCTCGCGGCTCAGCGTCGGCAGCGTGCCGGTCAGCACCACCGTCTTGCCGGCCAGCGGCTTGGGCGACAGGTCGCCCTGAGCGTCGTGCTCGTCCCAGGCGATGCCGGCGGCGCGCAGCTGCTCGACGACTTCGCGGTTGTGCGGCTGCTCAAAGAAGGTGCGGATGCTCTGCGCGACCACCGGGCCGACGTCGCGCACCTCGAGCAGCTGCTCGACGGGCGCATCCATCAGCCGGTCGAGCGCGCCGAAGTGGCGCGCCAGGTCCTTCGCGGTCGCCTCGCCGACCTGGCGGATGCCCAGCGCGTACAGGAAGCGCGCCAGCGTCGTGCGCTTGCTCTTCTCGAGCGCGGCAACGAGGTTGACCGCGCTCTTGTCGCCCATGCGCTCGAGCGCCGCCAGGTTGGCGACGCCGAGCCGGTAGAGATCCGGCAGGCTCCTGACGATGCCGCCGTCGACGAGTTGCTCGACCAGCTTGTCGCCGAGCCCCTCGATGTCCATCGCGCGCCGGCCGGCGAAGTGCAGCAGCGCCTCCTTGCGCTGCGCCGGGCAGGAAATGCCGCCGCTGCAGCGGTGGTCGATGCCGCCCTGCTCGCGCAGCACGCGGCTGCCGCACACCGGGCA
>CAYOXW010000057.1:0-14474 GCA_964408005.1 uncultured Methylibium sp.
TCAGGTCGACGACCTTGACCACCTCGATCAGCCGGTTCAGATGCTTGGTGATCTGCTCGATCACATCGTCGCTGCCGCTGGTGGTGATGGTCATGCGCGAGAGCGAGGCATCCTCGGTCGGCGCAACGGTCAGGCTCTCGATGTTGTAGGCGCGCGCCGAGAACAGGGCAACGACGCGCGACAGGGCTCCCGGCTCGTTCTCGAGCAACAGGGCGATGATGTGTTTCATGATGGAAATCGTCCTTCGCGCTCTTCAGACCGACGGCGGTAACCGCAGGCCCTTGGCCACGCACTTCGATGATTGATGTTGGCCAGGCTGCTGGTCAACGTGCCGTTCGTTCGGCGCTCCTGACCGGGGACCGGCAAGTCCCCTGCCCTCGCACCGCCGCGACCGCCACGCCTCAAAGCTCTTCCGAACCCAGCAGCATCTCCGTGATGCCCTTCCCGGTCTTCACCATCGGCCAGACGTTCTCAGTCGGGTCGGTGCGCACGTCCAGGAAGACGGTACGGTCCTTCAGCCGGATGGCTTCACGCAGCGCCGGCTCGACGTCCGCAGGCTTCTCGACCAGCAAGCCGACGTGCCCATAGGCCTCGGCGAGCTTGACGAAGTTGGGCAATGCGTCCATGTAGCTGTGCGAGTAGCGACCGCCGTAGTCGAGCTCCTGCCACTGCCGCACCATGCCGAGGTAACGGTTGTTCAGGCTGATGATCTTGACCGGCGTCTTGTACTGCAGGCAGGTCGAGAGCTCCTGGATGCACATCTGGATCGAGCCTTCGCCGGTGACGCAGAACACGTCCGCGTCGGGCTTGGCGAGCTTGATGCCCATCGCATAAGGTAGACCCACGCCCATCGTGCCCAGCCCACCGGAGTTGATCCAGCGGCGCGGCTCGTCGAAGCGGTAGTACTGGGCAGCCCACATCTGATGCTGTCCGACGTCGGAGGTGATGTAGGTGTCACGCTCGCGCGTCAGCTCCCACAGCTTCTCGATCACCATCTGCGGCTTGATGACTTCGTCGGAATGCTTGTACTTCAGGCACTCCCGGCCACGCCACTCGGCGATCTGCTTCCACCAGCTCGACAGCGCCACCGAGTCCGGCTTGGCCTGCGCCTCCTGGATCTGGGCGATCAGCTCCTGCAGCACGTCCTTCACGTCGCCGACGATCGGGATGTCAACCTTCACGCGCTTGGAGATCGACGAAGGGTCGATATCGATGTGGATGATCTTGCGCTCGACCGAGGCGAAGTGCTTGGGGTTGCCGATCACGCGGTCGTCGAAGCGCGCGCCGACGGCCAGCAGCACGTCGCAGTGCTGCATCGTCATGTTGGCTTCGTAGGTGCCGTGCATGCCGAGCATGCCGAGGAAGCGCGGGTCGGTGGAGGGGAAGGCACCCAGCCCCATCAGCGTGTTCGTGATCGGGTAGCCGAGCAGGTCGATCAGCTGGCGCACTTCGGCGTGCGCCTCGCCGAGAATCACGCCGCCGCCGGTGTAGATGTAGGGCCGCTTGGCCTGCAGCAGCAGCGCCACCGCCTTGCGGATCTGGCCGCTGTGACCCTTCTTCGTCGGCGCATACGAGCGCATCTCGACGTGCTGCGGGTAGTGGAAGGACGTGGTCTTCAGCGAGACGTCCTTGGGCACGTCGACCACCACCGGGCCGGGCCGGCCGGTGCGGGCGATGTAGAAGGCCTTCTTGAGCGTCGTCGCCAGGTCACGCACATCCTTGACCAGGAAGTTGTGCTTGACGATCGGGCGCGTGATGCCGACGGTGTCGCACTCCTGGAAGGCGTCGAGGCCGATCACCGGCGTCGGCACCTGGCCGGTGATGATCACCATCGGGATCGAATCCATGTAGGCGGTCGCGATGCCGGTGATGGCATTCGTGACGCCCGGACCCGAAGTGACCAAGGCCACGCCGACGTCGCCGGTTGCACGGGCGTAGCCGTCCGCGGCGTGGATCGCCGCCTGTTCGTGACGCACCAGCACATGCTCGATCGAGTCCTGCTTGTACAGGGCGTCGTAGATGTGCAGCACGGCACCGCCCGGATAGCCCCAGAGGTACTTGACCCCTTCGGCCTGCAGGCAGCGGACGAGAATTTCCGAGCCATTGGGCTCGGCGGCTTGAGGAGAATGCGGCTGGGCCGTGGTGGCCCGCTTGACTTCCGCGGCAGACATGTCCATTTCGAACCTCTCGGTTGATCTCTAACGAAGAACCTTCGGTGCCCCTCTTCGCACCCTCGTGAGGTGGATGTGGAGCCTGCGCGGTCTGGCAAAGCCGGCCGGATCGGACGGCGCTGGAAGACCCAAAGAGCGTTGTGCGAGCCTTGGATTATGGCACTGGTGCTTGCACCGCCATGGGCAGCACGGGCCGCAGTGACATAATTTCCCGCACATTTTCCGTGCGGCGTCGCCGGCTTGCACCTTGGCTTCCGACAAAGAACTCAGCGATTTCCTCAAGAGCGTCGAGAAGCGGGCCTTCAAGCGCACCGTCTATGCGGTGCGCGACGAAGATGCAGCACTGGACATCGTGCAAGACGCCATGATCCGGTTGGCGGAGAAGTACGCTGACCGGCCTGCGGCCGAACTGCCGCTGCTGTTCCAGCGCATCCTGTCGAACGCGACGATGGACTGGTTCCGGCGCCTGAAGGTGCGCAACGCCGCCGTGCGCAACTTCTCCGACCTGGAGTCGCCCGACGCCGACGGCGAGGCCGACTTCCTCGAGACCCTGGAGGCCCTGGCCGACACGCCGGGCGCCGAGAGCGCGGCCGACCATGTGTCCAGGGCGCAGATCCTGCTTACCATCGAGGGCGAGATCGAGCGCCTGCCCGCCCGTCAACGCGAGGCCTTCCTCCTTCGTTACTGGGAGGAGTTCGACGTCGCCGAGACGGCCGCCGCAATGGGCTGCTCGGAAGGCAGCGTGAAGACGCACTGCTCGCGTGCCGTCCATGCGCTGGCCAAGGCGCTCAAGCTCAAGGGAATCGCGCCATGATGGATCGTCGCCAAGCCCCCCACGACCCCGCCACCGCCGAGGCGCGCTATGCACTGCGCGTCGCCGCCCGCCTGAACGAGGCCAGCGCCGCACTGCCCGCCGAAATCTCTGAGCGGCTGCGGTTCGCGCGCGAGCAGGCGCTGGCCAAGGCGCGCGCGGTCCAGCGCGAGCCTGCCGCCGCCGCTGCTGCTTCCGGTGGCGCGCTGTCGCTGCGCGGCGGCTGGTGGCCGCGCCTGGCCGCGGCCCTGCCCATCCTGGCGCTTGCCGCTGGTCTGGTGCTGGTCCAGCAGGATCAGCGCGAGGAACAGCTGCGCGCCGCGGCCGAGATCGACGCGGCGCTGCTGGCCGACGATCTGCCGCCCGCGGCTTACTCCGACCCGGGCTTCGCCGAGTTCCTGAAGACGCCCGACCCGATCCTGCAGTGAAACGCCACTCCGTCTTGTCTCTGGTGGCGGCGGCGCTGCTGCTGCCGAGTGTCGGCGTCTGGGCCCAGGCGCCGATCCTGCTCGCTGAAGGCCCGCGCTGGCAGGAACTCAGTCCGCGCCAGCAACAGGCCCTGCGGCCATTGCAGCGCGACTGGGCCGAGGCCGACGAGGACAGCAAGCGTCAGTGGATGGGCGTCGCCTCCCGTTTCGACCGGCTCTCGCCGGCAGAGCAAGCGCGCGTGCAGCAGCGCATGGACGACTGGGCCCGCATGACGCCGCGCCAGCGCAATGAAGCACGGCTGAATTACCGCGGCGCACAGGAGCTCAGCCCGGGCGAGCGCCGCGAGCGCTGGGATGCCTACCAGCGCCTGTCGGAGGAGCAGCGCCGTGGGCTGGCGAGCCGTGGCGTCCCCGAGCGCAACACCTCGCGGCGCAGTGACACCGCGGGAGGCAAGAGCAATCTCGTGCCCAACCCGCTGATCGACGGCCGGCGTCCCGGCGCCATCGCGCCCCACCTGAGCCAGGCCCGCCCCGGCGCGACGACGACCCCACTGGCCGCCCGCCCGGCGCCGCCAATGCATCAGCAGCCCGGTCTACCCAAGGTGGCTGCCACGCCGGAATTCGTCGACCCGCGCACCCTGCTGCCTCAGCGTGGCGCCCAGGGCGCGGCCGCCGAGCCCCGGCGCGGTGGCAACCGGCGAGCAGGCGAACGGTGAGCGTCGCGCCACCGCTGCCGGCGCCGAGCCTGCGCCGCCGGCTCGCCTGCCTGCTCTACGAGGGCTTGATCCTGTTCGGCCTGCTGCTGCTGCCGGGCGCCTTGGGCGCCGTGCTGACGGCAACGGTTGGCCGGGCACCGCCGGTGCTGCTCGGCATCGTCTCCATGCTGCTGTTCGGCGCGTATTTCGTCGGCTTCTGGTCGGCACGCGGCCAGACGCTGCCGATGCAGACGTGGCGCATCCGCGTCGAGACGACCGACGGGCGCCCGCTCGGACGCGCTCGGGCCCTGGCGCGCCACCTGGCGGCCTATGCCTGGGTGCTGCCGGCCCTGGGTCTGGCGGCGCTGAACGGCTGGCCCCCGAAGACCACGCTCGGCGCCCTCGCCGTGGGCGTGCTCGGCTACGCGCTGCTGTCGCTGCTGCACCCGCAGCGGCAGTTCTGGCACGACGCACTGTGCGGCACCCGGCTGGTCGACCTGCGTCCACCGCGCGTCCCCGGCTGATCGCGGCGTCACACGCGGGCGCTACCATCGCGCGCGATGAGCAACGCCTACAAGGGCCGCACCGGCCTCGACCGCATCGTCCGCGCCACCGGCTATTCCCTCGATGGGTTGAAGCTGGCCTACCGCGGTGAGAGCGCCTTCCGTCAGGAGGTCTGGGCGGCCGCCGTGCTGCTGCCGGCCGCCCTCTGGCTCGGGCGCAGCTGGGTCGAGGTCGCACTGCTGTCCGGCTCGGTGCTGCTGGTGCTGATCGTCGAGCTCCTGAATTCAGGGATCGAGGCGGCGATCGATCGTGTCAGCTACGAGTTGCACGACCTGTCCAAACGCGCCAAGGACCTCGCCAGCGCTGCGGTGATGCTGTCGCTGCTGCTGTGTGCCACGGTGTGGATCGCTGCACTGTGGCAGCGCGTTGTCGCATGAGGCCCTTCTCGGTCTGCGTCTACTGCGGCTCGCGCACCGGTGCGCGGCCCGCCTATGCCGAGGCCGCACGCGCCGTCGGTCGCGCGATCGGCGAGCGCGGCTGGCGACTGGTCTACGGTGGTGGCGCGATCGGCCTGATGGGTATCGTCGCCGACGCGGCGCTGGCGGCCGGGGCCCCGGTGCTCGGCGTGATCCCGCGCTCGCTGCAGGCGCGTGAGGTCGGCCATCGCGGGCTGACCGAGTTGCAGGTGGTCGAAACCATGCACCAGCGCAAGCAGCAGATGGCCGAGGCGGCCGACGCCTTCCTCGCGCTGCCGGGCGGCATCGGCACTTTCGAGGAGCTGTTCGAGGTCTGGACCTGGCGCCAGCTGGGCTACCACGACCGACCGATCGGGCTGCTCAACGTCGCCGGCTACTACGACCGACTGATCGCGCTGATGAGCGGCACGGTCGAGGCGGATTTCGTGTCACCGGCCACGCACGCCCTGCTGCAGATCGGCCACGACCCCGCCGAGCTGCTCGACCAGTTGGTCGCCGCCGCGCCGCGCGCGCACGGCAGCGACGATTTCCGCCTGACCTGAGGCCGGCGTCGGCCGCTCGCGCGCCTGGGACCGGCGCCTCAGACCGCCGCGTCGTCGGTCTCGCCGGTGCGGATGCGGATGGTCTGCTCGACCGCAGTGACGAAGATCTTGCCGTCGCCGATCTTGCCGGTCTTCGCGGCCTTGACGATCGCCTCGATGCAGCGCTCGACGTCGCTGTCCTTCACGACGATCTCGACCTTCACCTTGGGCAGGAAGTCGACCACGTACTCGGCGCCGCGGTAGAGCTCGGTATGGCCCTTCTGCCGCCCGAAGCCCTTGACCTCGGTGACGGTCAGTCCCGACACGCCGACCTCGGCCAGCGCCTCGCGCACTTCCTCGAGCTTGAAGGGCTTGATGACGGCGGTGATCTGCTTCATGACGAGCTCCAACGGATATTCACTGACGCCGATTTAAGCACGGAATTTCGACGTGATCGGGTAGCGCCAGTCCTTGCCGAAGCTGCGGTGCGTGATGCGGATCCCCACCGGCGCCTGCCGGCGCTTGTACTCGTTCAGCTTGATCAGCCGGGTCACGCGCTCCACGTCGGTGCGGGCGTAACCGGCCGCGACGATGTCCTCGACTCCCTGGTCTTCCTCCATGTAGCGCGCAAGGATCGCGTCGAGCACCTCGTAGGGCGGCAGGCTGTCCTGGTCGGTCTGGTTCGGCCGCAGCTCGGCCGACGGTGCCCGCGTGATGATGCGCTCGGGAATCACCGGCGCCGCCCCCTGGGTGTTGCGCCAGGCGGCGAGGCGGTAGACCAGGGTCTTGGCGACGTCCTTGATGACCGCGAAACCACCGGCCATGTCGCCGTAGAGCGTGCAGTAGCCGGTCGCCATCTCGCTCTTGTTGCCGGTGGTCAGCACGATGCGCCCGCTCTTGTTCGACAGCGCCATCAGCAGCGTGCCGCGCACGCGCGCCTGGATGTTCTCCTCGGTCGCATCCTCGGGCCGGCCGGCGAACTCGTCGGCCAGCGCGGCGCGGAAGGCCTCGAACATCGGCGTGATCGCGATCTCGTCGTAGCGCACGCCCAGGCGGGCGGCCATGTCACGCGCGTCGATCCACGAGATGTCGGCGGTGTAGGGCGAGGGCATCATCACCGCCCTCACCCGCTCGGGCCCCAGCGCGTCGACCGCGACCGCAAGCACCAGCGCCGAATCGATGCCGCCGGACAGACCGATGATCGCGCCTGGGAAACCGTTCTTGCCGATGTAGTCGCGCACGCCGGTCACCAGCGCCCCCCAGGCCTCGGACTCGAGCGAGGGTGGCGAGGCGCGCGGCCCCTCGATACGGCCGTCGGCACCGACGTCCACGATCAGCAACTCCTCGGCGAAACTGGCCGCCCGCGCCTGCACATGGCCGCGCGCATCGACCGCGAACGAGGCCCCGTCGAACACGACCTCGTCCTGGCCGCCGACCAGGTGCGCGTAGACCAGCGGCAGCCCGACCGTCGAGGCCCGCAGCGCCATGCGCTCCTCGCGCTCGCCGGCCTTGCCGAGGTGGAAGGGCGAGGCGTTGAGCACCAGCAGCGCCTGTGCGCCGGCCGCCTGGGCCGAGGCGGCCGGCTCGTCGAACCAGGCGTCCTCGCAGATCAGCAGGCCGAGCTTCAGCCCGCCGGCCTCGATCACCACCGGGCCGAGCCCGGCGTCGCGGCCCGAGACGAAGTAGCGCCGCTCGTCGAACACTTGGTAATTCGGCAGCTCGCGCTTCGCATAGCTCGCGACGACGCGGCCCGCGTGCAGCACCGAGGCGGCATTGACCCGCCGATGCACCGCCAGCGAACGCGTGCGAACATCCCCGTCGAGCGCCATCGGGTGCCCGACGACGAGCTGCAGGTCCGGCAGGTCGGCGAGTTGCGCGGCGCAGCCGGCCAATGCGGCGTCGCAGGCGCGCATGAAGGCCGGGCGCAGCAGCAGGTCTTCGGGCGGATAACCGGTCAGCGCGAGCTCGGGGGCCAGCACCACCCGCGCCCCGCGCGCATGCGCCTCCCGAGCCAGCGCGACGATGCGCCGGGCGTTGCCGTCGAGGTCGCCGACGGTGGCGTTGAACTGGGCGACGGCAATCTTCAATGAGGCGGGAGCGGGCATGGAGCGGGAGCGCAAGCACGGGTCGATCGATGGTACCGCCGGGGACGACGCGCTCTGGACGCTGCGCCTGCACGACGACCCGGCCGCGATCGACGCCGCCGCCTGGGACGCCCTGGCCGAGGCCAGCCCCGCGGCGACGCCGTTCATGCGCCATGCCTACCTGAGGGCGCTGCACGACTCGCGCAGCGCCGTCGCCGAGACCGGCTGGGCGCCGCGCTTCGCGACCCTCGAGCACGACGGCGCTCTGGTGGCCGCCTGTCCGCTGTACCTGAAGGGCCACTCCTACGGCGAGTACGTGTTCGACTGGGCCTGGGCCGACGCCTGGGAGCGCGCCGGTGGCCGTTACTACCCGAAGCTGCTCGGCGCGGTGCCCTTCACGCCGGTGCCCGGCCCCCGGCTGCTGGCACGCGATGCCGCCGCGCGGCTGGCGCTGCTGCGCGCGCTCGAGCGGCTCGCGCGCGACGAGGGCCTGTCGTCGGCGCACCTGCTCTTCATCGACGACGCCGATCGCAGCGCGGCCGAGCAAGCCGGCTGGCTGCTGCGCAGCGCGGTGCAATTCCACTGGAGCAACCGCACACCTCAGCCCTATGCCGACTTCGACGAGTTCGTCGCCGGCCTGCAGCGCGACAAGCGCCGCAAGATCCAGCAGGAGCGTCGCTATGTGCGCGAGGCCGGTGTCACCTTCGAGGCGCGCCACGGCAGCGAGATCGGCGCGGCCGACTGGGAGCTGTTCTACCGCTGCTACACCGCGACCTACCACGCCCACCGCTCGACGCCCTACCTGACGCGCGACTTCTTCGCGCGGATGGCCGCCACGATGCCCGAGCACTGGCTGCTGTTCATCGCGTCGCGGCATGGCGAGCCGATCGCGACCTCGCTGATCGCGCTCGATGCGCCGCGCGGCCATGCCTTCGGCCGCTACTGGGGCCAGCTGCCGGACACAGCGGCGGTGCGCTGCCTGCATTTCGAGGCCTGCTACTACCAGCCGCTGGCCTGGTGCATCGCCCAGGGCTTCCGCCGCTTCGAGGGCGGCGCGCAGGGCGAACACAAGATGGCGCGTGGCCTGCTGCCGGTGCGCACCCACTCGGCCCACTGGCTGTCCGACGCGCGCTTCGCCGCCGCGGTCGGGCGCTTTCTCGAGCGCGAAGACCTGGGCATCGAGGCCTACGTCAACGAACTCGACGAGCGCAACCCCTTCAAGGCCGCGGCAGCGCCCTGAGCACGCGACCGAGCGCGGCGACCGCCGCGTCGATCTCGCCCGCGGCGATCACCAGCGGCGGCGCGAGCCGCACCACGCTGCCGTGGGTGTCCTTGCTCAGCACACCCTCGCGCATCAGGCCCTCGCAGACCGCCCGTGCGCTCGCGACCCGCGGATCGATCTCGACGCCGACCAGCAGACCCCGGCCGCGGATCTCGGTGATCGCCGGGTCCGCGAGCCCGTGCAGCCGCTCCAGCAGCTGCGCGCCGCGCACCGCGGCGCGTTCGGCCAGACGCTCCTCGACCAGCACCTGCAACGCCATGTCGGCCACGGCCGCGGCCAGCGGGTTGCCGCCGAAGGTCGAGCCGTGGTCGCCGGGGGTGAAGACCGCCATCAGGTCCTCGCGCGCAAGGAAGGCGCTGACCGGCAGCAGCCCGCCGCCGAGCGCCTTGCCCAGCGTCAGGCCATCGGGGCGCACGCCCTCGTGGTCGCAGGCGAGCAGCCGGCCGGTGCGCCCCAGCCCGGTCTGCACCTCGTCGCAGATCATCAGCACCGCGTGGTGGCTGCAGATCTCGCGCACCGCCCGCAGGTAGCCGGTTGGCGGCACGACGATGCCGGCCTCGCCCTGGACCGGCTCGACCAGGAAGGCACAGGTGTCCGGCGTGATCGCCGCCTCGAGCGCCGCGGCGTCGCCGAAGGGCACGGTGTCGAAGCCCGGCGCGAAGGGGCCGAAGCCGCGGCGGTACTGCGGCTCGCTCGAAAAGCCAACGAGCGTGGTCGTGCGCCCGGCAAAGTTGTTGCGCGCGACGACGATGCGCGCGCGCCCCTCGGCGATGCCCTTGACCGTGTGGCCCCATTTGCGCGCCGCCTTCAGTGCGGTCTCGACCGCCTCGGCGCCGCTGTTCATCGGCAGCGCGCGGTCCATGCCGGTCAGCGTGCACAGGCGCTGCAGGAAGGGGCCGAGCCGGTCCGTGTGGAAGGCGCGCGAGGTCACGGCCAGTTGCCGTGCCTGCGCGACCAACGCCTCGACCAGGCGCGGATGGCCATGGCCGAAGCTGACGGCCGAGTAGGCCGACATCATGTCGAGATAGCGCCGCCCGTCCTGGTCCCACAGGTACACGCCCTCGCCGCGCGTCAGCACCACCGGCAGCGGCGCGTAGTTGGCGGCGCCGTAGCGCTCCTCCAGCGCGATCGGGCTGGCCGTGAGCGGGAAGGCGGGGTGGGAGGTCATCGCGGCTGGCTCTTGCGGCGCTGTCTCTGTGGCTTCGACTGTAGCCACGCGGCCCCGCAAGGTGCTTTCCACTTGTTGCCCCACGAGCGGCGCTGGCGCAAGGATCATGCGCCAACGCACCACCGCCCCGGCTATTCCTTGAAGTCGCCGCCGAAACCCAGCACCAAGGCCTCGGGCCGCAGGTGCTTGCGCAGCGCGGCATTGACCTGGGCCAGCGTCGCCACGGCCAGCGCGTCGTCGACCTTCTGCGACAGCGCGAAGTCGCGGCCCAGCCGCAGGTTGGAGGCCAGCGCGGCGGCCAGCCGCGCGTCCTGCGCGCGCTGCAGGCGACGCGTCGCGACGAGCCCGCGTCGGGCCTCGTCGAGCTCGGTCGCGCTGAAGCCCTCCTTCAGCGCACGCGCGAGCTCCTCGCGGAACGCCGCCTCGACCTTGGCGCGGTTCTGCGGCGCGAAGATCGCTTCGAGCTGCCAGGGCGAGTTCGGCTCGTCCGCGTTCCAGCGGATGCCGCTGTACACGCCGTAGGACAGGCCCTCCTTCTCGCGGATGCGCCGCCACAGCCGCGAGTTGCCGCCGCCCCCGAGCAGGTGGTTGGCGAGCGTCAGCGCCGCATAGTCCGCATCGCTGTCCGACAGCGGCAGCGGCAGGAAGGCGGCCATGGTCGCGTTCTGCTTGTCCGGCGTCGCGAGGCGCAGCGTGGCCGGCGCCACCGCCGCATAGGGCTGGGTGACGCGGGCATAGGGCTCGGCGCTCTTCCAGCCACCGAAGGCCGCCTCGAGCGCCTGGCGCACCGCGGCGACGTCCATGTCGCCGCTGGCACCGAACTGGGCGTTCGAAGCGCCATAGAAGCGTCGGTGGAAATCGCGCAGCTGCGCCGCGGTGGCGGCCTTCAGGTCGGCGCCGAGCTCGTCGAAGCTCTTCGCGTGGCGCACATCACCGCGCGGCCAGCGGTTGGCATGGCGCGCGATCGCGTTCGCGACCACCGCCTCGGGCTCCTTGCGCTGCTGCTCGACCGCGGTCAGCGCCTGGTTGCGCTGCTCCTCGAGCACCGCCTCGGGGAAGCTCGGCTCGCGCAGCAGCTCGCCGAGCAGCGCGATCACCGCCGGGAAATGCTCGCGCTGGGTCGCGATGCCGACGCTGAGGCTGCCGGCGCCCGGGGTGAAGCTCAGCTCGGCCTGGAGCTGGTCGAGCCGGTCGCGGATCTGCTGGCGGTTGAGCCGGGCCGTGCCCTCGTCGAGCATCGCCGCGACGAGGGCCGGCACCTCGCCCTGGTTCGCCAGGCTGGCCTCGCTGCCGAACTGCAGGTTCAGCACCGCGCGCACCGCATTGCCGCGCGTCGGCTTGGGCAGCAGCGCGAGCTGCATGCCGCTGGCCAGCGTCGCGCGCTGCGTCTTCGCGTCGAGCTGGGCCGGCGTGGCGTCGAAGGCGGCCACCGTCTGCAGCCCGCCTTGCGGACGGTAGTCCTTGAACTGCGCCGCCACGTCGACCGCTGCCGGTGCGGGCGCGCGCCTGGGCGCGTCGGTCGGCACGTAGGTGGCGAGCGTGCGGTTGTCCGGCAGCAGTCGCTCGCTGGCGACGCGCTGCACCTCGGCCACGGACACCGCCTTGATGCGGTCGCGCAGCAGGAAGAACAGCCGCCAGTCGCCTTGCGCGATCGACTCGGACAGCGCCACGCCAACCTTCTCCGGGTCGGCGAAGGCCTGCTCCCATTGCTTGAGCCAGCGGGTGCGGGCCCGCTCGACCTCCTCCGCGCTCAGCGGCTCGCGCGCAAGCGTCTCCAGCGTCTCGACCAGCGCGCCGCGCGCACGCTCGACGTCCTGGCCCGGCGCCAGCTCGGCGATGAACAGCAGCACGCCCGGGTCGCGCAGCCCGAGCGCGAAGTGGCCGACGCTGGCGGCGAGCTGGCGCTCGACCAGCCGCTTGTGCAAGCGGCCCGAGGGTGCGTCCCCGAGGGCCAGCGCGAACAGCTCGGTCGCCGCGAAGTCCGGGTGCGCGGCCGGCGGCACATGGTAGGCCGCATACAGCAGCGGCGTGCCGCCGACACGCCGCACCGTCAGCGCGCGTTCGCCGTCCTGCACCGCGTCGAGCGTGTACAGCCGCGGCAGCGCGCGCTGCGGCTTCGGAATGCGGCCGAAGGATTGCCGCACCCAGCCGAGCACCTGCTTCGCGTCGAACTTGCCCGACACCACCAGCGAGGCGTTGTCCGGCTGGTAGTAGCGGCGGTAGAAGGCCTGCAGGCGCGCGATGTCGACGTTCTCGACGTCGGCGCGCGCACCGATCGTGTCCTTGCCGTAGTTGTGCCAGTCGTACATCGCGGCCAGCGTCTTCTGGTACAGGATGCGGCCGGGGTCGTTCTCGCCCGACTCCATCTCGTTGCGCACCACGGTCATCTCGCTGTCGAGATCGCGCTTGGCGATGAAACTGTGCACCATCGCGTCGGCATGCCAGGACAGGAACCACTTCAGGTTCTCGTCGTTGGCCGCGAAGCTGGCGAAGTAGTTGGTGCGGTCGAACCAGGTGCTGCCGTTGGCGCGCAGGCCGCGCTTGGTGAACTCGCCCCAGACGTTGCGCGTGGTCGGCGTGCCCTTGAAGATCAGGTGCTCGAGCAGGTGCGCCATGCCGGTCTCGCCGTAGTTCTCATGGCGCGAACCGACGTGATAGGTCAGGTTGACCGTGGTCGTGGGCTTGGAGTCGTCGGGCACCAGCAGCACCTGGAGCCCGTTGGCGAGCCGGTACTCGGCGATGCCCTCGACCGCCGTCACGGCGGTCACGCCCGGCGGCAGCGCAGGGGCGGCGGCCGCGGGGAGCATGGCCAGCGCGAGCGCGCCGGCCAGCAAGAAACGCTGGAACTGCATGGGAGCGGGCCTCGCGATCGAGGCAGATGCCGGAATCGGGGCAGTCTAGTGCCGCCCCGCGACCCGACGACGCCGCCCGGACTTAGGCCTGGTTCTTGGCGTAGCTCGCCATGCCCGAGACGATCTCGGCCTTGGCCGACTCCGGGCCTTCCCAGCCCTCGACCTTGACCCACTTGCCGGCCTCGAGATCCTTGTAGTGCTCGAAGAAATGCTGGATCGCCTTCAGACGCATCTGGTTGATGTCCTCGGGCTTCTTCCAGTGGTCGTAGATCGGCAGGATCTTGGTGGTCGGCACGGCCAGCAGCTTGGCGTCGCCGCCCGCCTCGTCGGTCATCTTCAGCACGCCGATCGGGCGGCAGGTGACCACCACCCCCGGCGTCAGCGGGAAGGGCGTGATCACCAGCACGTCCACCGGATCGCCATCGTCGGACAGCGTCTGCGGCACGTAGCCGTAGTTGCACGGGTAGTGCATCGCGGTCGTCATGAAGCGGTCGACGAACAGCGCGCCACTGGCCTTGTCGACCTCGTACTTGATCGGATCCGCGTTCATCGGGATCTCGATGATCACGTTGAATTCGTCAGGCGCCTTCGCGCCAGGGGTCACGTTGTGCAGGCTCATGGGGTGGTCCGGTGTCGCGGGAAAACCCGGATTCTATGCAGCGCGCTGTCGCCAGACTGACCATCACCGACCGTGCCCGATCTCAGCAGCGTGGCGCGCGTCCGCTGGAAAACACCGCCCGGCGGCGCGTTGCGGCGCCCTAGCCCTTCCCTTAGCATGCGGCGGCCACCCGGCCAGATCCACCAGGGTCGCGTTCAGAGCCGCGGGGCTCCCGTCGATTGCGCACACCTCGAAGAGGAAGGAGACCGTTCTCATGTCCAGTTCCGTGGCGCTCATCGTGGCGCTCTTGTGTGGCCTCGCGGCCGTTCTGTATGGCTTCGTGCAGCGAAGCTGGATCCTCCGGCAGGATGCCGGCAACGCCCGCATGCAGGAGATCGCCAGCGCCATCCAGCAGGGGGCCGCCGCCTACCTGGCGCGCCAGTACAAGACGATCGCCATCGTCGGCGTCGTGCTGGCCGTGCTGATCGGCATCTTCCTCGACGGCACCACCGCGTCCGGCTTCGTGCTCGGCGCGGTGCTGTCCGGCGCCTGCGGTTTCATCGGCATGAACGTGTCGGTGCGCGCCAACGTGCGCACCGCGCAGGCCGCGACCAAGGGCATCGGTCCGGCACTCGACGTCGCCTTCAAGGGCGGCGCGATCACCGGCATGCTGGTGGTCGGCCTGGGCCTGCTGGGCGTCGGCGCCTTCTTCTGGCTCACCGCGCTCAACGGCCAGATCACGCCGGACAAGAGCATCGCCTCGGTGCTCAAGCCGATGCTGGGCTTCGCCTTCGGCGCCTCGCTGATCTCCATCTTCGCGCGGCTGGGCGGCGGCATCTTCACCAAGGGCGCCGACGTCGGTGCCGACCTGGTCGGCAAGGTCG
>CAYOXW010000058.1:0-14393 GCA_964408005.1 uncultured Methylibium sp.
TCGGGAATCATCGGCATGTAAATCAGCACGCGGTCGCCCTGCTTGACGCCGAGCTCGAGCAGGATCGCCGCCATGCGCTCGACCTCGCGCTGCAGCTCGCGGAAGCTGTAGACGACCTCCTTGTCGACCTCGGTCGAGACCCAGATCAGCGCGTTCTGCTCGCCGCGCACCGCCGCGTGGCGGTCGACCGCGTTGTGGCACAGATTGGTCTTGCCGCCGACGAACCACTGCGCGAACGGCGGGTTCGCGTACTCGCACACCGTCTTGAAGGGCTCATGCCAGTCGATCAGCGCGGCCTGCTCGCTCCAGAAGGCCTCGGGCTGCTCGATCGAGCGGCGGTAGAAAGTGGCGTAGTCCATCCTCGTCTCCCTCGTTCCAGGTCGGTCCGCACGCGGCCGCCGGCCAGGGCTGCCCCGCGTCATCGCGCATTGTCAGCGCCCCGCTTGCGCCGCGCTGACGCCCCTGGCGGCGCGCTCAGCCGCCGGTGCGCACGACGATGCGCCCGCGCACCCGACCCTGCATCAGGCGCTCGGCGGCCGCGACGGCCTCGTCCAGACCGATCTCAGTCGTCATGGTCTCGAGCAGCGCCGCATCGAGGTCGCGCGCCAGCCGCGCCCAGGCCTCCTGGCGGCGGGCGAGCGGCGCCATCACGCTGTCCACGCCGAGCAGCGCGACGCTGCGCAGGATGAAGGGGGCGACGGTCGCCGGGAAGTCCATGCCCTGGGCCAGCCCGCAGGCCGCCACCGCGCCGCCATA
Source organism: uncultured Methylibium sp. (assembly GCA_964408005.1). Lineage (GTDB taxonomy): Bacteria > Pseudomonadota > Gammaproteobacteria > Burkholderiales > Burkholderiaceae_C > Methylibium. The sequence goes on from CAYOXW010000058.1 coordinate 757, forward strand.
GCGCGTCTGCGCGCAGACATTGGCGAGCGTGTGGCTGCCGACCGCGTCGACCGCCGCCGCCCAGCGCTCCTTCTGCAGCGGCTTGCCGGGCGCGGCGAGCTCGGCGCGGTCGATCACGCCGGCCGCCCCGAGGCGCTGCAGGTAGCCGGCCTCGTCGGCCTTGCCGGTCGCGGCGATCACCCGGTGGCCCAGCTTGGCCAGCAGCGCCACCGCCACCGAGCCGACCCCGCCGGTCGCGCCGGTCACCAGCACCTCGCCATCGCCGGGGCGCAGACCGTGGCGCTCGAGCGCCAGCACGCACAGCTGGGCGGTGTAGCCGGCGGTGCCGATCGCCATCGCCTGGCGGGGGGTGAAGGCCGCGGGCAGCCGCACCAACCAGTCGCCCTGCAGCCGCGCCTTGCCGGCCAGGCAGCCCTTGTGCGTCTCGCCGACGCCCCAGCCGTTGAGCACCACGCGGTCGCCGGCCCGCCAGCCGGGATGGCGGCTGTCGATCACGGTGCCGGCGCCGTCGATGCCGGCCACCATCGGCCAGCTGCGCACCACCGGCGCACGGTTGGTGATCGCCAGGCCGTCCTTGTAGTTGAGCGTCGAGTACTCGATCGCCACCGTCACCTCGCCCTCGGGCAGGAAGTCCTCGTCGACCTCGCGCAGCGCCGCGGTGAAGCCGCCCTCGCCCTTGTCGAGCACCAATGCCTTGAACATGTCCGTCTCCTCGTCGAGCGTGAATCAGCGTCCGTCGGTGGCGGTAATCAGCCGCCGGAAATCCTCGACCGCCGCGCGCAGCGGCGCCCCATCGCGGGCCAGCCGGGCGCGCAGCACCGCGCCCTCCCAGGCGGCCCAGAAGCCCCGCGCGGCGCGCGCGGCGTCGAGCGTGGCCGCGACCTCGCCGCGCTCCTGGGCGCGCGCGAGCGCGGCCGCCAGCACCTCTTCCCACCGCGCCAGCGAATCGAGCAGCCGGACGCGAAAGCCCTCGTGCAGGCCGGCGAGCTCCTGGCCGAGCGCGCCAATCAGGCAGCCGCGCCGCCAGCCGTGGCGCGCCATGCCCTCGAGCGACTCGGCCAGGAAGGCCTGCAGCTGCGCGTCGAGGCGGACGGCGGGGTCGTCGAAACAGCGCGCCAGCCGCCGCAGGAAGTAGGCCTGGTAGGCATCGATCACCGCGTAGCCGAAGTCGTCCTTGCTCGGGAAGTAGTGATAGAAGGACCCTTTGGGCACGCCCGCCGAGCGCAGTACCGCGTCGACGCCGCTGGCGGCCCAGCCGCGCTCCAGCACCGCCGCGATGCCGGCGCGCAGCAGACGCTCGCGCGTGTCCTGGCGCTGCTCGCCGCGCTCGGCATGGCTGCGGCGGGGACGGGCGGACGGGGGCGGGGTGGCGATCACGGGCACCGGCGAACCATAGACCGATCGTCTAGGTTTTTCAAGCGCATCGCCCATCGCCCCTTCAAATGCGCCTAAGTGATTGAAAAACCTTGCATTTTTTCTTGACGCTCCCGGGCCGCTGCCGCTATGGTCGCGGCCATGCTGAAGCGCGTCCTGTTCGCCCTGTCCTGCGCCGTCTGCGCGCTCGGGCTGGCGATCGCGCGGCCCGCGACCGCCGCACCGGACACGGCGGACCGCGTCGCGCACTTCCTGGCCGAGCGGGGCCTCGTCGAGGCGCCGGCCCCGCTGGCGGCGGGCACGGCCGAGCCGGGCCTCGGCCAGCGGCTGCGCGGCGGCGCGAGCGCCGCCGGGGACTGGGCCTCGGACCTGGTGATCTCGGCGATGAACTTCCTCGGCGTGCACTACCGCCGCGGCGGCGACTCGGTCGACAGCGGCTTCGACTGCAGCGGCTTCACGCGCCACGTGTTCGAGTCGAGCATCGGCCTGGTGCTGCCGCGCCGATCGCAGGAGCAGGCGCGCTCGAGCGCCCTCAAGCCGATCGAGCGCAGCGAGCTGCGCCCCGGCGACCTGGTGTTCTTCAACACGCTGCGCGCGGCCTTCTCGCACGTCGGCATCTACATCGGCGACGGCAAGTTCATCCACTCGCCCCGCAGCGGCAGCACGGTGCGGGTCGAGGACATGCGCCTGGCCTATTGGCAAAAGCGCTACGACGGCGCGCGCCGCGCCGCGCCGCCGGCCGACGCCGCTGCCGCGCTCGCACTCCCGGTGGCCCAGGCCGCCTCGGCCGCCGGCCCCTGAAGCACCCCTGTCACGTTCGGCGCGCGGAGCCGCGGGGCACAATCGGCCCATGGCCGAGCGCAGCATCCCCCTCGTCGACCACCGCGTGCACGCGGCACGGCCGGCCGTGCCGCGCGATGCGCCGCCGCCCGACGGCCGGCTCGCCGACCGGCGTGCCAGGCCGCTGCGCGACCTGCGCATCTCCGTCACCGACCGCTGCAATTTCCGCTGCAGCTACTGCATGCCCAAGGAGGTGTTCGACAAGGACCACCGCTTCCTGCCGCATGCCGACCTGCTGAGCTTCGAGGAGATCACCCGCCTCGCCCGCGTGTTCACGCTGCACGGCGTGCACAAGCTGCGCCTGACCGGCGGCGAGCCGCTGCTGCGCAAGAACCTCGAGGCCCTGGTGGCCCAGCTCGCCGCGCTGCGCACGCCCGAGGGCGCGCCGCTCGATCTGACCCTGACGACCAACGGCTCGCTGCTCGCGCGCAAGGCGCGTGCGCTGAAGGACGCCGGCCTGCAGCGCGTGACGGTCAGCCTCGACGGCCTCGACGACGCGGTGTTCCGGCGCATGAACGACGTCGACTTCCCGGTCGCCGACGTGCTCGCCGGCATCGAGGCGGCGATCGCGGCCGGGCTCGCGCCGGTCAAGGTCAACATGGTCGTCAAACGGGGCACCAACGACCAGGAGATCGTGCCGATGGCGCGCTTCTTCCGCGAGAACTTCGGCGCCCGCGTGGTGCTGCGCTTCATCGAGTACATGGATGTCGGCATCACGAACGGCTGGCGCATGGACGAGGTGCTGCCCTCGGCGCAGGTGATCGAGCGCATCGCAGCCGAATTCCCGCTGCGCGCGCTGGCGCCGGTCGCGCGCGGCGAAACCGCCGGGCGCTGGGGCTATGCCGACGGGCGCGGCGAGATCGGCGTGATCTCCAGCGTCACCCAGGCCTTCTGCGGCGACTGCAACCGCGCGCGCCTGTCGACCGAGGGCAAGCTCTATCTGTGCCTCTTTGCGTCGCGCGGCCACGACCTGCGCGCACTGCTGCGCGATGCGGCCGGCTACGACGACCTGCAGCTCGCGGCGGCGATCGGCGCGATCTGGGGTGGCCGCGACGACCACTATTCCGAGCTGCGTGGCAGCGCGGCCGGCGTCGCGGCGGTCGCGGCCAAGGTCGAGATGAGCTACATCGGTGGCTAGGTTGCTCAAGGCCCTCGGCGGTGGCTTGCTCGGCCTCGTCGTCGGCGAATTGCTCGTCACGGCGCTGGCCTGCGTCGTCCCGGGCGGCAACCTGTGCGGTCTGTACGGCGTGTTCATCGGTGCCCCGCTCGGGCTGCTGGTCGGCCTGGTGATCGGCTGGCGACGGAGTGCCCCCCGATGATCGACACGGACCAGATCACCGGTCTCGTCCTCGCCGGCGGGCGCGGCAGCCGCATGGGCGGCGTCGACAAGGGGCTGCAGCCCTACCACGGCCTGCCGCTGGCGCTGCACGCGCTGCTGCGGCTCGCGCCCCAGGTCGGCACGGCGATGATCAACGCGAACCGCAACCTCGCCGCCTACGAGAGCTTCGGCGTCCCGGTCTGGCCCGACGCGACCGACGAGTTCGCCGGGCCGCTGGCCGGCTTCCTGGCCGGGCTGGAGCGCTGCGAGACCCCCTTCCTCGCGACCGTGCCCTGCGACACCCCGGACTTCCCGACGGACCTGATCGCGCGCCTGGCCGCCGGGCTCGCGGCCGCGGACGCCGACATCGCGATGGTGCGCTGCACCGACCCCGAGCAGCCCGAGGCCGGGCCGCGCGCCCAACCGGTGTTCTGCCTGATGCGCACCGCGCTGCTGGAGAGTCTGGTCGCCTTCCTGCACGGCGGGGGGCGCAAGATCGACCGCTGGACCGCGCAGCACCGCATCGCGCTGGTCGATTTCGACGACGCGGCGGCCTTCTGCAACGCCAACACGCTCACCGAGCTGCGTGCGCTGGAGGCCCGCCGTGGCTGACCCGATGCCGCTCGCGTCGGCCGGCACGGTCGCGGCCCGCGTGCGCCGCCTCGGCCCGGCCGACCTGATGGCCTACAAGGCCCTGCGCGACGAGGCCCTGCGCCTGCACCCCGAGGCCTTCGCCTCCGACCACGAGACCGAGCGCAACCGCCCGGCCGAGAGCTATCTGCACCGCCTCGGGCTGAACGAGCCGCTGGGCGGCAGCTTCCTGCTCGGCGCCTTCGTCGGTGCGGCCGGCGCCGAGCGGCTGGTCGGCTCGGTCGGCCTGGAGCGCGAGACCCGCCGCAAGACCCGCCACATCGCCTGGCTGATCGGCCTGATGGTGCTGCCCGGCCACACCGGCTGCGGCCTCGGCAGCGCGCTGGTCGAGCGCTGCATCGCCGAGGCGCGCCAGGCCAGCGGCCTCGAGACCCTGCTGCTGAGCGTCAACGACACCAGCCACCGCGTCGTGCAGCTCTACGAGCGCGCGGGCTTTCGCCGCTATGGCCTGCTGCCGCGCGCGGTGCGCCTGCTCGTGGACGGCCAGGCCCGCTACCACGACAAGGCGCAGATGCTGCTCGCGCTCTGAACGCTCTGAACCCTCCTGCTCCGATGACCCTGCCCCTGCCCTCGCTCGAAGACATCGCCTCCTGCGTCGCCGGCTACGACCCGAACGCGCTGTCGGTCGCCCAGGCCCAGGCGTTCATCGCCCGCTTCGTGCCACGCGTCTCGGCGGTCGAGCAACTGGCGATCCGCAGCGCGCTGGGCCGCGTGCTCGCGGCCGACGTGGTCTCCGCGATCGACGTGCCCTCGCACGACAACTCGGCGATGGACGGCTACGCGCTGCGCGGCGCCGACCTCGCGGCCGACGGCCCGACCACGCTCGCGGTGGCCGGCACCGCCTACGCGGGCGCGGCCTACGAGGGCGGCGTGGCCCCCGGCCAGTGCCTGCGCATCATGACCGGCGCGGTGATGCCCGCCGGCCTGGACACGGTCGTGCCGCAGGAATTCACCCAGACGGACGCGCAAGGCCGCGTCGTCGTGCCCGCCGGCGTGGTGCGAACCGGCGACAACCGGCGCCTGAAGGGCGAGGACCTCGCGCTCGGCGAGGCCGCGCTGGCGGCCGGCCGGGTGCTGAGACCGGCCGACATCGGCTTGGCGGCCTCGCTCGGCCAGGCCGAGCTGCCGGTGTGGCGCCGGCTGCGCGTGGCCTTCTTCTCGACCGGCGACGAGCTGCGCTCGATCGGCGAGCCACTCGACGAGGGCTGCGTCTACGACAGCAACCGCTACACGATCCACGGCATGCTGACGCGGCTGGGCTGCGAGGTCATCGACATGGGCGTCGTGCGCGACGATCCGGTCGCCCTCGAGGCCGCCTTCCGCAGCGCCTGCGAGAACGCCGATGCGGTGATCACCTCGGGGGGGGTCAGCGTCGGCGAGGCCGACCACACCAAGCAGGTGATGGCGCGGCTCGGCGAGGTCGCCTTCTGGCGCATCGCGATGCGCCCGGGCCGCCCGATGGCCTTCGGCCGCATCCTCTCGAACGGCCCGGGCTCGAAGTCGGCGGTGCTGTTCGGCCTGCCCGGCAACCCGGTCGCGGTGATGGTGACGTTCTACGCCTTCGTGCGCGATGCGCTGCTGGCCATGGCCGGCGCCACGCCCCAGCCCTTGCCGCTGCTGCGCGCGCGCGCCACCGAGGCGATCCGCAAGAAGCCCGGCCGCACCGAGTACCAGCGCGGCATCGTGACGCGCGCCGCCGACGGCGACTGGGACGTGCAACTCACCGGCGCCCAGGGCTCGGGCATCCTGCGCAGCATGAGCGTGGCCAACGGCCTGGTCGTGCTGCACCACGAGCAGGGCTCGGTCGAGCGCGGTGCCCCCGTGGACGTGCTGCCGTTCGACGGGCTGGTCTGAGGCGCCGCGCCCGGGCGCCACGTTTCGCCGACAGGGAGGTTGCCATGAACCCACGCAAGGTCGACGTCGCGATCATCGGCGCCGGCAGCGCCGGCCTCAGCGCCGGGCGCGCGGCGCGCGCCCACACGGACAGCGTGCTGCAGATCGACGCCGGCCCCTGGGGCACGACCTGCGCACGCGTGGGCTGCATGCCGAGCAAGCTGCTGATCGCCGCCGCCGAGGCGGCGCACGAGGCGCGCCATGCGGACCGCTTCGGCATCGAGGTGCCCGAGGTGCGCGTCGACGGCCGGCGCGTGATGGAGCGCGTGCGGCGCGAGCGCGACCGCTTCGTCGGCTTCGTGCTCGAGGACATGCAGGCGCTGGAGCCCGAGCACCTGCTGCGCGGGCGGGCGCGCTTCCTCGACGCCCACACGCTGCACGTCGACACGCCCGACGGGCCGCTGCGCGTCGAGGCCGGGCGCATCGTCATCGCGACCGGTTCGCGCCCCGTGGTCCCCGCCGACTGGCGCGCCGCGCTCGGCGAGCGCCTGATCGTCAACGACGACGTGTTCGACTGGGACACGCTGCCGCGCGCGGTGGCGGTGGTCGGCGCCGGCGTCATCGGGCTCGAACTCGCGCTCGCGCTGCACCGGCTGGGCGTGCGGGTGCGGCTGCTGGCGCGCGGCGACCACGTCGGTCCGCTGAGCGACCCGGCACTCGTCGGCCTGGCGGCGCAGATCTTCGGCGCCGCCCTGCCGCTGGCCCTCGAGGCCCGGGTGCTGAGCGTCGGGCGCCACGGCGACGAGGTCGAGCTGCACTGGCGCGAGCCGCAGGGGGAGCGGCGCGAGCGCTTCGACCTGCTGCTGTGCACGATCGGCCGCCGCCCGAACGTCGACGGCCTGGGGCTCGAATCGCTCGGCCTGCCGCTCGACGCGCAGGGCGTGCCGCGCCACGACCCCGCCACCGGCCGCATCGGCAGCACGCCGCTGTACATCGCCGGCGACGCCACCCACGAGCGACCGCTGCTGCACGAGGCCGCCGACGAGGGCCGCATCGCCGGCGACAACGCCGGGCGCTGGCCCGAGACCGTCGCCCACCCGCGCCGCACGCCGCTGTCCGTCGTGTTCAGCGAGCCGCAGATCATGCTGGCCGGCCGGCACCACCGCGAGCTGCGCGCCGCGGGGGCGCCCTTCGTCACCGGCACGGTGAGCTTCGCGAACCAGGGCCGCAGCCGCGTGATCGGCCGCAACGCCGGCGCGCTGCACGTCTACGGCGACGTGCACACCCGCCGCCTGCTGGGCGCCGAGATGGTCGGCCCGGCCGCCGAGCATCTGGGGCACCTGCTGGCCTGGAGCATCGGCCACGGCGCGACCGTCGACGAGGCGCTGGACCAGCCCTACTACCACCCGGTGATCGAGGAGGGTCTGCGCAGCGCGCTGCGCGAGCTCAAGCGCGCGATCGACGCGCACGCCGACGGCGAGAGCTGCCGCCCCGGCGAGTAGCGGCGCGGCTCAGTGCAGGCCGCGCGCGGCCGCGCCGCCGGCGCCGAGCGCCGGTGTCTCGATCGGCCCCGGCGTGCTGCGGCGCGCGAACAGCGTGTAGACCGTCGGCACGACGAACACCGTCAGCAGCGTGCCCAGCGACATGCCGCCGACGATGACCCAGCCGATCTGCTGGCGGCTCTCGGCGCCGGCGCCGCTGGCCAGCGCGAGCGGCACCGCGCCGAGCACCATCGCGCCGGTGGTCATCAGGATCGGGCGCAGCCGCAGGCTGGCGGCCTCGACCACCGCCTCCAGCGTGCCCTGGCCCTGGTGGCGCAGCTGGTTGGCGAACTCGACGATCAGGATGCCGTGCTTGGTGATCAGGCCCACGAGCGTGATCAGCCCGATCTGCGAGTACACGTTCAGCGTGCCGCCGGCCAGCTTCAGCGCCAGCAGCGCGCCGACCATCGACAGCGGCACCGACAGCAGGATCACGAAGGGGTCGATGAAGCTCTCGAACTGCGCCGCCAGCACCAGGAAGATGAAGAACAGCGCGAGCACGAAGACCAGCCCGAGCGCGCCGCTGGAGGCCTTGTACTCGCGCGAGATGCCGTTGAGCTCGGTCTGGTAGCCAGGCGGCAGTAGCTTGGCGGCGGTCGCGTCCATGAACTCGAGCGCCTCGCCGAGCGCATAGCCCGGCGCGAGCGTCGCGGTGATCGTCACCGAGCGCCGCTGGTTGAAGTGGTTGAGCTCGCGCGGCGCGACGCTGGGATCGATCTTGACGAGCGCCGACAGCGGGATCATCGCGGCGTTGCCGCTCGCGTCGGCGCGGCCGCGCACGTAGAGCTTCTCGATGTCTTCCGGCGTCGTGCGCCCGCTCGGGCTGGTCTGCACGATCACGTCGTACTGCTCGGCGTCGCGCTTGTAGCGCGTGACGTTGCGGCCGCCGAGCATGGTTTCGATGGTGCGCGCCACGGCGTCCACCGACACGCCGGCATCGGCCGCGCGGTCGCGGTCGACCGAGATGTAGATCTCGGGCTTGTTCAGCCGCAGGTCGATGTCGGGCTGCACCAGCCCCGGGTTCTTCGCCATCTCGGCGAGCAGCTGCTGCGCGACCTGGGCGAGGTTCTCGTAGCGGTCCGAGCTCAGGATCACGAAGTTCAGCGGCCGCTCGCGGAAACCGCCACCCAGCGAGGGCGGCGTCGAAGGGAAGGCGCTGACGCCGGGCAGCGCGGCGAACTTCGGCGTCAGCTCGCGCGCGATCTCCATCATGCTGCGCGGGCGCTCGCTCCAGTCGCGCCCGCGCAGCACCGCGATGCCGCGTTCGACGGTCGGGTTGCCGGCGATCACGAAGACGCGGTCGATGTCCGGGTCGGCCAGCGCCTCGCGCTCGATCTCGAGCAGATAGCGGCGCGTGTAGTCGAGCGTCGCGCCGTCGGGGCCGCTGACGCTGGTGAAGATCACGCCGCGGTCCTCGGTCGGCGCCAGCTCGCTCTTCATGCCGGCGAACAGCGCCCCGGCGGCGCCCCCCGAGGCCAGCATCACCGCGACGACGATCCAGCGCCGCGCCAGCGTCCAGCGCAGCAGGCGCGTGTAGCCGCGCGTCAGCGCGTCCAGCGCCGCCTCCATGCCGCGGTCGAAGCGGCCGGGCCGCGGCTCGTGGCGCAGCAGCTTGCTGCACATCATCGGGCTGAGCGTCAGCGCGACGAAGCCCGAGACGAGCACCGCGCCGGCCAGCGTCAGCGCGAACTCGGCGAACAGCCGCCCGGTGCGTCCCGGCGTGAAGGCGATCGGCGCGAACACCGCCGCCAGCGTCAGCGTCATCGCGACGACCGCGAAGCCGATCTCCCTGACGCCCTTCAACGCCGCCTGGAAGGGCTCCAGCCCCTCCTCGATGTGGCGGTAGATGTTCTCCAGCACGACGATCGCGTCGTCGACCACCAGGCCGATCGCCAGCACCAGCGCCAGCAGCGTCAGCGTGTTGATCGTGAAGCCGGCCAGCGCGATCAGCGCGAAGGCGCCGATCAGGCTCACGGGAATGGTGACCAGCGGGATGATCGAGGCGCGCAGCGTGCGCAGGAACACGAACACCACCAGCGCCACCAGCGCGACCGCCTCGGCGATGGTGGTGAACACCGAGCGGATCGAGCGGTCGATGAAGAGGGTGTTGTCGTTGGCGACCTGCACCACCAGGCCCTGCGGCAGGTCCGCCTGGAGGCGCGGCAGCACCTCGCGCACCCCCTGGGCGAGCTCGAGTGGGTTGGCGGTGGCGTTGCGGATCACGCCCATCGACACCGCCGGCCGGCCGTTGAAGCGCACGCTGCTGCGCTCGCTGGCCGCGGCCTCCTCGATGCGCGCGACGTCGCGCAGCCGCACGGTGTAGCCGGTGGCGCTCTGCCGGATCGCGATGTCGGCGAACTGCGCCGGCGTCTGCAGGTCGGTGCGCGCGGTGACGGTGAACTCGCGCTGGCGGCTCTCGATGCGCCCGGCCGGCACCTCGAGGTTCTGGCGCCGGATCGCGTCCTCGACGTCCTGCACCGTCAGGCGCTGCGCGGCCAGGCGGTCGGCGTCGAGCCAGACCCGCATCGAGTAGCTGCGGTCGCCGTTGATGCGCACGTCGGCCACGCCGGGCACGGTCTGCAGGCGCGGCTTGACCAGGCGGGTGAGCACGTCGGTGACCGCCAGCGGCGACAGCGTCTCGCCGCTGAAGGTCAGCCAGATCGTCGGCGAGGCGTCGGCCTCGACCTTGGTGATCACCGGCTCGTCGACCGCGTCGGGCAGCCGGCCGCGCACCCGCGAGGCGCGGTCGCGCACCTCGGCGGCGGCGTTGTCCGGGTCCTTCTCGAGCTTGAAGCGCACCGTGATCTGGCTCTGCTCGGCACGCGAGATCGAGGTGATGATGTCCACGCCCTCGATGCCGGCGATCGAGTCCTCCAGCGGCTTGGTGACCTGCGACTCGATCACCTCCGAGGACGCGCCGGTCAGCCGCGTCTCGACGGTGACGACCGGCTCGTCGATGTTCGGGTACTCGCGCAGCTGCAGCCGGCCGGCCGCGACCAGCCCGACCAGCACCAGCAGCAGCGACAGCACGGTCGCGAAGACCGGCCGGCGGATCGAGGTCTCGGACAGCCGCATCGCCGCGTCGCGCTCAGCCGGCGGGGCGCGGCGCGCTGCCCGGGGCGGGCGGCGCCGACGCGGCGCCGCCGAGCTCGACCACCCGCAGCGGCTGCGCGTCGGCGCGCAGCAGCCGCGCCTGGCCGGCGGTGACGACGCGCTCACCGGCCGCCAGCCCGGAGACGATCTCGACCTGGCCGTCACGGCGCAGGCCGGTGCGCACCTCGACGCGCTGCGAGGCCGGCCCCTGCGGTCCGTCGACCACCTTGATCAGCCAGTCCTTGCCGGCCTGCGGGACGAGCGCCTCCTCGGGCACCAGCACCGCGCCGGGCCGCTCGGCGAGCACGACGCGCACCCGCGCGAACATGCCGGGGCGCAGCCGCGCGTCGGCGTTGGGCACCGTCGCGCGCGCGGCGATCGCGCGGCCATCGGCGGTGATCTGCGGCTCGAGCGCCAGCACCACGGCGCCGAAGCGCTCGCCTGGCAGCGCGTCGATCGCGACCTCGACCGGCTGGCGCGGCGCCAGCCGCGCCGCGTAGCGCTCGGGCAGGCTGAAGTCGACATACAGGCTGGAACTGTCCTCGAGCGCGACGATGTCGGCACCGTCCTTCAGGTAGTCGCCGACGTTGACCGCGCGGATGCCGGCCTGGCCGTCGAAGGGCGCGACGATGCGCAGCTTCTCGAGCTGGGCCCGTGCCAGCGCGACCTGCGCCTCGGCCACGTCGACATTGGCGCGCGCCTGGTCGACCACGCTCTGCGTCACGAAGTTCTGCGCCACCAGTTCCTGGTTGCGCTGCAGCGTCGTGCGCGCGATCGCGAGCTGGGCCTGGGCCTGGCTCAGCTGCGCTCGCTGCAGCGCATCGTCGAGCTGCACCAGCAGCTGGCCGCGCCTCACGCGCTCGCCGTCGCGAAAGCCCAGCCGCACCACGCGGCCGCTGACCTCGGGGCGCACCATCACGCCCTGGCGCGAGCGCAGGCTGCCGACCGCGGTGGTGTCGTCGCTCACGTCCTGCGCGATCGCGCGCGCCACCTCGACCGGGACCGGACCGGCCACCGGCGGCACCGCCGTGGCGGGCGCGGCCACCGCGTCGCCCGGCGGGAGCGCGCCGCGGTGCTGCCACCACCAGGCGCCCGCCGAGAGGACGACGAGGCCGATCGCGGCCACGCTCAGGTGCAGTCGTTTCATGCGTCGAGGGTCGGGGTCAGCCCGCCAATCTAATCCCGGGCGGCCCGGCACGCCGCCCGCGCGCCGATACCTCAGGCCCGCGGGTGGAGAAACATTGCTTCACACAGCGCCGGCCGCGGCTCACAGGAAGCGCGCCGCGCCCTCGTTGGCCAGCGCGTCGGCGCGCTCGTTGCCCGGATCGCCGGCATGGCCCTTGACCCAGCGCCAGTGCACATGGTGCAGCGCCGCCAGCGCCTCGAGGCGCTGCCACAGCTCGGCGTTCTTGACCGGCTTCCTGTCGGCGGTCTTCCAGCCGCGTTGCTTCCAGCCGTGGATCCATTCGGTGATGCCCTTGCGCACGTACTCGCTGTCGGTGTGCAACGTGACCTCGCAGGTGCGCTTGAGCGAGCCCAGCGCCTCGATCACCGCGGTCAGCTCCATGCGGTTGTTGGTGGTGTTGGCCTCGCCACCGCACAGCGACTTCTCGTGGCCTTCCCAGCTCAGCCAGGCGCCCCAGCCGCCGGGGCCGGGGTTGCCCTTGCAGGCACCGTCGGTGTAGATCGTGACGGCGGGGCGGGCAATCGTCGGTCGGGTCGTGGTCATTGGGTCTCGTGGGTCTCGCGGTGACGGTGGCTGACGACGGCCGGGGCCGCGCGCGGTGTCGGCGTCTTCCGCCAGGCCGGCCCGATCAGCCGCATGCCCCGCACGCGCTTGACCGCCGTGACGGTGTAGACGGCGCCGAACACCGGCCACCAGCGGTCGCCGGCCTTCTCCATCCAGCCCCAGCGCTCGAGCCAGGGTTGCGAGCGCAGCGGCGGGCGGTAGCAGCCGAAGCGACCGCCGTCGATCTCGAAGCCGAGCAGCCGCAGCCAGTCGCGCAGCCGCCGCGGCGCGATGAAGTCGCCGGCGCGCGGCAGGTAGAGCGCGCGGCCCTCGGGCTCGGCGCCCAGGCGCAGCGCCCAGCGCCCGGCCCATTGGCGCGCGCCCCACAGGCTCGCGGGGTTGAAGCCGAAGGCGATCACGCGGCCCTCGGGCACCAGCACGCGCTCGACCTCGCGCAGCGTGTGATGGGGATCGCGCGCGAACTCGAGCGTGTGCGGCAGCACCACGAGGTCGAGGCTCTGGCTCGCGAAGGGCAGTGCATCGAACTCGCAGCACACCGCGGTGGCGGCCTGGCCGCCGCGCTCGGGCGCGGCCTGCGCGAGCCAGCGGTGCGGCATCCGGTTGGCCCGCAACGCCTCAAGCTCCGGCAGGCCGAGCTGCAGGGCATGGAAGCCGAACACGTCGGCCACCTGCGCGTCGACGACGGCCTGTTCCCAGGCCAGCATGTAGCGCCCCGGCGGGGTCTGCAGCCAGAGGGGCAAATCTATAATCGACGCGCTGTCCGACATGAATCTGGTCGCTCCCCCTGCCCTTGCCGACAAGCACATCTGGATGCTCCACGACGGCCGGCGTGCCATCGCTGTCGATCCGGGGAACGCCGCACCGGTCGTGCGAGCTCTCGAGGAGCGCGGCCTGAAGCTCGCGGGCATTGTAGTGACGCCCCTGCGCGACGACGGCCCGGCCCGGATCACGGCGGCCGGGCGTGGTCTGCGCTTCCCTTGCCGAGTGCCGGTGCGCGCGAGCTGCCGGCTCCCCCGCGCGCTGCATGCCGCGCCGACGCGCTCATCCTGACGGCCGCACCGCGCGAACGAGAAAACGAATTCCGATGACCCTGAAGATGCTGAATCCTGGCCGCCTCGCCGCGCTGCTCGTGCTGCCGCTGGTGCTGGCCGCCTGCGCGACGACCGCGCCGACCGAGGCCGGGGCGCCGCCGGTGGTGTCGGCCGCGACCGACCCGGCGACCGCCCCGGGCCCCGCC
>CAYOXW010000059.1:0-14304 GCA_964408005.1 uncultured Methylibium sp.
ACGTCGGCCATCTTGTCCGAGTCGTACTCGTTCATCTGGCAGCCGAAGGTCTTGACGTAGACCTTCTTGCCGGTCGGCGCGGCGCTCATGGCTTGGTCCAGGTCTGGGCGACCGGGTCGAAGGACCAGGCCGCGGCCTCGGCGGCGGTCTTCGGCCAGGGCTTGCGCGCGACCTCGTCCTCGCGCAGCAGCCAGACGTCCTTCACGAGGCCGTAGGTGTCGATCGTGTAGTTCACGGCCATCTTCTGGCCGACGATCGCGCCGGACATCACCAGCAGGTTGCTGCCGCCCTTGATGCGCGCGCCGGGCGCGAGCCGCGCCGGCTGGCCGTTGAGCACGACCTCCGGCGGGTTGACGACGGTGAGGTCACCGCGCAGTGCGGTGGCGGGGAAGTTGCGCTGCACCTGCTGGGCAGCGGCGGCCAACGGCAGGCTCAGGGCACAGACGAGCAGGGCACAGCGAAGCATGGTGTGTATCCAGGGGCTGTTGCGGACGGGGAGGCCGACATTGTAGGGACCGGCCTGCGCCGCGGCGGGGCGCTCGGTGTTGGGGGGGCGAGCGCGCCGAGCCCTCAGCGCACTGGCGGGATCACCCGGTAGCCGGCCATCTCCAGCACGCGGCGCGCATGCTCGATGTCCGCTGCCGTCGGGGTGATGCGGCAGCGCTGGAGCTCGGCCTGGAAGTGTTCGAGCAGGCGCTGCATCTCCTCGCGCACCGGCTCGGGCAGGCCGCGGCGGCCGCCGCGGCGGTCCTGGAACAGCTCCTCGAGCGTGCGGATCGCTTCGCTCGCGTCGCTCGCGACCGAGGCGATGTGATTGACGATGCGCGGGTAGGCGACGCTCGTGCGGCGCGGCTGTATCCCCGGCGGCAGCTTGATCAGCCAGTCCACCGCCGGGCCGGTCAGCGCGCGATCGGCCGCGGAGGGCTCGCGCCGGCGGCGCAGCCAGTAGCCGGGCTCCATCTGCTGGCGTTCGAGTATCCCGGCCGGCAACTCGTCGAGCACCTGGCGTGCCTCGCCGAAGTCGGTGAACTCGAAGTCCAGCCCTTTGTCCAAATTGGGGTCGTGGCCCATCGCAGCCTCTCCAACGCCGCGCCGTCGCGGCGGCAGCTCAAGTCTCCGTGCCGCGATTGTGAGCGTGTCGTTTACAGATGAAGTGTGAAGAACTGCACAGGCCGCGGTCTGGCCGGCCCGCCGCCCCTGGATCGGGTGGGGCGACGTGCCGCAGCGTCGTGGAGGATTGCCCACGGACGCGTTGTGTCCATCCATTCGCGGGATGCACCACCGGCCGCACGACGGTAGCTTGACGTTGCAGCCGGCCGTCAGCGGCCGGGAAGGAGGAACCGATGAAGACCCTGAACTTGCCGCCGCCGTCCCCGCGCGCCGACCGGACGACGGGCCGCCACGATGACGCCGCGGCGCGAACGCTGCGGCGCGGCCGACGCGAGTTGCGGCTGTGGTTCACGCCGGCCGGCGCGGCGATGGCCTTCGACGCCTTCGTGTTCCTGCTGCTCGCGCTGCTGGCCGCGTCCGTGCCGCTGGTGTGGGACTGGCCGCTGCCCCTCGAGGCCTGGCTGGTGCTCGGCGCCGCGGGTTCGTTCGGACTGTTCTGGGCCGGCCTGAGCGCGGTCGACTGGCGGCGCTATCGCAAGTTGCGGCGGCGGTGGATCGACCAGCCAGATCTGCCCCCTTCGCCCTGGCGGGTGTCGACGCTGACCCCGCGTCGCCCGACCCCGCCACCGCTGGTGCGCTCGGCCTACCGGCCGGCACGCACGACGGACGCGCTGCGCACCTCCTGGGCCTGGCGCACCAGCCGGCGCTGAGCGCAGGCTCAGAAGCCGAGGCTGGCGAGCAGGTCGTCGACCTCGCTCTGGTTCTGCACCACGTCGGCCCGGCCGACGGGGTTGATGACCGGGCCGTTGAGGATGGACTCGACCTTCTGCACGGTCTCCGGCGGCGCGGCCTGGACCAGCAGCTTGACGAGCGAGTCCTCGAGATCGCTGGCCAGCGACACCACCTTCGCGACCACCTGGCCGGTCAGGTCGTGAAAGTCCTGGGCCATCATGATGTCGGTCAGGTGTTGGTCGATGCGCGCGGTCGAGGCCTCGACGTCGCCGACGAAGTTGATGATCGCGCCCGAGGCGACCGCCTTGACCGGGTCCCTGACGATGGCCTGCGCAATGCGGCGTGTCTCCGCGGCGATGTGGGCATGCTCGCTCTTGGCCTGGTCGACCGAGTTCAGCACCTTGTTGGCCGCGGCGCCGGTCTTCTCGGCGATGTAGTTGAGACGGCTGCGCGCGTCCGGCAAGCCCTCGGCCGCGACCTGCAGCTTGGGCATCACGCCGAGCTGCGAGAGCGTGTCGTGCAGCTGCCGCGTGATGTGGCCGAGCTGCTGGAACACCTCGGCGGAGGCATTGCCGCCCGGAGTGGGTGACGCGGCCTCGACCAGCACCGCCGTGTCGTCCATCTTCATCGCGATGTCCTTTCGGGCCGTTCAGGCCGCGGTGGCGAGCTTCTGCATGATCTTGACGACCTTCTCTTCCAAGGTGGCCTTGGTGAAGGGCTTGACGATGTAGCCGGCCGCGCCGGACTGCGCCGCCAGGACGATGTCCTCCTTGCGCGCCTCGGCGGTGACCATCAGCACCGGCAGGTGCTTGAGCGCGTCGTCGGCCTTGATCGCCTTGAGCAGGTCGAAGCCGTTCATGTTCGGCATGTTGATGTCGCTGACGACGAAGTCGAACTTCGTGTTCTTCAGCAACTGCAGCGCGGCCACGCCGTCCTCGGCCTCCTCGGCGTTGTTGTAGCCGATCTCCTTCAGCAGGCCGCGCACGATGCGGCGCATGGTGGAGAAGTCGTCGACGATCAGGAACTTCAGGTCAGGCTGGCTCATGGTCGGATCCTCGGGAAACTGGCAATTCGCGCTGCGACGCCGCAGGGCGCCGCCTGGCGGTTTTATCGGGCGTCGAGCGCCGGACTTGAGGGCAGCGGCGGCACGATGCCGCCCACCGTCTCCTCGGGCGCGTTGGCACCGGCGGCCTCGGCCGCCTGGTGGAAGCGCTCCTCGGCGTCGCGGTTCATCACGATCAGGCTGATGCGCCGGTTCACCGGGTTGAGCGGGGCGCCGCGGTCGAAGGGCATGCTGGCGGCCAGGCCCTGCACGCGCAGCACCTGGGTGTCGGCCAGACCGCCGGCCACCAGTTCGCGGCGCGAGGCGTTCGCGCGGTCGGCCGACAGCTCCCAGTTGCTGTAGCCGGCCGCGCCGGCGCCGAAGGCGGCCGCGTCGGTGTGCCCCTCGAGCGTGAGCTTGTTGGGCACCTCGGCGAGCACGCTGCCGATGGCCTGCAGCAGATCGCGCATGTAGGGCTGCACGATCGACGATCCGCTGGCGAACATCGGCCGGTTCTGGTCGTCGACGATCTGGATGCGCAGCCCGTCGGATGTCATGTCCACGCGGATCTGCGACTTGAACTCGGCCAGCCGCGGGCTGGCCGCCAGCATCTCCTCGACGCGTGTGCGCAGCGCCTTCAGGCGCTCACGCTCGGCGGTGCGCTGCTGCGCCTTCAGGTCCTGCAGCTGGTAGTTCTTGCGCTGCGCGTCGATGTCGCCGTTCTTGACCTGACCCTCGGTGCGCGTCAGGTCCTTGCCGCCGCCCTTGACGACGCTCGACGAGTCGCCCGAGCCGGCGCCGCCGAGCATCGAGATCTTGATCGGGTTGTTGAAGTAGTCCTGGATGCCCTTGCGGTCGCCCTCGGTGGTCGAGCCAAGCAGCCACATCAGCAGGAAGAAGGCCATCATGGCCGTGACGAAGTCGGCGTAGGCGATCTTCCACGCCCCGCCGTGCGCCGCATGGCCGCCCTTCTTGATCTTCTTGACGATGATCGGCTGCAGCTTCTTCGCGTCGCCTGCCATGGTGTTCTCCGGTACTTAGCGCGAACAGCCGGCGCCGGGCCGCACCAAGCCGGTCAAGCCGCAGGAGCCGTACTCGGTGACGTGGGGAGGCAACATCATTTCTTGCCCTTCACGTGGCCTTCGAGCTCGCTGAACGAGGGCCGCTCGGTCGAGTACAGCGTCTTGCGCCCGAACTCCACCGCGATCGCCGGTGCATAGCCCTGCATGCTCGCGAGCAGCGTGGTCTTGATGCACTGCAACTCCTTGGTGCCCTCGTCGTTCTTCTGCTCGAGCAGGCCGCCGAGCGGCTCGACGACCGCATAGGCCAGCAAGATGCCGAGGAAGGTGCCGACCAGCGCCGAGCCGATCATCCCGCCGAGCACCGCCGGCGGCTGGCCGACCGAGCCCATGGTGTTCACGACGCCGAGCACCGCGGCGACGATGCCGAAGGCCGGCAGCGCGCCGGCGAGCTTGTTGATCGCCGCGGCCGGGGCATGGGCCTCGTGGTGGTGGGTCTCGATCTCGCTGTCCATCAGCGACTCGATCTCGTGCGGGTTCAGGTTGCCGCTGACCATCATGCGCAGGTAGTCGGTGATGAACTCGACCACGTGGTGGTCGCTGCCGACGGTGGCGTACTTCTTGAAGATCGGCGAGTCCTGCGGGCTCTCGACGTCCTTCTCGATTGCCATCAGGCCTTCCTTGCGGGCCTTCTGCAGGATGTCGTAGAGCAGCGCCATCAGCTCCATGTAGCGCGCCTTGGTGTACTTGCTGCCCTTGAGCAGCTTCGGGATCGCGCCGCCGACGGCCTTCAGCACCTTGGGCTGGTTGGCGACGACGAAGGCGCCGATCGCGCCGCCGCCGATGGCCATCATCTCGGTCGGCACGGCATGCAGGATCACCTGGATGTTGCCGCCGTGGATGATGTAGGCACCAAAGATGCATCCGAATGCAACGATGTAGCCGACGATGACGAACATGGTGTGGGGTCCGGTTCTGCAGGGCACGCGGCGAAGGCGGGGGGCCTCGCGCCGGGTTTCATGCCCAGGCTTATCGGCCGCTGGGAGCCGGTCTTGAGGATGCCCCGAGGCCGCGGCCGGCCAGACCAAGAAAAGCGGCGGATCCCGGGAGATCCGCCGTCAAGACGCGCAGGAGCGTCGCAGGAGACACACGGAGAGATTCGTCGGTTTATCGGCCGCCCGGCGGCTGAGGGGCGCGGCGGCGCAGCGCGCCGGCATCGGGCGCCGGCACGGCCGCGCTGAAGGGGTGGCGGTAGAGCCAGACCGGACGGCCGTCGCCGCTGCGGGCCACCGCCTGCGGCACCAGTTCGGCGGCCGGGAATTCGAGGCTGGCCAACCAGCCGCCCGGCGCGAGCTCGGCGCGCGCCTTGGCGATCGCGCGCGGCAGCGTCTCGGGGCGCTGGAACAGGTAGACCAGCGCGTAGCCCGACCAGGACTGGCGCCACAGGTCGCCGCGCTGCACGCGCGCCCAGGGGCAGCGCAGCCGCGCGGTCCAGGCCAGCGGGAGGCTCCATTCGATGCCCTCGACGCGGCTGCCCGGGTAGGCGCGGCGCAGCGCCTCCAGGCCATGGCCGGCGCCGCAGCCGGCGTCGAGCACCGTCGCACCGGGCGCCAGCGGCGCGAGCGCGGCCAGGCCGTCGAGCGCGCCGGCGGGCGTCGGGAACCAGGGCGCGTCCTGCCAGGCCCGCAGCGGATAGGCCAGCGCCAGCAGTGCCAGCGGCAGCAGCCAGGCCCAGCCGGGCAGCGCGGCGGCGGCGCCGCTGGCCAGCAGCGACAGGGGGAAACCGGTGGCCACCAGCAGCCGACGCATCGGGGTCGGGCTCGGCAGTGCCAGCAGCGCGCCGGCGGCGGTCGGCAGCGCGACGGCCGCCCACAGCGGCGCGGCGGCGCCGCGCAGCGCGACGAACAGCGCCCAGGCCGCGCCCCAGGCCACCAGCGCCGGCAACGGCCAGCGGCGGTGCAACCAGGCCAGCGTCTCGGCGGCGCGCGGGATGCGCGGCGCCGGTGCGGCGCTGAAGGCCGCGGCGACCAGGGCGAGGCGGTTGCTCACGGGAGCGGTCCGGGGCGGTGGCTCAGTGCATGTGCAGGCCGCCCGAGGCCTTGCCCTTGCCGGCGCGTGCCGGCGGGTTGCACAGGCCGCAGACATAGTGCTTGCCGATCTCGTGCGGATGGGTCACGAAGTGGCCGCCGCACTTGGAGCATTCGGTCATCGTCAGCATGCCGTTGTCGATGAACTTCACCAACCGCCAGGCGCGGGTGACCGACAGCAGCGCCTCGAGGCCCTGCGACTCGGTCTGCTCCAGGTAGAGGCGGTAGGCCTTGATCACGGTGTCGATCTCGTCGAGCGCCGCGACCTTGTTCAGGTACTCGTGGATGTTCAGGAACAGGCTGGCGTGGATGTTCGGCTGCCAGGTCATGAACCAGTCGGTCGAGAACGGCAGCTGGCCCTTGCTCGGCGACTTGCCCGCCACCTCCTTGTACAGGCGCAGCAGGCGCTCGTAGGACAGGTCGGTCTCCGACTCCAGCACCTGCAGGCGCGCGCCGAGCTGGATCAGCGTGACGGCGCGTTCGATCTGCTTGGCTTCGGTGAGGATGCTCTTCTGGCGGGCCATGGTCGGTTCTCCCTGCAATGCGGTGTGGGGCGGTCCCTCTCGGAGGGGGCGCGGTCACCCGCGCCTGGGGGCGTCGTTCAGGCCGCTTCCTGGTGGCGGCCGGCCATCAGGATGTTGGCGTGCAGGCGGCTGACGCTGTCGTTGGCGGCGCCCTTGCCGTGGTTGGTCAGCAGGCTCCAGACCAGCTCGTCATCGACGCGCATCTTGCACAGCAGCGTGTTGCCGGAGGCGATCTTCATCATCTGCGCCGGGCTCAGCAGGCCGATGACCTCGGCGGTGTCCTCCGAGATGCCCAGACGGAACAGCGCCTGCTCGCGATCCGCACGGATGAGGCTTTGCGCCAGCATCAGGTAGGACAGGTTGGCTTCGCGGATTTCCATCAGGATCTGGTCGGCGTTCATGGGTCTGTTCCTTCGTGGGGTCTGAACTGGCGGTTGTTTCGGGTGTTGCTTTTGCGTTCACCGTGTGAAGAACTGTAGGCAGCTCCTCGCCCGACTTGAATAGGCCGAGCGCTGTCCCCGCTGTCCGGCGAGACTGACGTGCGTGTCAGGCAAATTCCTACAGGACCTGCTGCCCGGCGGCCCTGGCCGGCGCCCTGCCGCGACCGGCGGTCGCAGGCGCGGCGCCACGTTCGCGCGGCACGGCGTGAGGACGTCACGATCGCCGTCGGGCCGACGCGGCTCGACCGGCCGCGCCAGCGCCGCCCCCTGGTTTGCGCGGGCTAGAGATGGTCGCCGTGCGCCGGCGGCGTGTGGCGGTCGTGCAGGCCGTCGACGCGCGTCACCGGGATGCGCGCCAGCACCTCGTCCGTCAGAGCCTCCAGGCAGCCGATGTTCACGCCGACCATCGGCCCGACCGGCGTGTCATTGCCGACGCCGAAGGCGCGCACGCCGCAGTGCCGGCAGAAGAAATGCTGGTTGTGGCCCGTGTGGAAGCGGTACTCGGTGAGCCCGTCCTGACCCGCGAGCAGTCGGAACTGCGCCGGCCGCGCGACCGCGGCCCAGAAGCGCGTGCGCCGGCAGATCGAGCAGTTGCAGCGGTAGCTCGGCTGCGTGAGGTCGAGCTCGACCTCGAAGCGCACCGCGCCGCAGTGGCAGCTGCCGCGGTAGGTGGCCAGGGCGGTCGTCACGGCGCGCAGGGGCGCTCACCGGCCGGGCGCCGGTGGAGGGTGAATTCCGCGCCGGTGTCGAGGTCGCGGTAGCGGTGGGTGTGCGCGTCGATCGCGACGATCTCGGTGCAGTAGCGCGAGCCCGCCGGCAGCCAGAAGTTCGCGCTCGCCGCGCTGAGCCGGTAGCACATGCGCTGCCCGGTCACGCTGATGCGGCCGGCGCCGTGGAAGGGCCGCGGGTCGCCCTCGGCCTGGCCGCAGGCCTCGAAGCCGCCCTCGGCATCGAAGCGGTCCCAGGCCCAGCAGGTGCGCCCGCCGTCCTGCGAGTTGCACCACAGCCCGACCAGCGCATGCGCCAGCGCCGCGTCGCGCGGCGGGCCGTCGGCCCACGCCGAGGCGGTCCCCCAGGCGAGGGCCAGCAGCAGCAGCGCCGGCGGCCGCATCAAAGCGCCCGGGCGATCCGCGCGAGCGGCGGATCGGCCGCGGCGTCGAGGTCGCCGCGGTCCAGCGCCAGCGCCTTGGCCACCGACGCGAGCGGCGCACACGCGCGCGCCCGCAGGACGACGGTCTCGACGTCCGGCTCGAGCGTCTGCGCCTCGGCGAAGTAGAGCCGGCCGTGCTCGGGCGTGCCGGCCAGCACCTCCCTCGACCACAGCCGGTACAGGCCGGCGGCGAGCCACGCGCGCCCCGCGGCGTAGTCCAGCCGTTGCAGCGCCTGGCGCGCGCGCGCCACCGACTGCTCGGGCTCGTCGAGCACGCACAGCAGGAAATGGGCGTAGCTGCCGTAGCGCCAAGCCGAGTCCGACTCGAGGTCGAGCAGCTGGCGGTAGAGCGCATCGGCCTGCGGCAGCTGGCCGGTGAGCTCGCAGTAGCGGATCAGGCCCTCGAAGGCGGCCGCCTTGGCCTTGCGGTTGGTGGTCGATCCGCCGATCACCTCGCGGTAGTGCCGGGCGGCCTCGTCGTAGCGCCCCTCGTCGATCAGCAGGTCGGCCCAGTTGTTGTGCAGCCAGGGGTCGCCGGTGCCGATCTGCTCGGCCTGGCGCAGCGCCGCGACCGCGTCCTGGTGCCGGTGCATCAGCTTGAACAGGTGGCCGCGCAGCACATAGGCCTCGGCGAAGGCGGGCTCGATCTCGAGGGCCCGGGTGATCAGCGCGTCGGCGGTTTCCAGCGCGCCGGGCTGGAAGCGCGTCGAGCCGACATGGCCGCGCATGATCTGGTAGCGCGCCATCTCGCGGTACGAGGGGGCATGGCGCGGATGGGCCTGCAGCACCGCGCCCAGCTCGACGCGAGCCGACTCGAGCAGGGCCTTGTCGCCACGGTAGCGGTTCAGCAGATCGACGGCCTGGTCGAAGTGCGCGCGCATCGGCGGCGTCAGCGCCTCGCTCTGCGCGAGCGCGACCAGGGGCAGCAGCCCCCAGAGCAGCAACAGGGGCGTGACGACTTGGCGCAGGGTCTTCTTCATGGCGCGAACCCCCCGCGGCGCGCCGCTGCGCCGCCGGACCCATCATCGCCGAAGTGGCGGGCGCCTGGCCAGCACGCCGGCCGTACCCATGGGGCGCGCGGTGTCGCCGCGGTGCGCCGGCCGCGCCCCGGTGGGCCGGCATGCGGTACGCTGCGCGGGAACTTCCTTGCCCCGCTCCACGATGCGCTTCGAACACCTGCTGCAGGTCACCGACCCGGCCGATCCGCGCGTGCCGCCGATGAACCGTGCCGAGCTGTGGCGCGGCCTGCTGCGGCGCGTCGACACGCCCCAGGACTTCCCGATGGGGCCGGATCGCTGCAGCGTGCGCCGCGGGGCCGGCGGCGAGTCCGAGCGCCACCGCACGATCCACTTCGGCAGCCTGGTGTTCGAGGACCACGTGCAGCTCGAGGCCGAGCGACGCGTCGTCTTCACGCCGCAGCCGCACGAGGGCGCGGCGCCGGTGCGGCTGACGATCACGCTGGAGGAGCCGGCGCCGGCCTTGCTGTGCCTGCGCTTCGTCTACGAGGTCGAGGGCGAGCTCAGCGCCGAGGACCGCGCGCTGCAGCGCTATCGCGAGCAGGCTTGGCTCGAGATGGACTGCGACATGCTGCGCGCGCTGCGCGAGTGGCGCGCCGCGGGGACGCTCTAGGGCGCGCGATCGTTGGCAGGGTGCGCACCGCCGTCGCGCCGGCCGCCCTAGCCCTCGTCGGCGCCGATCAGCCCGGTGCGCACCGCCAGGCGCACCAGCGCCGGCAGGTCGGCGACGCCGAGCTTGTGCATCAGCCGGCTGCGGTAGGTGTCGACCGTCTTCGGCGACAGGTGCAGCGCCTCGCCGATCGCCGCGCTCGACTGGCCGCGCACCACCATCGCGATGATCTGGCGCTCGCGCGGCGACAGGGCCGCCAGCGGGTCGTTGCCGGCGCTGTCGGTCAGCGCGGTGGCGGCGAGCTCGGCGACCTCGCTGCCGAGGTGGCGGCGCCCCTGGGTCACGGCCTCGATCGCGCGCAGCAGCTCGCTCGACGGCGAGCCCTTCAGCACATAGCCGGCCGCGCCCATGCGCAGCGCCTCGGCGACATGGCGCGGCTGGGCCGACATCGTCAGCACGATGGTGCGCGTCGGCAGCGCGCGGCGCTGCAGCTCGGGCAGCAGCTCGAAGCCCGATCGCTCGCCCAGGCTCAGGTCGAGCAGCAGCACCTCGGGGTTCAGGCGCAGCAGCGCGCCGAGCGCCTCGGTCGGGTCGGCCGATTCGCCGAGCACGCGGTGCCCGGCGGCCTCGAGCACGGCGCGCAGGCCCTCGCGCAGCATCGCGTGGTCGTCGAGCAGGTAAACGGAACTCATCCGTGGTCCTCCCACAGCAGCGTGACGGTGGTGCCCTCGCCGAGGGGCGCGTGCACCTCGAAGCGCGCGCCGATCGCCAGCGCGCGCTCGCGCATG
Organism: uncultured Methylibium sp.; assembly: GCA_964408005.1. GTDB lineage: Bacteria > Pseudomonadota > Gammaproteobacteria > Burkholderiales > Burkholderiaceae_C > Methylibium. The sequence goes on from CAYOXW010000059.1 coordinate 10,519, forward strand.
CCGACCAGCCCGAGGTGGCCGGGGCGGCCCTGGGCGAACTCGGGGGCGAGGCCGCGGCCGTCGTCGCCGACCTCGAGCGCGAGGCGCCGCGCGCCGCCCTCGATCGACACGCGCACCAGCGCCGCGTCGGCGTGCAGCAGCGCGTTGCCGATCGCCTCGCGCGCGATCATGAAGGCGGCGTACTCGATGTCGGGCGACCAGCGCTGCGCCGCCAGCGCCGGCGCGACGTCGAGCAGCAGCTCCACGCCCTCGGGCAGCGGCTGGCGCGCCGCGAGCTCGTTGTCGAGCGCGGCGGCGAGCCCCTGTTCGTCGAGCAGCGGCGGGCGCAGCTCGGCGAGCACCTGCCGCACCTCGCCGATCGCCTGGCCGACCAGCCGGTCGAGCCGCTCACGCGTGGGGCCGCCGGCCGGCAGCGCGTCGAGGCCGAGGCGCAGCGCCGCGAGCGTCTGGCCCAGCCGGTCGTGCAGCGCCTGCGCCAGCATGCGCGAGGTCGCCTTCTCCTGGGCCATCAGGCGCTGGGTCAGCTCGGTCAGCTCGAGCTGGTACTGCATCAGCGCGTGCTCCTGGCGCACGCGCTCGGTCACGTCGCGCAGGATGGCGGTCAGCACCTGGCGGTCGTTGACGTGCACCTGCGAGATCGAGGCCTCGAGCTCGATGAGCACCCCGTCGGCGCGCAGGCCCTGGACCCGCCCGGCGCCCATGCTGCGGCGCGTGACCCGGGAGGCCGCGAAGCTGGCGAGATCGGCGCCGTGGCGCGCGCGCTGCGCCGGCGGCAGCAGGATGTCGAGCGGCTGGCCGAGCAGCGCATCGGCACGGTAGCCGAAGATGCGCTCGGCCGCCGGGTTGACCAGCTCGATGCGGCCCTGCACGTCGGTGCTGATCACCGCGTCGCTGGCCGACTGGATCACCGCCGCGAGCATCGCCTCGCTCTCGCGGCGGGCCTTCTCGGCCTCGCGGCGCAGGCTCAGGTCGCGCGTCACCTGCGCATAGCCGCTTGGCGCCCCGGCCGGCCCGATGCGGTAGAGCAGCGCATTGCCCCAGAAGCGCGAGCCGTCGCGTCGCCGGCACCAGCCCTCGAACTCGACCCGGCCGTCGCTCGCCACCTGCTCGAGCGTGGGTGCGGGCGCGTCGGCACTGCCCTGCAGCAGGGAGGCGTGGGCGCGGCCCAGCACCTCGTCGGCGCGCCAGCCGGTCAGGCGTTCGGCGCCGGCGTTGAAGCTGGTCACGCGGCCATCGGCGTCGAGCATGACGAGGCCGTAGTCGACCGCGGCGTCGGTCAGCAGCCGCAGGCGGTGCTCGAGCGCCTCGGCCTGGGCGCGTGCCGCCTGCTCGGCGGTCACGTCGCGCACCTGGGCGAGCAGGCCGAGGTAGGCGCCGTTGCCGTCGTGCAGCTTCGTCAGCCGCCATTCGCCGCGCACCGCCGTGCCGTCGCGGTGCTGCACCGCGGTGGCGAACTCGAAGGGGCCGGGCTCGCGGGCGATGCGCTGGTGCAGCCGCGCGTGGCCCGGGTCTTCGCCGGGGCGGTGCAGCAACTCGCCGGCCGGGCGGCCGAGCACCTCGCTCGCCGACCAGCCGAACATGGCCTCGCAGGCGCCGTTCCAGTACAGCAGCCGGTCGTCGGGGCCGCTGAGGTAGACCGCGGCGGGCAGCTGGTCGAGCATCGCGCGCAGCCGCTGCGCGTCGCCGACCACGCGGCTGAGCACGTCGTCGGCACCGCTGGGCGCGCCGCCGGCGCGGCGCAGCTGCTCGGCGAGCGCGTCGAGGTAGCCGGTCAGGCCGAGCGCGCGCTGCGCGCCGGCCGCGCCGGCATAGCGCTCGGTGACCGCGGCCAGCAGGCCGGCATAGGGCTGCGACAGGCGGCGCGAGAGCAGCCAGCCGCCGACACCAACGCCCAGCGCGAGCAGCAGCCCGCCGGCGACCACGCTGCGCTCGAGCGCGGTCACCGGTGCGATCGCGGCGTCGAGGTCCTGCTGCACGACGATCTGCCAGCCCAGCGCGAGCGCGCCCTGGGTCGGCTCGAGCGGCGCCGCGGCGGCGACCTCGCGCGCGCCGAGCGCGAACAGCCGGCCCGGCTCGGGCTGCCGCGCCAGCGCCTCGTGCAGCGCCGCCGCGCGCGCGGGGTCGGGCGCGCCGAGCAGCGGCTCGCCGCGGCGCGACAGCAGCAGCGTGCGCAGCCCCGCCTCATGCGGCACCGCGCGCTCCAGCAGCTGCTCGAACCAGTCCCATTCGGCATGGGCGGCGAGCACGCCGTAGCGCTGCCCGTCCGCATCGAGCAGCGGCATCGCGATGTCGATCAGCTGCGGCACGCGGCCGTCGGCGCGGCGCGGCAGCAGCGGCGCGAGCGCAACGGCCGGGTGCACGTCGCCGAGCCAGGGGCCGCGCAGGCCCTCGACGAAGACCGGCCGCTGCGCGATCGAGCGGCCCTCGAGCAGCCCGCCGGTGGCGGCGAGCACGCGGCCCTCGAGGTCGGTGACGCCGATCCAGGCGTAGCCGGCGGTGTGGCGTTGCAGCCAGGCGAGCTCCGCTCGCATGCGCTCGGGCGAGGCACCGGGCGCGAGGTGCGCGCTGCGCGCGAGCAGCTGCACCTCGCCGACGCGGCGGTTCAGTGCGCGCGAGAAGGTGTCCGCGATGCGCAGCGCGGTGTGACCGACCTGCTCCTTGGCGCGCGCCTCCAGGTAGCGCCCCAGCAGGCCGTCGGCCAGCCCGAGCAGGGCCAGCACCAGCAGCAAGGCCGCCGCCGCCGGCACCAGCGACAGCTTCCAGGACAGGGGCAGGGCGGGGGGCTTCAAGGGGACGCGGCCGACAGCCGCGCCAGTGTAGGACCGGCCGTGCGCCGCCGGGCTCAGGGCTGCACGTGGTCGATCAGCAACTCGACGGCGCCGCCGGTGGCCGGCACCGGCTCGGCGATCAGGTCGCCGGGCTGGGGCAGGGCCTGGCCCGAGCGCGAGATGCGCGCGCCGACGACGACGCGCGGGAAGGCCGAGAGCCGGAACTCGGGCGACATCGCCAGGCTGTCGTCGAGCGTGAACTCGAGCGGCAGGTCGGCGACGCGCAGGCGACGGATCGCCAGCGGCATGCGCGGGCCCTCGGCGGCGCGCGCGTAGACGAACAGGGTGTCGTCGGGGCGGGCCCGGGCCGCCAGCGCCGGCGCCAGCCGCACGCGGCCGGCGATCGACGAGGCCGCCGCCGCGGGGGGGGTGGCCGCCGGGCTCGACGCCGCGGGCGCATCGGCGCGCGCGCGCACCTCGGCGAGGCTGTTGTCGAGGCTGGCCGCGAGTTCGCCGCCGGCGGGCACGTCGACGCGCGCCCGGGTCCAGTAGGCGGCCGCGGCGGCCCAGTCCTCGCGGTCGAAGGCGGCGCTGCCGGCCAGCACCAGGGCCTTGAGGTTCTTCGGATCGAGCTTGAGCGCCTGCTCGAGCAGCGCGGTCGGCTCGCCGACGAGGCTGCGGTTCTGCTTCATCGCGAGCGCGTCGGCGCGGTCGGCGTAGAACTGCGCCTCCTGCGGCGCCAGCGCGATCGCGCGCTGCCAGGCACGGTCGGCCTCGTCGAAGCGCTGCATCGAGGCGTAGGAGCGCGCCAGCAGCACCCAGCCTTCGAGCTCGTTGGGCTGGCCGGCCATGGTTTCCATGCGTTGGGCGAGCTGCTCGACCATCGCGACCACGTCGGCCTCGCTGAGCGCGGAGGCGGCCGCGGCGGGCGGCTGCGCGCGGGGCGCGAGCGCGTCGCGGTTGCCGAGCGCGCCGTAGAGCGCGAGCGCGAGCGCCGGCAGCAGCAGGCCGAGCGCGA
>CAYOXW010000060.1:0-14183 GCA_964408005.1 uncultured Methylibium sp.
CGAAGAACATCCTGATGATCGGGCCGACCGGCGTCGGCAAGACCGAGATCGCGCGCCGCCTCGCGAAACTGGCCGACGCGCCCTTCATCAAGGTCGAGGCGACCAAGTTCACCGAGGTCGGCTATGTCGGCAAGGACGTCGACTCGATCGTGCGCGACCTGATCGAGGTCGCGGTCAAGCAGATCCGCGAGACCGCGATGCGCGCGCACCGCACGCGCGCCGAGGACGCGGCCGAGGAACGCATCCTTGACGCGCTGGTGCCGCCGCCCTCGCAGGGCGCGGGGTTCGGCACCACCGGTTCGCCCCCGGCGGACAGCGCGGCGCGCCAGACCTTCCGCAAGCGCCTGCGCGAAGGCCAGCTCGACGACAAGGAGATCGAGCTCGAGCTGACCGAGCCGCGCATGGGCGTCGAGCTGATGACCCCGCCCGGCATGGAGGAGATGGCCTCGCAGCTGCGTGGCATGCTGGCCGGCATCGGCCAGGGGCGGCGGCGCAACCGCAAGCTCAAGATCGCCGAGGCGCGCAGGCTGCTGGTCGACGAGGAGGCCGCCAAGCTCGTCAACGAGGAGGAGATCAAGACGCGCGCGCTCGCCGCGGCCGAGCAGAACGGCATCGTCTTCATCGACGAGATCGACAAGGTCACCTCGCGCAGCGACGGCGGCGGCGTTGCCGAGGTGTCGCGTCAGGGCGTGCAGCGCGACCTGCTGCCGCTGGTCGAGGGCACGACCGTCAGCACCAAGTACGGCATGGTCAAGACCGACCACATGCTGTTCATCGCCTCGGGCGCCTTCCACCTCAGCAAGCCCAGCGACCTGATCCCCGAGCTGCAGGGGCGCTTCCCGATCCGCGTCGAGCTCGGCTCGCTGGGCGTGACCGAGTTCGAGGCGATCCTGACCCAGACCCAGGCCAGCCTGACGCGCCAGTACGCGGCGCTGCTCGCGACCGAGGGCGTGACGCTGGACTTCCAGCCCGACGGCATCCGCCGGCTCGCGCAGATCGCCTGCGAGGTCAACGAGCGCACCGAGAACATCGGCGCGCGCCGCCTCGCGACGGTGATGGAGCGGCTGCTCGACGAGGTCAGCTTCGACGCGCCGAACCGCGCCGGCCAGAGCGTCGTGATCGACGCCGCCTACGTGGACGGCAAGCTGGCGGCCCTCGCCGTCGACGAGGACCTGTCGCGCTTCATCCTTTGACGATGGCCCCCGGTCGTCGGGCTCAGCCCGAGCCGCCGCGCAGGCCGCGGGCGGCGGCGACCGTCAGCAGCCCGTCGAAGATCAGCGACTCGACCAGCTCGTAGCCGATCGCCAGCGCCGGCGCGACCTTCCAGCCGGCGCCGCCGGTGACGAAGCAGTGCGGCACGCGCCCGCAGTGCTGCTGCAGCTGGCGGTGCATGCGCTCGATCGCCCCGGTGATCGCATAGGTGCCGCCGCTGGTCAGCGCGTCGCTGGTGTTGGTCGGGAAGGTGCGGACCTCGCCGGTGGGCACGCGCAGGCCGGCCGTGCCGGCCTCGAGCGCCTTGAGCATGATGCCGTGGCCCGGCAGGATCAGCCCGCCGAGGAAGCGCCCTTCGGCGTCGACCGCGTCGACCGTGACCGCGGTGCCGGCCATCACCACCAGCACCGGCTCGTGACGCCCGGCGGCCAGCATGCGCGCGCGCGCGCCGATCACCGCGACCCAGCGATCGCTGCCCAGCCGCGTCGGATGGTCATAGCCGTTGACGACCCCGGCCTCGACCGCGCTGGACACCACCCAGCGCGGGCTCACGTCCCACAGCTCGAGCTGCTCCTCGACGCGGTGGCGCACCGAGTCGCTGGCGACGCAGCAGCCGAGCATCGCGGTCGGCGCCGTGAGGCCGGCCCAGTCGCCGCCGGGCTCGATCAGGCGGTCGATGGTCTCGAGAAAGGCCGCGCCATGGGCGATCGGCTCGCGGCCCGGCTGCAGCGACGCGTACTGCGCCCATTTCAGGCGCGTGTTGCCGATGTCGATCGCGAGCAGCGTCATGTCGCCGCTCAGTCACCGCCCGGGTGGCCCGGCAGCGTGTGTTCGTGGACGACGGTGTTGCCCAGCCCGAGCAGCTCGCGCGCGCGGCCCAGCCGGGCCTGCGCCTCGCGCGGTCGGCGCGCGCGCACCAGGCTGCGCTCGACTTCCCACACCAGCCGCACCAGCGATTCGCGGTCCCGCGCGCGATGCACCCGCAAGGCCGTCAGCGAGCTGCTGACCGGCGCATCGACCAGCAGCGTGCCGATCAGCAGCCCGCGCACCTCGCCGAGCAGGCGATCCTCCTCGCTCGCATCGGCATCGCCGGCAGCCGGCAGGGCATCGAGCCCGGCGGCGTCCTCGACGAAGACCGGGCGGATGTGCGAAGGCAGCTCGCCGACCAGCGGCTCGGACAGCGTCGGGACGGCCCGCGCCGGCTCCAGCCCCAGCGCGAGGACCGGCGGCTCGGGGAGCCGCGGCGATGCCGCGGCGATGCGCGGCGCGCCGCGGCGCGTGGGCGCGAGCCGGCGCGCCGGCAGCGGCCGCGCCACCGGTGGCGGCGACAGCGTGATGGTGAGCCGCTCCGGCACCGCAGCGCTCGCCGCGGCCTCGGGGGCTAGCATCAGTGCCACAGGCGTCGCGGGCGGCGCCTCGGTACCGCCCGGTTCGGCGGCGGACTCGGCGGGCATGTCGAGCTCGACCTCGGGGGCTGACGCCGGCGCGGACGCTGCCACCGCATCGGCAGCGACGCCCGGCGCCGGCGGCACCGCCAGCTCAGGGTCGCCAGGGACCGGCTCGAGGGCCTCCACGGAGGCAGGCGCGGCGGCCACTTCAGCGTCGGCTTCATGCAGCGCCCGCTCGGGCTGCGCCGTCGCAGGCCCCTGCGGCGATGCCTCGACAGCAAGCTCAGCGACCGCCTCAGGCTCGACCAGCGGCTCGCCGTCCACCATGCCCCAGGCGATCAGCTCGTCGAAGTGCAAGGGCGTGACGCCGGCCTGCTGCGCGAGATCGATCACCTCCTCGCGGCTGCGCCTGCCGTCGACCAGCAGCAGCATCGTGCGATGACGCTGGCCGAGCTTGCGCTTGCGTTGGCGCAGTTCCTCGAGTCCGAGCGCGGTCTTGGTCGGGGGCAGGCTCACCGGGCAGGCAGATGGCTACGATCGGGAAGATTGTGGCGCGGAACACGCCCGGCCCCCAAGGTCCCGCGCAGCGGCGACAGCGCGACGCGGCCGGCATTCCGTCACACGCCGGCGGGGCATCGTGCCCCGCGGTCGACTCCCACACGGGGCGCGCCGGGTCGCCCGATTACCGGCGGACGCAGCCGGTACGTTTCGTCACCGGGGGGCGTTGTGCAGCGACGACAGCACACGACCGCTCGCCCACTGGAGGCCGCGCACGAACCCTCGTCGCGATGAGCGACCACTGCCACCGTGGTGGCCGCCGCAGCCGCACGACACCCTGCGACGCCACGCGACGACGCAAGGGCGGTGTCCGTGGCTGCGGTGTGACTCGCGCCGGCGACCTCTGCGCTGCGCGACGAGCATTCGCACAGCGCGCTCGAGCGCGCGCCACGCCGCATCGAACTCGAGGCGACCTGCGCAGGCCCGCGTCGGTCGACTGCATCGCCGGTTCCTCCGCGGCCTGACCGATGGCGTGATGCGCATCGGCACTCCGACTCTGTGCATGGGGCCGGCGCCGAATTGCCAATTGCCGCTGGCGCTGCGCCTTCGCGCAGCGGCAGACGGAGCGCGTCGCGCCCTCGGCGAGCCACCGGTGGCGCCGCGTTGAATGAAGGCCGACGACGTCGGAAACCCTGCCGCGCCGCACCACAAACGAGAGGCTCGCTGACCGCATCGGCGGTGTCCAAGCTTTGACGGAGCGGGGTATCCCTAGGGTCTGTGCGATTCTGTGCCACGCCCTCGAGGGCCCTGAGGATCGGTCAGGGTCTGTCCTAGGTATCAGGTGCCGAACGCCAGGAATAAAACATCGATGGGGCGCGCCAAGGAGCACACCCAAGGCCACACCCACCCATTCCTACCATGGAGACGACGATGAAAGTTAAGAAGCAATCGGGTTGGCGCCTGATGCGCCCCCTGAGCCTCGCTCTGCTGGCGGTGCCGACGGTGGCGCTCGCGAATGCCGACGTCGAGAAACACATCGCCAATTCGAAGAACTGGGCGATGCAGGCTGGCGACATGTTCAACCAGCGCTACAGCAAGCTGAACCAGATCAACAAGGGCAACGTCGGCAAACTGCAGGTCGCGTGGACCTTCTCCACCGGCGTGCTGCGCGGCCACGAAGGCTCGCCGCTGGTCGTTGACGGCATGATGTACCTGCACACGCCGTTCCCCAACAACGTGTTCGCGATCGACCTCGACACGAACACCATCAAGTGGAAGTACGCGCCGAAGCAGGATCCGGCGGTCATCCCGCAGATGTGCTGCGACACGGTGAACCGTGGCCTGGCCTACGCCGAGGGCAAGGTCTTCCTGCAGCAGGCCGACTCGAACCTCGTCGCGATCGACGCCAAGACCGGCAAGATGGTCTGGACCGTCAAGAACGGCGACCCGAAGCTCGGCGCGGTGAACACCAACGCCCCGCACGTCTTCAAGGACAAGGTCATCACCGGCATCTCCGGTGGTGAGTGGGGTGTGCGCGGCTATGTCGCCGCCTACGACATCAAGACCGGCAAGCAGGTCTGGAAGGGCATGAGCACCGGCCCGGACGCCGAGATGCTGATCGACCCGGTCAAGACCACCACCTGGGCGGACGGCAAGGTCACCCCGGTGGGCCCGGACTCCTCGCTGAAGACCTGGAAGGGCGATCAGTGGAAGATCGGTGGCGGCACGACCTGGGGCTGGTACTCGTACGACAAGGCGCTGAACGCCATGTTCTACGGCACCGGCAACCCGTCGACCTGGAACCCCTCGCAGCGTCCTGGCGACAACAAGTGGTCCATGTCCATCTGGTCGCGTGACGTCGACAGCGGCAAGGTCAACTGGGTCTACCAGATGACGCCGTTCGACGAGTGGGACTTCGACGGCATCAACGAGATGATCCTCGCGGACATCCCGGTGAAGGGCAAGCCGACCAAGGCGCTGGTGCACTTCGACCGCAACGGCTTCGGCTACACGCTGGACCGCACCAACGGCGCCCTGCTGGTCGCCGAGAAGTACGACCCGAAGGTGAACTGGGCCACGCACGTCGACATGAAGTCGGGCCGCCCGCAGGTGGTCAAGCAGTACTCGACCGCGCAGAACGGGCCTGACGTCAACACCAAGGGCGTCTGCCCGGCCGCGCTGGGTTCGAAGGACCAGCAGCCCGCCTCGTTCGACCCGAACACCGGCCTGTTCTACGTGCCGACGAACCACGTCTGCATGGACTACGAGCCGTTCAAGGTCGAGTACACCGCGGGTCAGCCGTACGTCGGTGCCACGCTGTCGATGTTCCCGGCCCCGGGAAGCCACGGCGGCATGGGCAACTACATCGCCTGGGACGCCGGCACCGGCAAGATCGTCCAGAGCAAGCCCGAGAAGTTCTCGGTGTGGAGCGGCTCGCTCAACACCGCGGGCGGCCTGAGCTGCTACGGCACGCTGGAAGGCTACTTCAAGTGCGTCGATGCGAAGGACATCAACAAGGAGCTCTACAAGTTCAAGACTCCGTCCGGGATCATCGGCAACGTGTTCACCTACGAGCACAAGGGCAAGCAGTACATGGGCGTGTTCTCGGGCATCGGTGGCTGGGCCGGCATCGGCATGGCCGCGGGCCTCGAGAAGGACACCGATGGCCTGGGCGCCGTGGGTGGCTACCGTGACCTGAACAAGCACACCGACCTCGGTGGCTCGCTGACGATCTTCGCTCTGCCGAACTGATCTCGGCAATTTCCCCGACCCGCGGAACCTTCAGGTTCCCGGGTCGGTCGCAGGGGACGGTCGACGACAACGTCTGCCGTCCCCGTTTCGTTGAATGGCTCTCTCTTCACTGCCTGGGTATCTCATGAAAGTTCGTTCCTCCCGTTTCCTGCTGGCCGTCGCCGGCCTCGCTGCGCTGGCCTGCTCGGCTTCCGTCGTGTCGGCCGAGGAAGTCAAGACGGAGCTGTACACGGTCGTCGACGGCAACAAGGTCGACGCCAAGACGCTGAACGGTTTCCGCATGTGGCGTCAGGCCAATTGCGCCGCCTGCCATGGCGCGAACCAGGAAGGCCTGGCGGGCCCGTCGCTGGTCGAGAGCCTGAAGAAGCTGACGAAGGAAGAGTTCGTCAAGACCGTGATGGACGGTCGGCTCGAGCGCGGCATGCCCCCGCACAAGGACAGCCCCTACGTCACGCAGAACATCGACGACATCTACGCCTACCTGAAGGGGCGTTCGGACGGCGCGATCAAGAGCTCGCGCGTGACGGGCCTCGAATGAGCCACCGCCCCTCGTTGAACAGGCCGGCGGGACGGCGCAGCGAGGGAGCGAAGGCCTGGCGACTGCGGCTCGGTGTCGCGGTCGCCGGTGCGGTGCTGGCCCCGATCGGGCAGGCGGCACCGCCCACGGTGCTCGATGGCTACCGCGTCGACGCCGACACCTATGCCGGCTACAGGATCTGGAAGACGCAGAACTGCGGCGGCTGCCACGGCGCCGAGCAGCAGGGGCTCAGCGGGCCGGCGCTGACCGAGAGCCTGGCACGGCTGACGAAGGAAGAGTTCGTGCAGACCGTGCTGCAGGGACGACCGGCGAAGCGCATGCCCGCGTTCGGGCACCTGCCCTCGGTCGCGAACCAGATCGAGCATCTGTACTCCTACCTCAAGGGCCGCGCCGACGGCGTCATCACGCGCGCACAAGTCGAACCACTGCCATGACCCGCATGCCCAAGCCTGACCTCGTCACCTGCGCCACCGTCGCGGCGCTCGCCGCAACCCTGCTGGCCGCCGCGCCGGCACAGGCCCAGGACGCCCCACCCCCGCGCACCGCGCTGCGCGTCTGCCAGGACCCCAACAACCCGCCGTTCTCGACCGCGAAGAACGACGGCATCGAGAACAAGGTGGCCGAGCTGTTCGCGAAGGAGCTGGGCCTGCCGGTCGAGTACTACTCCTTCCCGCAGCGCCTGGCCTTCGTGCGCAACACGCTGCGCTACAAGCTGCCGGGCAAGGACTACCCCTGCGACATCATCATGGGCGTGCCGGCCGGCTACGACCAGGTCTCGGTGACCAAGCCCTACTACCGCTCGACCCATGCGCTCGTCTACGCGCCCGGCAAGGGGCTCGACGGCGTCAAGACCATCGAGGACTTCCTCAAGCTCGACCGCGCGGTGCTCTCGAAGCTGCGCATCGGCCTGTACGACCGCTCGCCGGGCTCGGAGTGGCTGAACCGCCATGGCCTGGTCGATCAGGGCGTGCCCTACCAGATGATGAGCGCCGATCCGGGCTTCTACGCCGGCCAGCTGATCGACCAGGAGCTCGCCGGCGGCAAGATCGACGCGGCGATCGTCTGGGGGCCGCTGGCCGGCTACTACGCGAAGCAGGTCACGAGTCCGAAGCTGACGGTCGTGCCGATGGCCTCGGAGCCGAACATCAAGTTCGACTTCGCGATCGCGATGGGCGTGCGCTACGGCGAGCGCGAGTGGAAGCAGCAGATCGAGGGGCTGATCGACAAGCTGCAGCCGCAGATCTCCGCGATCCTCGGCGACTTCGGCGTGCCGCTGGTCGAGGCGCCGCCGGCCGCCCCGCGCTGAGGACCGACCGAGCCTCCCGGCCCCCTCGCCCCCGACCCGCACGAGGCCGCCCATGGATGTGCGTTCGCTCCGCCACACCGTCGCCGCGGCGCTCGGCGTGCTGGCCGCCGGCGCCGCCGCGCAGACGCCGTCCCCGCGGACCGCGCTGATCCAGCACGCGCCGAGCATCGTCAGGATCGAGGCGATCGCCGACACGGCCGGCTTCCAGCTCGGCTCGGCCGTGATCGTCGCGCCGCACAAGGTGGTGACCAACTGCCATGTGACGCGTCACGCGCGGCGCATCGCGGTGCTCAAGCACGGCCGCCGCCACTATGCCGACGCGCAGCTCGCCGACGTCACCCGCGACCTGTGCCTGCTGCGCGTGCCGACGCTCGAGGGCGACGCCGTGCCGATCGGACGCGCCGCGGTGCTCAAGCCCGGCGAGCCGGTGACCGCGGTCGGCTACACCGGCGGCATCGGCATCCAGCTCAGCGACGGCGAGGTCGTGGCGCGGCACCGCTGGTCGGGCAGCGACGTGATCCAGAGCAGCAACTGGTTCAGTTCCGGCGCGAGCGGCGGCGCGCTGTTCGACGCGCGCGGCGCGCTCGTCGGCATCCTGACCTTCCGGCTGCGCGGTGGCGCGGCGCACTACTTCTCCGCGCCGGCCGACTGGCTGCTCGAGCGGCTCAACGACGAGCACGCCTTCGTGCCGGTGCAGCCGCTGGCCGGGCTCACGTTCTGGGAGACGCCGCTGGCCGCGCAGCCGCTGTTCCTGCGTGCCGCGGCCATGAAGCTCGATGGCCAGTGGCCCGCGCTCGCCCAGCTCGCCGAGCAGCGCCTCGGCGACGCCCCGGACGACCCCGAGGCGCACTACCTGCGCGGCGTCGCACTCGACGAGCTCGCGCAAGCCGACGCCGCGATCGAGTCCTTGCGGCACTGCATCGAACAGGACCCCGGCTACAGTCAGGCGTGGGTTCGGCTGGCACAGCTCTACCGCAAGCAGGGGCGGTGGGATGAAGCCCGGCGCATGGTCCACGCGCTGGCCCTGGATGATCCTCGAACGGCCGCGCATGTGGCCGCCGAACTGGAGTGATGATGATGCCTCGCCCTTCCCGCCTGCCAGGTCTGCTGCTCGCGCTGGTGCTGAGTGGGGGGCTGGGCGCCAGCCTGGCCGCCGAACCGGCCCCGTTCTCGCGCGCCGAGAACCTCGTGTTCGTCGAGCGCCATCTCGCCAACCTCAAGCCACCAACGGCGCTGCGCTACGACTACGTCAAGTCGGGGACGCTCGAGCCGGGCTTCAGCGACTCGGTGCGCATCGACGTCAGCCGCAGTGGCAAGACCTGCTGCGCCGTCAAGGGCAGCTTCCTGAGCGGCGAGCGGGCGGTCGAGCTGCCGGCGGTGGACAACGCCGAGGCCAATCCGGTGATCCTGTACTTCCTCGAGCGTGACATCCGCGAGATGGCCCGCCTGACCGCGCGCAAGACCGGCAACTACTTCCGCAACCGCATCCGCCGCGCGATGGTCGACGAGGCCCAGGTCCGCGACACCACCGTGAGCTGGCAAGGCAAGTCGCTGCCGGCCCAGGAGGTCACGCTGATGCCCTACGAGAGCGATCCCGCGCGCAGCCGCTACGAGCGCTACGCGAAGAAGACCTACACCTTCGTGCTGGCTCCCGGCGTCCCCGGCGGCGTGTTCCAGATCCGCACGACGATGGCCGGCAGCCAGGCCGGCGACCCGGCGACGATGATCGAGGAAGTGATGAGCTTCGTCGGCACCGAAGCCCCGCCGACCGCGTCGAACCCCCGCTGAGGACCCGCCATGCGCACCCTGCCTCCCCCGCTGCGCGGCATGGCCGCGCTCGCCCTCGGACTGGCGCTGGCCGCCCCGGCGCTGGCCCACGACTACCCGACCGCCGACCGCGTGATCTACGTGCAGGAGTGCATGGACGAGCACCCGGGGCCGGCCTTCGAGATGCTGAACAAGTGCTCCTGCACGATCGACCGCATCGCGCGCGATCTCGCCTACGACGATTTCGTGTCGCTGAGCACCGCGGCGAAGGCGACCAGCATCGGCGGCGAGCGCGGCAACGTGATCCGCGATACCGAGCAGCTCCAGAAGGACATCCGCCGCTTCCGCGCGCTGCAGACGGAGGCCAAGAAGGCCTGCTTCATCCGCCTCGAGCCACGCTGAGGGAGCGGGGCGTGGCGCAGCAGCACCGCCTGCTGGCGCTCGGCGCCATGCTGTGGCTGGCCGCCGGCGCCCTCGGGGCGGTGGCCGCGCCGCTGACGCTGCGCGAGGTCGCCCCCGGCGTGCATGTGCACGTCGCGCAGGTCGCGGTCTGGGGCCCGGAGAACGACGGCGACGTCGGCAACCTCGGCTTCGTGGTCGGCGAGCGCTGCGTCGCTGTGATCGACACCGGCGGCAGCGCCGCGATCGGCACGGCGCTGCAGGCCGCGATACGGCGCGTCACCGACCGGCCGGTGTGCTGGGTGATCAACACCCACGTGCACCCCGATCACCTGCTCGGCAACCAGGCCTTCGATGCCCCGGGCACGCGCTTCGTCGGCCACCGCCGGCTGCCGACCTCGCTGGCCGCGCGCGCGCCCTTCTACCTGAACCAGCTGCGGCGCGACTTCGGTGCGGCCGCCGAGGGCACGCGCCTGGTCGTGCCGACCGAGCTGGTCGACGCGCGCCTCGAGATCGACCTCGGCGGACGCCGCCTCCTCGTGCAGGCCTGGCCGACCTCGCACACCGACACCGACCTGAGCGTGCTCGACGAGGCCGGCGGCACGCTCTTCCTCGGCGACCTGCTGTTCCGCGATCACCTGCCGGTGGTCGACGGCCGGCTCAAGGGCTGGCTCGCGACGCTCGAGGCGCTGGCGCGCGAGCGTGTCGCGCTCGCGGTGCCCGGCCATGGCGAGCCGAGCCCGGACTGGCCTGGCGTGCTCGCGCCGCAGCGCGACTACCTCGCGACGCTGCTGGCCGATGTGCGCCGCGCGCTGAAGGCCGGCTGGACCCTCTCGCAGGCGCTCGAGCGCGTGCCGCTCGCGCCCTCACCCTGGCGGCTGCGCGAGGACTTCCACGTGCGCAACGTCACCGCCGCCTACGCCGAGCTCGAATGGGAGGACTGATGCGCTGGACCGTTCTCGCCGCCGTGCTGCTGCTCACGGCGCTGCGGGCGCTGGCCCTCGAGCCGCAGCGGCTCGCACCGGGCGTCTACGCCTGGATCGGCTCGTCCGACGAGGCGGCGCCGGAGAACCGCGGCCGCGTCGGCAACGGCGGCTTCGTGGTCGGCACGGACGGCGTGGTGATGATCAGCACCGGCAGCTCCTATGTCGACGGCCGCGAGCGCATCGCCCAGGCCGAGCGCATCGCCGGCAAGCCGGTGGTGCTGGCGATCGAGTCGCAGCCGCTGCAGGAATTCGTGATGGGCGCGGCCGCCTTCGCCGAGCGCGGCGTGCCGGTGCTGGCCCAGGACGCGACCGCGAAGATGATCGTCGCGCGCTGCGAGAACTGCCTGAAGAACCTCGTCACCGTCCTCGGCGAGGCGACGATGGCCGGCACCCGGGTGCTGGCGCCGACGCAGACGCTCGCCACGACCGAGACGCGCGAGATCGCCGGGCGCCGGCTGCTGCTGTGGCACCCGGCCTGGGCCGCGACGCCGGGCGACCTGCTGGTGCTCGACCTCGACAGCGGCATCGCCTTTGCCGGTGCGCTGGCCTCGGTGCACCGCATCCCCGAGTTGCGCGACGCCAACCTCGCGGGCTGGCGCCAGGCCCTCGCCGAGATGGCGGCGCTGCCGATCCGGCGGCTCGTGCCGGGCTGGGGACCGGTCGCCGGCCTGGAAGCGCTCGCGCCGATGGCGCGCTACTTCGACGACACCGAGCGCCAGGCCACGGCGCTGCTCGAATCGGGCGCCAGCCTGCTCGAGACCGCCGAGCACAGCGACCTGCCCGCCTACGCCGGCTGGGCGCTCTACCCGCGCGCGCACGCGCGCAACCTGCAGCAGGTCTATCTGCGGCTCGAGTCCGCCGGCGTCGGCGTGCGCTGAGGCCCGGCGCCGAGCAGCGGCGCCAGGCCCCAGAGCCCGAGCGCGGGGCCCACCGCCAGCGCCGGCAGCACGAGCCCGAGCGGCAGGCTCGCGCCCAGGCGCACGAACAGCTCGATGCTCGCGATCGAGATCGCGAAGCCGATGCAGTTGACCAGCGTCAGCACGCTGCCGACCGCCGCGCGCGGCGCATTGCTCGCGCTGAGGGCCGAGAACTGCGGCGAATCGCCGGCGACGCTGACGCCCCAGACCAACAGCCACAGCGCGAACCAGGCATCCGCGGCACCGAGCGCCCAGGGCGCGGCGAGGCAGCACAGCCCGCTGGTCGCGAGCAGCGTGCCGGCCACGCGCGCGCTGCCGTGGCGCTGCGCCGCCCAGCCGCCGGCCACGCAGCCGAGCGCGCCGGCGCCGATGCCGGCGAAGGCCGCCCAGGACAGCGCCGCGCCCTCGAGCCGCGTCGCCAGGATCTCCGGCAGCAGCACCCACAGCGTGTACAGCTCCCACATGTGGCCGAAGTAGCCCAGCACCGAGGCGCGCAGCCGCCGGTCCGCACCGATCGCGCCGAGCGCGCGCCACTGCAGCGTGCTCGCGCGCGGCAGCTGTCCGCCGTCGGGCAGCGCCCACCACAGCGCCAGCCCGCCGGCGGCCGCCAGGGCCGAGACCGCCAGCATCACCGTCGGCCAGGGCCAGTGGGTGCCGAGCGCTCGCAGCGCGTGCGGGCTCGCGGTGCCCAGCACCAGCGCGCCGACCAGCCAGCCGAGCGCGCGCCCCAGGCCCTGCGGGTAGCAGGCCGCCGCGATCTTCATGCCCACCGGGTAGATGCCGGCGAGGCAGAAGCCGGTCGCGAAGCGCAGCGCCCACAGCGACTCGAGCGCGGGGCCGCCCGGCCAGGCCGCGCCGGCGGCATTGAAGCCGGCACCGGCGAGCGCACAGGCCAGGAACACCGTGCGCGGCGCATGGCGATCCGCCACCGCGAGCAGCGCGAACACCAGCGTGCCGAGGATGAAGCCGAGCTGCACCGCGCTGCTGAGCGCGCCGACGGCCGACGCCGGATAGCCGAGCTCGCGCTGCAGCTCCGGCATGACCGCGTTGACCGCGAACCACAGCGAGGTGCCGGCGAACTGCGCGGCGACGATCAGCGGCAGCACGTGAGGGGGCGGCTTCGGGTCGGACATCGGCGGGCGGGCGCGGTTCGCGGACGCCCGACGGTACACGCTGCGGCCCCTGGCCGCAGAATGGTCGCCGACGCCGCTGACGACCCTCCGATGACGACGACCCTGCACACCGACCCCGTCGCCGCCCTGGCCGACGTGACCCGCCGCTACGAGGACGGCATCGCGCTGCTGCGCGAGGCGCTGCGGCGCTTCGTCGCCGGCGAGACGCCGGCGCAGCGGGTGCGCGCCTGCTACCCGCGCGTGGCGGTGCAGGTCGACACCGTCGCACGCGCGGACACGCCGCTGGCCTACGGCTTCGTCGCCGGACCGGGGCGCTACGAGACCACGCTGACGCGCCCCGACCTGTTCGGCAACTACTACCTCGAGCAGTTCCGCCTGCTGCAGCGCCACCACGGCGTCGCGATCGAGGTCTCTCTCAGCGACCAGCCGATCCCGCTGCACTTCTCGCTTGCCGAGCACGCCCATCTCGAGGGTCATCTCGATGCCGAGCGCCGGCTGCTGCTGCGCGACCTGTTCGACCTGCCCGACCTCGGCGCGATGGACGACGGCATCGCCAACGGCACGCACGAGCCCGGCCCCGGCGAGCCGCAGCCGCTGGCCCTCTTCACCGGCCCGCGCGTCGACTACTCGCTGCACCGCTTGCGCCACTACACCGGCACCGCGCCCGAGCATTTCCAGAACTTCGTGCTGTTCACGAACTACCAGTTCTACATCGACGAATTCGTCCAGCTCGGCCACGAGCTGATGGCGACGCCGCGCGGCCAGGCGCCGCTGTTCGAGGGCAGCGAGGGCGGCGACGATGGCTATGTCGCCTTTGTCGAGCCGGGCAACGTGGTCACGCGTCGCAAGGGCCAGACGCTGGAGGCCGGCGACTTCCTCGGCCAGCCGCCGCCGCGGCTGCCGCAGATGCCGGCCTACCACCTGGTGCGCAAGGACGGCGCCGGCATCACGATGGTCAACATCGGGGTGGGGCCGAGCAACGCCAAGACCATCACCGACCACATCGCGGTGCTGCGCCCGCATGCCTGGATCATGCTCGGCCACTGCGCCGGGCTGCGCACCACGCAGCAGCTCGGCGACTATGTGCTCGCCCACGGCTATGTGCGCGAGGACCATGTGCTCGACGAGGACCTGCCGCTGTGGGTGCCGATCCCGCCGCTGGCCGAGGTCCAGGTCGCGCTGCAGCAGGCGGTGGCCGACGTGACGCGGCTCGCGCTCGAGGACCTCAAGCGCGTGATGCGCACCGGCACCGTGGCCAGCACCGACAACCGCAACTGGGAGCTGCTGC